>NZ_CP012945.1:4076950-4395631 GCF_001402915.1 Devosia sp. A16
GATGCGCTGATCCTGCGAGGCATCGGCCCCGAGCGCCTCTATGCCATCGGTTACGGCGAGAGCCTGCCCATCGCCAGCAACGAGACGCGGGCCGGCAAGCAGGCGAACCGTCGCATCGTGTTCACCCTGGCCGACGAGTAGCGAAGCGATGAGCCTGGATTCGTTGATCTACCTGCTCGAAGTGTACTGGCCGTTCGTGCTTGGCGCCGCTGTCATCGGCCTCGGCACCGGCTGGCTGTCGGTTGGCGCGCGTAAAGGATAAGGCGGCGGCATGCTGAATCCTGCGCACCTGTTTGAGATCGCCATGCTGCTGCTGGTGGCGTTCCTCTGTGGAGCGGTCATCGGCTCGCTGGCGCGGCTGGTTTTCGTGCGACTGGCGCGCGGCAGGGCGACGAGCGTCGTTCCGCCTGTCGCCAGCCCGGCGGCTGCGCCGGCCGACGGAACGTCGCAAGGTGTCACCCCGGCCCTCGTTGCGGCGCCGGTGATCGCCGAGGTGGTGAAGACGCCGGCGCCGGCAGCTCCAGCAGATGTGCCGGCGCCCGACTTTACCGAAGCGCTGCTGGCCCTCGCAGGCGACCAGCCCGGGGCCCTGGCACCCGCGATCCACATTCCCCGCATCGCGCCCCTGCCGGATGTCGCGGCGGCAAAGCCCACCGAACAGATGGCGCCGGCACGCGTCGCCGGTGCGACAACCTCGGGTCGCGCCATAGCGCATCCGCGCGCCGCGGCAGTGGCGCCTGCGGCGTCGGTTGCCACCGGTGCAAGCGCAGAGGTCATTCCTTTTCCGGTCGAGAGGGCAGCTGCCGATCCCGAGCCGACGCCTGCCGTCGTTGCGCTGCAGCCGCTACCGGTCACCGCCGCCGAGACTGTTCCGCTCGTCGCCGACGATGCGGCGCCCGCCCAGCCGAGCCTGGCGCCGCCCGCGGAACAGCCGCCCGCAGGCGAGCCGGTCGCGATCGATCCGGCGCTCGGGGAGCCCGATGGTTCCGCGGGCAAGGATGTCGATGTCGACGCCGCGCCGGTGCTCGCCGAGCCCACGGACGCTGCGAACGTCGCCAACCCGCTGCGCCCGGATGAGGCCTCCGATAGCGATGGGCCGGCGCCTCTGGATGCAGCTGTGGCACCCACCACCACCGCCGAAGACGATGAAGCGGCGGCCATGCGGGCGATCGAGGGCAACTGGTCGCCCCGTCGCGCCACTGTCGCCAAGGTACGCAGGGCCGAGTTGCCCGAGCTTGCTGCCGACGAAGCCGTGCGCGCCTCGGGCGCTGCCGTCTCTTCCGCGGCGCGGGCCGCAGAGCTGGCGGTCGGCCTCGACAGCGGCGAGCCACCGGGCAAACCCGAGGGGCTCGCCGGTCCACGCCTTGGCGCCAAGGACGACCTGACCCATGTGATCGGCATCCTCCCGATCATCGAGACCGCTCTCAACCGGCTTGGGCTCTACCACTTCGACCAGATCGCCGAGCTGACCGACGAGAACGCTGCGTGGATCGAGACGCATCTGGGCATCAGCGGCCGCATCGGTCGCGAGCACTGGCGCGAGCAGGCGCGGGAAATCGCTGCCACGCTGGCGACCGCGAAGGCAGCGGCCGGCAACTAGGGCGTCTCACGGCCCAGGTTGATCGGCCGGGGACATTGAGGGACCTCAGCACCGCTTACCGGCTCCATCACCGGGTCATCCCCGCGAAAGCGGGGAGCTCCGTTTGCGATGGTGCGTAAGGCCAAGAAAACAGAGGGTCCCGCTTTCTCGGGAATGACCCGGTGGTTGGGCACGGGGCCGGCCAGACCAAGGGACCGTGCCTTTGCAGCGTCGAGCGGTGAAACGATCTAGTCCGGCTCAGGCGGCCTTGGGGCGGCGCTTCAGCAGCCGCCGGACGAACTCGGCGATCGGGCCGACATCTTCGTCGGTATTGAGCAGGGCAGGGGACCCCGAGCCTTCGATCACGTAGCCCTCGGCATCGCGCCGGCGGCGCAGCATCTCCTCGAAGGTTTCGCGGCGAAGCTGCTCGGTCAGTTGCGTGCGCATCAGCAGCAGCGGCGAATGGGCCAATGCCTCATAGAGCGGCCACTGCGGCACCAGGATATCGTCGTGCTCGAAGGCTTCGAGCAGTTTGGCCAGGTGCGCGTCGAACAGGGCGCGAACCCGGTTGCGCTTGTCGAGATAATGGGTGCGGGCCGCGAGGACGTCCAGCAGCCCTTCCGGCGCGGCCGGATAGTCCGGCGCCAGCATACGGCGCGCCATGGTGCGAAAGCCCGCTTCGGAGCGGTTTCCCTCGAGATCTCTGAGATTGTTGCGCAGGCGGACCAGGCCACGCGGGTCGGAGACCGGTCCGGCATCGACGAGAACGGCGCCCAGCACCGATTTGGGGCGCTCTGCCGCCAGTGCCATCACCACCTGGCCGCCATAGCCCTGGCCGACGAAGATGCCGCCATCGACCGCCAGGGCCGCCAGCACCTGGATCAGATCGAGGGCGTCGACGGTCGAGATGTAGCGCGACTTGTCGGTCCGATCCGAGGAGCGGCCGCGACCCTTGAGGTCGACCAGCACCACCGGCCAGTCGTCGCCATAGACGCTATGGAAGCGGTTCGCGAAATCCGCGAAGTCGGTCATGTTGCGCTGGTAACCGGGCACGCAGACCAGGGGAACGCGCCCCACCGCAAGCCGCCCTGAAATGTGCACCGCCACCTGCTCGTCCGCCGGCCCGACGGTGTACCGGGTCACCGGCAGGGCAGCGAAGCTCGGATGGTCGTCAGGCGGCAGGCGCGGGCGCGAGAACATCATCGAGCAATAGCAGAGTTTGGCGACACCCGAAGTGCCGGTTGCGCAATTCCCACCTGTTGTCGATCAGCCGGGGATCTTGCGCAGCGCTTCGCCGATACTCACGTCGTCCTTGCCGAGCCGCGCCCGGTAAACCAGGTAGTTGCCCAGCACCCGCTTCACATAGGTCCGGGTTTCCTGCACCGGGATCAATTCCACCCACACCACGGGGTCGATCGCGTCGGAGCGCGGATCGCCGAATGTCTTCACCCATTTGCGCGCGTTGCCGGCGCCGGCGTTGTAGGCAGCGGCGGCAAGCAGCAGCGAACCATCGAAGCGTTCGAGCTGCGCCTTGAGGTAGGTCGAGCCGAGCAACGTATTGTACTCAGCGTCGCTGGTGAGGCGGCTCGCCGAGTACTTCACCCCGAGCTTCCCGGCGGTTTCCTTGGCGGTTGCCGGCATCAGCTGCATCAGGCCGCGGGCACCGGCCGACGAGATGGCGTCGACCTGGAACCGGCTCTCCTGCCGGGTGATCGCGTAGATGGCGGCGTGGTCCATCGAGGCCAGCTTGGTGCTGGGCAGGCCATCCTTGGGGAAGTTGAACAGATCGAGCGGAATGCCACGCTTCTCGGAGGTGTCGGCGATGGCGATGGCCAGGTGGTGCGCGTCAAGCGTCTGAGCGAGGCGCGCTGCCAGTAACAGGTCGGCGCCGTCGGTGAAGCCATCGGCGAAACTGCGCAGCAGGGGGACGGCGAGCTCCTTGTGGCCGTTATCGGCGAGGGCCCGCACGGCCCGCACTAGCTCGCGGCCTTCGAAGCCGGCCTCGGCCTCTTTCCATGCCGGCATGTCGCGGAGTTCGGTCGACGACTTGCCGAGGGCCGAGCGGGCGAGCTGGCCGTAATAGATCGTCCCGAACGCGGCAGCCTTGGTGAAGGCCTCCTTGGCCCCGGCCTCGTCACCCAGCGCCTGTCGGGCGCGACCGAGCCAATAATTGGCCTGCGTCACCGAATCCGGCAGCGTCGAGTGCTTCGTCATCTCCTCGAAATGCGGCGCGGCGGCTTTCGCATCCTTGAGGAAAGCCAGCGCGATCCAGCCGGCGTGGAAATGCGCTTCCACCAACCGGCCTTCCGGCCCTTCGCGATAGCCGTCGGCGGCGCGATAGGCGCGCTTCACCTCGCCCAGCGCCAGCAACTGGCGGGCGAGCGCCCGGCGTTCGTACCAGAATTCTTCTGCGTCGGGCGGAATGCCCTTGGCCTTGTCGAGCCAGTTGATGGCCTCGTCCCACAGCTCGAACTGCCGCGCGCGCTGGGCCCGGCTGAACTGATAGACCGAGTTGGTGCGCATCGAAGGATCGACCGCGTCGAGCAGCTTCTTGGCATCCTTGGCGTTGCGCGACACGGCGTTGCGGGCGACGGCCAGCGATTTCTGCGCCGACGTCATGTATGGCATCAGCCGCTCGACGCCGCTGGCGCGGTCGTGCATCATCAGGTGCACCGCCCGCGCCCAATGCGCCTCGCGATCGATCAGGCTTCCGAGCTTGTCGAGCACCCGGGTTTCGGTCGCCTTGTCGAGGAAGTTCTCGGTCCAGATGGCGCGGGCGATGCGGGTGGCCCGGTCCTTCTGCCCGGCTGCGAGATAGGCTTCGGCGAGAGCAATCTGCGCTGCAAGCGTGTTGGGCATGGCGCCGCCCAGTTGCTTGATCAGCGTCGGGCCGTCGGCTTTTTCGCGGAGCAAAGCCTGCTCCAGTCGCGTCCTGAACACGGCGCCCTTGGCAAAATCGGGCGCGTCGGCGATGAAGTCCTGCACCGAGGCCGCCGGAACCTCGCCATTGCCATAGTAGATTGCCGCCCACTGAACGGCTCGGCGCTCCACCGCATCGGTGAGGCTGCGAGCCAGCTCATAGGCTTCCGGCTGTTTGCCTTCGGCAAGCAGGTCGAGGGCCTGGGTGAACTGGCTCGACGCTGACGGCGCACTGGCCTGAGGCTTGCTTTCGATCGAGCCGGTGGTCACCGGATCGACCAGCGAGGCCTGCACCGCGGGCATCAGCGGGGTTGGCCGGGCGACCGGCACCACCACATCGGCACTGGTCGAGTCGTTGGCGCGCGACAGCACGATCGGCAGCGTTGCAGCGCCGAGCACGCCAAGGGCGACAACTCCTGCAGCGATCAGGCGTCCCGCGCCTCTCGCAACAACCATGGTAACCGTCCTGTTGGTCCGCAATAGAAGTCCAACAAGGTGCCCCCGCCCTTGCAGTGCCCCAGACTTTGCACGCGGCGCGTGAACGTTTGGTTAGCCACTCGGTCCTTGTGGGTGTACGCCGCGCCCTCTATCGACAGCTTGCTTGTCGCGCCGCACGAGAAAAACTATGGTGCGCGATTGTGGCCCCCCGATGATCGGGATGTGGCCATGTTCTGGCCACATGGCCCCACCAACCACAGCTGCGACCGCCAAGGGGCGGCGCCATACGACGAGGAACTGACCCGAAATGTTGCGAGGTTCGATCACAGCGCTCATCACTCCGTTTGCGAACGGGGCGCTGGACGAGAAAGCCTTCAGCAACTTCGTCGATTGGCAGATCAACGAGGGTTCGCACGGGCTGGTGCCGGTCGGCACCACCGGCGAAAGCCCGACCGTCAGCCATGAAGAGCACCGTCGTGTCATCGAGATCTGTGTCGAGGTGACGGCAAAGCGCGTGCCGGTGATCGCCGGCGCCGGCTCGAACTCGACGGCCGAGGCCGTGTCGCTGGCGCGCTTTGCCGAGGATGTCGGTGCCGACGCCGTGCTATCGGTCGTGCCCTACTACAACAAACCGACCCAGGAAGGGATGTTCCAGCACTTCTCCGCCGTAGCGTCGGCGACGGCGCTGCCGATCGTGCTCTATTCCGTACCGGGCCGCACGGTGGTCGATCTCAGTGTCGACACCATCGTGCGCCTCAAGGAGGCGCATCCGAACATCCTCGGCGTCAAGGATGCCACCGCCAACATGGAGCGGGCCAGTGCGCAGCGCATGCGTCTGGGGGCAGATTTCATCCTGCTCTCGGGCGAGGATGTCACGGCGCTCGGCTTCAATGCGCATGGCGGCCACGGCTGCATCTCGGTGACCTCCAATGTCGCACCGCGCCTCAGCGCACTGTTCCAGAACGCCTGCCAGCAGGGCAATTTCTCCGAAGCCCTGGCGCTGCAGGACAAGCTGTTCCCGCTGCACAAGGCGTTGTTCCTCGAGAACAATCCGGGTGGTGTGAAATATGCGGCGGCCCGGCTCGGGCTCTGCCGCAACGAGTTCCGCCTGCCGGTGGTGCCGGTGTCCAAGGACAACGAAAAGGCGATCGACGCGGCCTTGTCGCACGCGGGCCTGCTGCCCAACTAAGGAGCTAGTAGCGAATAGGGGGACGCCCCGCGGCCGCTTGTTTGGCTATTCGCTATTCGCCAAACACCATTCGCTCGGAAACCATGGCCAAGTTACCCAACAAACCGGCGATGATCGTCACCGGCCCGATCGCGGAAAACCGCCGGGCCCGCTACGATTACGAGATCACCGACACGCTCGAGGCTGGCATCGTGCTGACCGGCACCGAGGTGAAGTCGCTGCGCACCGGCAAGGCCCAGATCACCGAGGCCTACGCTTCGCCGGAGCGCGGCGAGTTGTGGCTGATCAATGCCCACATCCCGGAATACCTGCAGGCCAACCGCTTCAACCACGAAGAGAAGCGCCCACGTAAGCTGCTGGTGAAAAAGAAGGAACTGGCGCGCCTCAGCCAGGATGTCGAACGCGCCGGCAACACCATCGTGCCGATGAAGCTCTATTTCAACGAGCAGGGCCGCGCCAAGCTGCTGATCGGCGTCGGCAAGGGCAAGAAGAGCTACGACAAGCGCGAGACCGAGCGCAACCGCGACTGGAACCGTGACAAGTCGCGGATCATGAAAGAAGGCGGGCGAGGGTAGTCCCGCCTCGTTCGCTGTCGCTGGGCATTGGATAAGGCCAGGTCTTTAGTCGCAATTCCCGACCGAGAGAGACTGCCCCCTCCCGGCCTCCCCCATAAAGGGGGAGGTGAAGAGTCGAGGCTCTGTCTTCGATCGCGCCAAATGCACCAGAGGGGCACCTCCCCCATAATGGGGGAGGATGGGAGGGGGCAGTCTGCTCCCTTTCCATCGCCTCGCATTGTCGAGTTGTTCCTTACTTCAGCGCCTCGCTGAAGAACTTCGCGAACGAACTCTCCACCAGGGCGCTGACTTCGGGCTGGTCGCTGTAGAAGCCATAACCGTGATCAGCCTCGGGGACGAGCACGATCGAGGCGGCGGGGTAGGCGGCGACGACGGCCTCGTTCTCGGCCGGCTTGATCACCTCGTCCTTGTCGCCGTGCACCACCAGCATGGCGCCCTTGTAGGCACTGATGCTCTCGAGCGGCTTCGAAGCGAGAAGCTCGTCGAACCATTGCTTGCTCAGCTTCTGCTGCTGCCCGAACATTGTGGTGTAGTCGGCATAGCCCTTGTCGCTGGAAGCTTCGGCATAGAGTCGCTCGTACTCGGCTTCCGATCCGCCGGCGAAGAACAGCAGCAGGTCCTTGCCCGGATTGGCGGATGGAGCGAGCAGGCCCATCGCCTTGTAGGGGTTGCCTTCGGATTCGCCGATGGTCAGCGCGATCCGGCCGCCCATGCTGTAGCCGAGAATACCCAGTCGGTTCGGGTCGGCGGGAAAGTTCGCCAGCAGGTAGGCGAGGCTGGCGTTCGAGTCCGAGATCATGTTGCTGAGGTAGCCCTCGGTGAAGGACTCCTTGCTGTCGCCGCTACCGGGGAAATCCATGCGGATGGTCAGGATGCCGGCATCCGCCAGCGCCTTGGCGAGGCGGGTGAAGCCGCCGCCTTCCTGCCTGCCGCCACCGTGACCGTGGTTCATCACCACCGCGGGGAAGGGGCCCTCGCCGTCCGGAACCACCACCGTCGCCGGCACGGCGCGGGCGCCGTTCATCACGGTGACCTCGCTCACTGTCTCCGCCTGCGCGGCCGTTCCGGCCAAGAGGGCGAACGAGGCGGCCAATATCGACAGTCCGGTCTTCACGGCATGCATAGGCGCTTCCTTTTGGAGTGTTGAGAAAAACAGCGTGAGAAGGTTGTCATCCGGAATCTGCGGATGTCAACGAAGGCCGGATGTCGATGAGGGCCGTTCATCCCCGGATCGCTGCGGCCGCGCGCCCCACCACATCCTCGAACATCTGCGTGGTCAGCACCCCGGTATTGGTGTTGTAGCGCGAGCAGTGATAGCTGTCGAACAGTGTGGCGCCGCCAGAAAGCCGGTGTTCGGCGCCATGGCCGAACGCGAACCTGGCGCGCTTTTCCCCCAGGGTCGTCAGCAGTGAATCGTGGGCGATACGGCCGAGTGCCAGGAAGGCGCGCGGCCGATGATGGGCGATTGCGGCGCCGAGAAACGGCCGGCAGGTTTTGATTTCGTCGCCGGTCGGCTTGTTCTGTGGCGGCACGCATCGCACCGCGTTGGCGATGAGGACGTGCTGCAATTCCAGCCCGTCATCGGGGCGCTGCCGGTAGTGCCCGGTGGCGAGTCCGAACTTCTTGAGCGTGGCGTAGAGCAGGTCGCCGGCATAGTCCCCGGTGAACGGGCGGCCGGTGCGGTTGGCCCCTTTGAGGCCAGGCGCGAGGCCGACGATCATCAGGCCTGGATGCTCATCCCCCCAGGTCGGCACCGGCGCGTTAAAGAAATCCGGGTAGGCGCGCTGGTTGTCGTGGCGAAACGCCACGAGACGCGGGCAGCGCGGGCAGTCGTGCGGCGGGTTGGTTTCGGGCAATGGGTACCGTCGAGTGGAGCAGCATGAGGGAAAGGTCTCCCGACTTTTCCGGCGCGCGCGCGCGACAATCAAGCGATTCCAGCATTGCCCGCCGGTCGAACGAGAATGCCGGGGAACTCAACTGCCCTTGTGGTCCGCCGTCGCCATGGCGCGGTCGACGGGGGCGGCGCGCTCCGCGGGTGCCGACGCGCGCTCGGGCGGCGGCGTACGTCCCACGGTCTTGGCCAGATCGGCAACATCCATGAAGAAGTCCGCCTGTCGGCGCAGGTCGTCGGCGATCATCGGGGTCGGCGTGGTCAGCGTCGAAACCACCGTGACACGCTTGCCCTTGCGCTGCAGCGCCGCGACCAGAGCGGTGAAATCGCCATCGCCGGAGAACAGCACCAGATGATCGTAGTACTGGCTCATCTCCAGGGCATCGACGGTAAGTTCGATGTCCATGTTGCCCTTGATCTTCCGGCGTCCCGACGCATCGGTGAACTCCTTGGCCGGCTTGGTGACGACGGTGAAGCCATTATAGTCGAGCCAATCGATGAGCGGTCGGATCGAGGAGTATTCCTGGTCTTCGACCAGGGCGGTGTAGTAGTAGGCGCGCAGCAGGTAGGCCTTGGACTGAAACTCGGCGAGCAGCCGCCGGTAATCGATGTCGACGCCTATGGCCTTGCTGGTGGCGTAGAGATTGGCCCCATCGATGAAGAGAACTGTCTTCTCGCGCGGATCAATTGACATGCCCGTTCTCCTGACCGGGGCGGCCGGCCTCTCAGGCTGCCCGGCATAAACTATCGTTGGCTTACCGCTAGGATCGAAGGGTAGCCTATTTAAGGCGTGGTCCGCTCCCTAAGTTCGGAATACGCGCTTAATCCCGGGAATTTGCAATCCCCATAAATTTGGAGGGAGCCGGTCGGGTTTCGAGTTATGAGCCCAAGTCATTGTTTCGTCACACGAAACAAAAACTGCGTAGATCGCGCTTGGTTGTGGCAAAAACACGCTGTTGTGTAGCGGGGGCGAGAACCTTGCTCCCATCGGTCGGCTCGTGTATGAGGACCCCTTGATCCCACAACATCCTGGAGACGTACGTGGCCCGCGTCACCGTCGAAGACTGCATTGAAAAGATCGAGAACCGCTTCGATCTCGTGCTGATGTCCGCGCACCGCGCTCGCATGATCTCGGCCGGCTCGTCGATCACCGTCGATCGCGACAACGACAAGAACCCTGTCGTGGCGTTGCGCGAGATCGGCGATGGCACCATTTCTCCCGAGGACCTGCGCGAGGATCTGATTCACTCGCTGCAGAAATATGTCGAGGTCGACGAGCCCGAGAAGCACGCTGCGCCGCTGCTCGATGCCAACGCCGACGAAGACAGCGACACCTTCGATACCATCTCGGAAGACGAACTGCTGCGCGGTATCGAATCTCTCGCCCCGCCGGAGCGTCGCGACGATTGATCGTCGCCTGATCTCGCATATATAGTCTTGAGGCGTCGGGCGTTTCCGCCCGGCGCCTTTTTGTTTGCATCGTCGCTCGCGCGGGATCAGGAAGTGTCCTGGAGCGTTTTCAGGAAAAGTTGCAGACTTTTCCGGTTCGAGAACGTGACCAAACCAAAGACCTGGAGCATCTCACCGTTTCAGAATAACGGTGAGATGCTCTGGGACGGTTCCGGGCAATCTCGCGCCGTTGCGACGTAAGCCGCCGAGGCGGGGCCGCGTAGGAGAGTGCGGCAACCCTATGATGCGTCAGTACGAACTCGTCGAACGGGTCCAGGCCTACAACCCCAATACCGACGAGGCGCTGCTCAACAAGGCCTATGTCTATGCCATGCAGAAGCATGGCACGCAGAAGCGCGCCTCGGGCGACCCGTACTTCGCCCACCCGCTCGAAGTTGCCGCCATTCTCACCGATCTGAAGCTCGACGATGCCTCGATCGCAGTGGCCCTGCTGCACGACACGATCGAGGATACCGATGCGACCCGCGCCGAGATCGATCAGTTGTTCGGCCCCGAGATCGGCGCCATCGTCGACGGGCTGACCAAGATCGAGCGGCTGCAACTGGTGACGCGCGAGGAGGCGCAGGCCGAGAACCTCAGAAAGCTGCTCCTCGCCATCTCCGCCGATGTGCGGGTGTTGCTGGTTAAGCTCGCGGACCGGCTGCACAACATGCGCACGCTCGACTTCATGCCGGAAAACAAGCGCAAGCGCATCGCCACCGAGACGATGGATATCTATGCGCCGTTGGCCGGCCGCATGGGCATGCAGGACATGCGCCAGGAACTCGAGGACCTGGCGTTCCGGGTGCTGCAGCCCGACCACTACAAGGCGATCACCGACCGCCTCGACGAGATGAAGTCGGAATTCGCCGACACCATCAAGACCATCCGGACCGAGCTCAGCGAAAAGCTGAAGGGCGACGGCATCGATGCCAGGGTGTCGGCGAGGGTGAAGTCACCCTGGTCGATCTTCACCAAGATCGAGCGCAAGCAGATCGCGCTGGAGCAGCTGTCCGATATGATCGGCTTCCGGGTGATCGTGCCGACGGTAGCCGATTGCTATCGTGCGCTGGGGATCGTCCACACCAACTGGAAGGTCGTTCCGGGCCGCTTCAAGGACTATATCTCGGTCCCCAAGCATAACGACTATCGCTCGATCCACACCACCATCGTCGGGGTAGGGCGGCAGCGCGCCGAGCTGCAGATCCGCACCGAGGAGATGCACCGTATCGCCGAGCTCGGCATCGCCGCGCATGCCCTTTACAAGGAGGGCGCCACCGACATCCACAAGATCGAGAACGAGAGCAAGGCCTTCGTCTGGCTGCGCTCCACCATCAGCCATCTGACGGCCGGCTCCTCGACCGAGGATTTCCTCGAGTACACCAAGCTCGAGCTGTTCCAGGATCAGGTGTTCTGCTTCACGCCCAGGGGCCGGTTGATCGCGCTGCCGCGCGGCGGCACCCCGATCGATTTCGCCTATGCGCTGCACACCGATATCGGCGACACCTGCGTCGGCGCCAAGATCAATGGACAGATCGTCCCGCTGGTGACGCAACTGCGCTCGGGCGACGAGGTCGAGATCATCCGCGATCAGAACCACCTGCCGCCGTCGAACTGGGAGACCATCGCCGCCACCGGCAAAGCGCGGGCCGCGATCCGCCGCGCCGTGCGCCAGCAGGCGCAGGCCCGCGCCTATGCGCTGGGCGAACATATGGTTTCGATGCTGCTCGAGCGCGAGGGCACCGGCCTCGACGACGGTGAGTTCAAGGTGCTGGCCGAAGGTCTCGGTCAGCCCGGCAAGCGCGACCTGCTGATTGCACTGGGCGAAGGCAAGATCGGCGGCGAGGAGCTCGACACCCAGGTCATGGAGGTGAAGGGGATCAAGCGGCGGCGCAAGAAGATCGACCTGCCGGTGCCCGACAAGGCCGAAGGCTGGTTCGCGCTCAAGGCCACGGACGAGTTCCGCTTCCGCGTCCCGGGCAATCCGCGCTCCGGTCCGCGCGCCAAGGCGGCGCTGACCCAACTCGATTTCAACACCCGTGTCGAGGTTTCGCCCGAAGGCGTGGTGCCGGGCGATCGACTGGTCGGCATCATGACGCCCGATACCCCGATCACCATCTACCCGATCCACTCCGACGCCCTGTCCGAGCTCTACGACAGCGACGTCGCCTGGATCGACGTGCGTTGGGACATCGCCGGGCGCGAGGAGCGCGATCATCCCTGCGTCATCTCCATGCAGGCGCAGAACAAGCCCGGATCGCTGGCGCAGATCTCCACGGTGATTGCGGCCTGCGAGGCCAACATCCATAATCTGGTGATGCGCATGGAATCGCCCGATTTCCATCGGTTCATTTTCCAGATCGAGGTCCGCGACCTCGCCCAGCTCACCGATGTGCTGAACTCGCTGAAGCTGGCGGCCGGGATTTCTGACGTACAGCGCGCCAGTGTCGCCGAGGCGCGCTCGCTGGATCGGCTGGAATGGACTGCGCCCGAACGGCAAGAGGAGCCCGCGTGACCACCGACGAAGTACTGGACCTGTTCCGCGAGAGCGGCGCCTTGCTCGAGGGGCATTTCATCCTCTCCTCCGGCTTGCGCTCGCCGATCTTCCTGCAGAAGGCCAAGGTGTTCATGCACCCGGCCAAAGCAGAGAAGCTCTGCCGCGCCCTGGCGCAGAAGATTCGCGCCGAAGGCTATGGTGACGTCAGCCAGATCGTCTCTCCGGCGGTGGGCGGCATCATTCCGGGCTACGAGACGGCGCGACACCTTGGGGTGCCGGCGATCTACACCGAGCGCGTCGAGGGCAAGTTCGAACTGCGCCGCGGCTTCGAACTGCAACCCGGCGAAAAGGTGATCATCGTCGAAGACATCGTCTCGACTGGTATCTCGATCCGTGAGTGCATCGAGGCGATCCGCAAGACCGGCGCGAATGTGGTGGCCGCTGCGTGCCTGATCGACCGGTCTGCCGGTGAAGCCGAAGTCGGCGTGCCGCTGGTCTCGCTGGTCCAGTACAAGGTGCCGGCCTATCCGGCCGATGCCCTGCCGCCGGAACTCGCGGCCATCCCGGCGGTCAAGCCGGGGTCGAGGGGGCTGTCATGATCATCGGTCTCGGCAACGACCTGTGCGACATCAAGCGGGTCGAGAAGACTCTGGAGCGCTATGGCGATCGCTTCACGCATCGGATCTTCACCGAGCTCGAGCGACAGAAATCCGATCGCCGGGCGCAGCGCGCCGCGTCCTACGCCAAGCGCTTCGCCGCCAAGGAAGCCTGCTCGAAGGCCCTGGGGACCGGCCTTAGTTTCGGCGTTTATTGGCGCGACATGGGCGTCGTGAACCTCCCTTCGGGCAAGCCGACCATGAAATTGACCAATGGCGCTGCCCGCATTCTGGAGCGGCTTGTTCCGGCCGGTCACAAGCCACATATCCACCTGACCATTACCGACGACGGCGGCATGGCGCAGGCGTTCGTCATTATCGAGGCGCTGCCGGTTGACCAGGCGGCGGCCCTCCCGTAACCACTTGCCCCCTGGGGGCAGAGGCGAGAAATGAGCCAGTCCATGTCGAAAGCCGAAGCCAAGGCCGGCAAAAAGAAGAACGAGCTGCTCGAGACGATCATCGTGATCATCGAGGCGCTGGCGATCGCGCTGATTTTCCGAACCTTCCTCTATCAGCCCTTCTCGATTCCGACGGCTTCGATGCAGCAGACGCTGATGATCGGCGACTATTTCGTCGCCAACAAGTGGGCCTGGGGGTTCGGCAAATACTCCTTCCCGATCGCTCTGCCGTTCAACGGCCGCCTCTTCGGCAGCGAGCCGCAGCGTGGCGATGTCGCCGTGTTCCGCAACGAAATCACCAACGAAGACTATATCAAGCGGGTGATTGGCATGCCGGGCGACCGCATCCAGATGAAGGCGGGGCGCCTCTACATCAACGGCACCATGGTCGAGCGCGAGCAGATCGGCACCGCCGAGGACACCGACAGCTACATGACCACCGTGCCGGTGATCGTTTACACTGAAACTCTGCCCAATGGCGTCAAGCACACCATCCAGGAAATCTCCGACAACGAGCAGCTCGACAACACCGCCGAGTATGTCGTTCCCGCCGGGCACTTCTTCATGATGGGCGACAACCGGGACCGCTCTGCCGACAGCCGGGTGCTGAACCAGGTGGGCTACGTGCCGCTCGACAACCTGATCGGCAAGGCCGAGGCGCGCTTCTTCTCGATCAAGAACAACCTGCCGCCGTGGCAGCTGTGGGAATGGCCGGCCAACGTGCGTTGGGATCGGATGTTCCAGTCCGTGAACTGATGGGGAAGGGACGTTCGCACGAAAAGCTCGAGGCTCGTCTGGGATATCGGTTTGCCGACCCGGACCTGCTCGATCGGGCGCTGACCCATTCGAGCGCCGTCTCGCCTGGCAAGCGCATCGAGCGCTCCTACCAGCGGCTCGAGTTTCTCGGCGACCGCGTGCTCGGTCTGGTGGTGGCCGACATGCTCTATCGGCGGATGCCCAAGGCCAATGAAGGCGAGCTGTCGCGCTCGCTGAATACCCTGGTGCGCAAGGAGACCTGCGCGGCCATCGCCCGGCAGCTCGATCTCGGCTCCGAAATGAACCTCGGCGACAGTGAGGCGCGCACCGGCGGCGCCAACAAGGACGCCATCCTTGGCGACATTGCCGAGGCGGTGATCGGGGCGATCTTCTGCGATGGCGGCCTGGGCCAGGCCTACGAGATCGTCGAGCGGCTGTTCGGCGAGCAACTCGCCCATGCCGGCCACGTCCGCGCCGACCCCAAGACCACACTGCAGGAATGGGCGCAGGGCCGGGGGCTCGAGCCGCCGCTCTATGCCGAGATCGAACGCACCGGCCCCGATCACGCGCCGGAATTCACCATTGCGGTGCGGTTGGGCAACTTCCCGGCCATCACCGCCACCGGCCCCTCCAAGAAGCTGGCCGAGCACAAGGCCGCCGAGGCTTTCCTCATCCGAGAGAAGGTCTGGCGCGACACCATATGACCGACAAGAACGAAATGCCCGAAGCCGCCGAACTGCCGGTGGCGGGCGAAAACACCCGCTGCGGCTTTGTCGCGCTGGTCGGCGCGCCGAATGCCGGTAAATCGACACTGCTCAATGCGCTGGTGGGCACCAAGGTCTCGATCGTCACGCACAAGGCGCAGACGACGCGCTCGATGATCCGAGGCGTGGTCACCGAGGGCGACGGCCAGATCGTTTTCATCGACACGCCGGGCATCTTCGCCCCCAAGCGACGGCTCGACCGCGCCATGGTGGACGCAGCCTGGAGCGGGGCAGGCGATGCGGACCTCGTGGCGCTGATCGTCGACGCCGAACGTGGCGTCACCCCCGAGATCGAAGCGCTGCTGGAGGGCCTCGAGAACGTGCCGCACCCCAAGGTGCTGGTGCTCAACAAGGTCGACCTGATCAGGCCGGAAAAGCTGCTCAAGCTCGCCGAAGACCTGAACGGGCGGCTGCGCTTCGAGCGGACTTTCATGATCTCGGCGCTATCAGGCAGTGGCGTGCAGGATTTCCTCGACTGGGCGCTCGAGCGCATCCCGCTCGGTCCCTGGCACTTCCCGGAGGACCAGCTCACCGACCTGACGCTGCAGATCACTGCCGCCGAAGTGACGCGCGAGAAGCTGTTCCTGCGCGTCCATGACGAGATCCCGTACAACGCCACGGTCGAGGGCGAGAAGTTCACCATCAACAAGGACGGTTCGTACCGCATCGACCAATTGATCTACGTCACCCGTGACACGCACAAGAAGATCATCCTGGGTGCCGGCGGCCAGACCATCAAGGCGATCGGAGCCGAAGCGCGCAAGGAACTGATGGAGATCTTCGAGGTGCCGGTGCACCTGTTCATCTTCGTCAAGGTTCGCGAGAAATGGGGCGACGATCCCGAGCGCTATCGCGAGATGGGGCTGGAGTACCCGCACCAGAAGTGAAGCGCGCGGAGGCGTGACAGTCCATGCAGTGGGACGGTGAGGGCCTCATAGTCGGCGTTCGCCGGCACGGCGAGTCGAGCGTCATCGCCGAAGTGATGGTCGAGGGCAGGGGGCGGCAGCTCGGGCTGATCCGGGGAGGCCGTTCCTCCAAGCTCGCCGCGACCCTGCAGCCCGGCAACTCCGTACAGGTCAGCTGGCGGGCGCGGCTGGAGGAGCATCTGGGCACCTTCACCCTGGAGCTGCTCGAGGCCCGCGCCGCCGGACTGATCGCCGATCGGGCAAAACTCTATGCCAGTCAGATCGTCTGCGAGCACCTGCGCCTGCTGCCGGAGCGCGACCCGCATGACCGCCTGCTCGGGCTGGCCATTCGCATTCTCGACCAGCAGGGCACTCTGCTCGAGCTCGGTGCCTCGGTGGCGCGCTTCGAGCTGATCCTGCTCGACGAGTTGGGCTTCGGTCTTGACCTCGCGAGCTGCGCTGCAACCGGCGTGACGCGCGAACTGACGCATGTCTCGCCAAAATCGGGCAGGGCGGTGAGCCGCGCCGCCGCCGAACCCTATCTGCCCCGCCTGTTGCGACTGCCGCCATTCCTGATCACCAGTGCCGATCCCACTGGCGACGATGTGGCCGACGCCTTCCGGCTGACCGGGCATTTCCTGGACATGCATGTGTGGATGCCGCGGCAACTGCAGCCGCCTGCGATCCGCGATACATTTGTTGAACTGGTATCAAAGCCCGACGTTTGATCGATCGACGCGGGACTGCTGGGAGAAATCGAGAATGGCGGATCACCTGCGCATCGATACGGCATCGCTGGTCATCGCCGCGCCGGCCGAGACCATCTACCGGGCGTTCGTCGATCGCGAGGCATTGCTGGCGTGGTTGCCTCCACAGGGGATGACCGGCGAACTCCTCGAGTTCGAACCACGCCCGGGTGGCGCCTTCCGAATGGCGCTGCACTACGACGCACCCGGCCACGGCAAGACCACCACCGATACCGATGTCGTCGAATCCGAGTTCGCCGAACTGGTGCCTGGGCGGCGGGTCGTGCAACTGGTGCGCTTCAGAAGCGATGACCCCGCCTTTGCCGGCACGATGCGTATGGTCTGGGACCTCGAGGCGGCCCAAGGCGGCACGCGCGTCATCTTCCTTGCCGAGGACGTGCCCCCTGGCATCAGCAAGGAGGACCACCACGAGGGGTTGAGGTCTTCGTTGGACAATCTGGCCAAGTACGTGACGGGGAATTAGGGGGCGGCTGCTCATCTCACCCCGGTCACACCGTGAGTGGGGAGCGCGGCTATCCGAGAACTGACTAAGCGTATTTCGCCGGCTTTGGCCCGGGAGATGGTGGCGGCTCCTCGCCGCCGAGCTTGCGCCGGAGCTTGCCGAGCGCCAGCGACCGCATCTGCAACGGGGTCGCGCTCAACGGGGCGATGACCACCACCTCGGTGCCGGTCGCCTCGTCGATGGCGGCGACGCGCATCTGCTGGCCGAGTTGCGTAAACTCGAAGAGGACTCGCTGCCCGGAAGGGTGTCGGCCGGCCGGACGATTGTCGTCGGGGCCGGCCATCTCGATCAGCCCTGGGCGAAGTTGACGATGCCCTGCGCGTCGAACTGGTAGACGTCGTCGCGGAAGCTCACCGTGCCCTGCCGGTTGGCCCAGGCGGTGATGTAGGTTGTGTGGATCGGGACCTGCACGTCGAGCTTGATATCCTCGCGCATGCCTTGTTCCCAGGCAGCCATCACGCTTTCCGGGGTCCAGCCGCCGCCATTGTCGCGCAACAGCCAGGCCACCAGCTCCTCGATGTTCTCGCAGCGCATGCAGCCCGACGAGTGGAAGCGGGCGTTCTCGCCGAACAGCGCCTTCTGCGGCGTGTCGTGCATGTAGACGTCGTACTTGTTGTAGAAGTCGATCTTGCAGTGACCCATCGAGTTCTCGCCGCCCGGGTCCTGCCGGAAGGTGTACTTCACCGCCTCGGTGGTCTGCCAGTTGATCGCCGTCGGCGGAATCTCGTTGCCCTTGCCGTCGAAGATGCGGATGCGGAACTTGGTCAGGTACTCCGGATCCTCGTTCATGTACTTGATCAGATCCTTCTCGATGATGCTCTTGGGCACCGTCCAGTAGGGATTGAATTTCACCTGGAAGATCTTGGAGTTGAGGATCGGCGTCGCGCGGTCGACCTTGCCGACCACCGAGTTGTGGCGCTGCACCACCTGCGCGCCCTCGACCGCCTCGACCATGGCAGCCGGAATATTCACCACGACGTACCGATCGGAGAGCGCCGAAGCCCACTGATCGATGCGCTGCGCGTTGAGGCGGAGCTGGTTGAGGCGGTAGTCGGCCGGCACGGACAGCGCGTAGAAGGTCGCTTCGTCCACGGTGCCGTTGATGACCAGGCCATGGCGGGCCTGGAATAGGCGCACTGCCGCGTCGAGCCCCGCATCGAACTCGTCGTTGACGCGCTTTTCGAGCGGCATGTCGCCGTTGATCATCAGGCGACGCTTCAACAGCGCAGCGGCGCGGCGCGACACGCCCAGCTTCAGCCCGAAAGTTTCGCGTGTCGGCGCTTCCCAGCTGCCGTTGGCAGCGATGAACGCCTCGTAGTTCTGGATGGCGAGCTGCAGGTTGTACGAGGTGTCGTAGCTGAGGATCGGCTCGATGGTATCGACGAGGCTCTTGGCGGTCGCGGTGTTGCCCTCCTGGTCGACGTTCTTGATCCGGTTCTCCTTGTTGAGGGAGTCCCAGAAGTTGTCTTCCTGCGCCCGCGCGATCGCCGGCATCGCGAGACCAGCGCCCATCGCCGCCATGGAGGTGAGGAGGTTCCGTCGATTCAGTCGCATCAAGTCACCCAAAGTCGCCAATCCGAGAGGTTGTCCCTCATAGCATCGACCCCGGAATAGCTCCAACGCGGTCAAGCAGGTTTGAACTGCCGGACGATCGGACGCACAGGACCCAGGGACTTGCGGCGACGAGGGATCGATCCGCAATTGGTTCGATGCAATAGCTGCATTCTGGGCATAAATAAGAAACGCCGGCTTAAAGCCGGCGTTTGCTGAACCTGTTGTGGCAAGGATGCCACACTGGTTGGGTGAGCTTTGATCGAGATCAGAGCTTGTAGAGGATCTGGTCGACCCAGAAGCGCTCCAGCCGACCCAGCGCCTTGTTGAGGCCCTCGAAGGTCTCGCCGTTGAGGCCGCCGACCTTTTCGATCGACTTGAGGTGACGATCGTAGAGTTCGTCGATCACCTCGGCCACTTCCTCGCCCTTGGGGGTAAGGCGGATGCGAACCGAGCGGCGGTCGGAGCGCGAGCGCTCCTGGAAGATGTAGCCCGTCTCGACCAGCTTCTTGAGATTGTACGAAACGTTCGAGCCCAGGTAGTAGCCCCGCGAGCGCAACTCGCCGGCGGTCATCTCGGCATCGCCGATGTTGAACATCAGCAGCGCCTGGACGGGATTGATGTCGTCCCAGCCCATCCGGTCGAACTCGTCCTTGATCAGGTCGAGCAGCCGGCGATGGAGCCGTTCGACACGGCTGACGGCTTCGAGGTAGAGCGGCTTCAGCCCCTGGGCTTCTTCCGGAACCATTGCCTCTGCGGCGTTGGATTTGATTGCCATTGTTGCCTCACTGTCCTGTCGTCTTGCGCGATTTCTTCGCGTCTCATAGGCCCCAAATTACGGGGGCCCAAATAAGATCGCCTTAAGCCGTAGACTTAAAACTATCTTACGGAAAAAGTTCAGGAATTTGGCTTTACGAGAGGTAACCGCGGGTCAGAAAATTGTAACCTGAATCGTCCGTTACCGACCCTTGCGAGCGCCTAGTCGTGGGCGCGGCGCAGCCGGAAGTTGAGGAAGAACAGCACCGCGATCCCGCCCACCATCAGCAGTCGCAGGGCGAATCCGAAGGCCCCGATCTCCACCCCGGGTACGCCGCCCAGATACAGCGCCAGCTCCACCACGGTGGCTCCGACCAATAGCACCGCGCCCCAACTGGCGCGCAGCCACAGGCCGACCGCGGCGAACAGGCGGGCGAGGCAGAAGACGGTGAGGAACGCGAAGCCGGTCGGGCCGAGCTGGGCGATCGGGCTGACCGCGCCCGACGAAACCCCGAGCAGACGCGACGCATCGGCTAGCCCGAGCAGCAACGCGACGATGGCGATGATCCGCAGGTAGCGTCCGGCAAGTTCGCTCTTCAAATCCATAGCGCGTGGATAGCGCGGATGGCTGAGTGCGACAAGCGCAGCCTTGGCGCGAAGCGCCGGCGCCTGATAGAAGCGCGGCGACCCTAGAGCGCTCGGCAAGGTTGCGGACTTTCCCGGCTCGCGAGCGCCACAACCAAGGACTCGGAGCATTTCACCCTGCCACGCATGGGGGAGGCTCCTACGGAGCGTCTGGATGAGCACGAACTGGCCCAAGCACGACATGAGCTTTCTCGGTGGTCGGCGCCAGCGACGGCTGCGCCGCACCGGCTGGATGCGCAACATGGTGCGCGAGACCGTGCTCACCCCGCACGACCTGATCTGGCCCCTGTTCATCATCGAGGGACGCAACGAACGCACCGCCATCCGTACCTTGCCCGGTGTCGAGCGGTTGAGCGTCGACCTCGTGGTCGAGGCGGCGAAGGCCGCCGCCGCCCAGGGCATTCCGGCGCTGGCGCTGTTCCCCAATACACAAGACGACCGTCGCAATGCTGACGGCAGCGAGGCCTGGAATCCGGACAACCTCACCGGGCAGGCGGTTCGCGCCATCCGCGATGCCGGGGTCGAGATCGGCCTCATCACCGATGTGGCGCTCGACGAGTACTCGTCGGACGGCCAGGACGGGCTGGTCCGCGGTGGCGAGATCCTGAACGACGAGACGGTCGAGGCCATGGTCAAGGCCGCGCTGATGCAGGCAAGGGCAGGGGCCGACATCATTGCGCCCTCCGACATGATGGATGGCCGCGTCGCCGCCATCCGCCGGGCGCTCGACGACGAGGGGTTCGACCACGTCGCCATCATGGCCTACTCGGCCAAGTTCGCCTCGGTCTATTACGGTCCGTTCCGCGAGGCGGTGGGCTCTGGTAGCCGGCTGGTCGGCGACAAGCGCACCTACCAGCTCGACTACGCCAACTCGGACGAGGCCATGCGCGAGGTGGCGCAGGATATCGCCGAGGGCGCCGACATGGTGATGGTGAAGCCGGGAATGCCGTATCTCGACATCATCCAGCGTTGCAGCGACGCCTTCGATGTGCCGCTCCTCGCCTACCAGGTGTCAGGCGAGTACGCGATGATCCGCTTCGCGGCCGAAGCCGGGGCCATCGATGGCGAGGGCGCCATGCTGGAGAGTCTCGTGGCCTTCAAGCGGGCAGGGTGCGATGGCGTCCTCACCTATTTCGCGCTCGAGGCGGCGCGGCTGCTGAACAAGTAGATCCCAGGAGCCGGTGGCTGCGGACCCCCACCCTTGATCCCTCCCCGCAAGGGGGAGGGGGACTACAGCCTCGATGTCAGTGTAGGGATCTCCCTCCCCCTTGCGGGGAGGGGACAAGGGTGGGGGGCAACCCGCACCGGATCAGCCTTTTTCCGCCCGACCACTTGTGTGGGACCTCATGGTCCCCATCTCTTGCTCATGAACCAGGGCAACACCATGAGCGATCACCTTCCCGACCCGTCCAGCGCGCCGGAACTGTTCGATGGCGTCTTGCTGCGCCGCGCTGCGGCGTGGCTCATCGACTGCGTGATCATCACCTTCATTACCATTGCGGCGCTGCTGGTCGGCGGCATTTTCGGCATCGTGACGCTGGGGCTTGGGCTGCTGGCGCTGCCGATCATCATTCCGGTGGCGATCCTGGGCTACTACGCCGCGACGCTCGGCTCGCCGATGCGCGCCACGGTCGGCATGCAGATGATGGATATCGTCTTGACCCCGGTGCGCGGCACGCCGCTCAACGGTTGGAGCATCCTCATCCACCCCATCCTGTTCTGGGTGACGGTATGGATCTCCTGGCCGTTCTCGATCCTGTTCGCGCTGTTCACCCCCCGCCAGCAGATGCTGCACGATCTCATCGTCGGCACGCTGATGCTGCGCCGTTCGCCCATGCAGCGCTTCTGGCGCTCCGGCGGCATGCACTCCGCCTGATCCCGGTGCGCTGAGGCATGATGGACCATTGCCGGGCCATCAGGTCGCGTCTATCCTCTGGGCATCGCTCGAAGGACGACGATGACCGATCAGACGCCCGAGAACACCCAGCTCTTCCTCACGGCGGCGATGCCATGTCCGTATCTGCCGGGTCGTCAGGAGCGTAAGCTCTTTACCCACCTGACCGGTCGCCGGGCGGCGTCGCTCCACCATCTGCTGAGCGACAATGGCTTTCGCCGCAGCCAGAACCTGATCTACCGGCCGGCCTGCGACGGCTGCTCCGCCTGCCAATCGGTCCGCATCGTGGCCCAGGAATTCTCGCCCTCGGCCCGTTATCGCCGTGTCCTCAAGGCCAACGCCGATATCGCCGTGGAAGTATGCCAGCCGCGCGCCACCGCCGAGCAGTTTGCACTGTTCAAGCGCTATCTCGATGCCCGCCACGCCGGCGGCGGCATGACCCAGATGAGCTTCGTCGACTACGAGTACATGGTCGAGGATACTCCGGTGCAGACCGTGGTGGTCGAGTATCGGATGACCTCGCACCCGCAGCGCCCGCTTGTCGCCGTCGCGCTGACCGACGTGATGCCCGACGGCCTGTCGATGGTCTACAGCTTCTATGATCCGCTGCTCGACAAGCGCGGGCTCGGCAACCTGCTGATCCTCGATCATATCGAGCAGGTGAAGCTGGCGGCGCTCACCTATGTCTACCTCGGCTATTGGGTGAAGGATTCGCCCAAGATGGCCTACAAGGGCCAGTTCCGGCCGCTCGAAGTGCAACGCGGCCCGTTGGGCTGGCGTCGGCTTGAGTAAGCCTCAGCGCTTTCCCCTCAGCCAGCGCGAGAACGCCCGCAATTGTTGCAACTGCGGCAGCCAGCGCATGTGCAGACGGCGGCGTAGCGTCATTCCCACCTTGATCGGGTGGTAGATGCGATTGGGCTGGCGGAACCGACGCGGCGCGTCGCCAAAGTAGCGGAAGCCGCGCGGCGGCCGGTAGGCATGCGTGGTGCGCGTCGACTTGAGATCGGCGAAAGTACCGTCATAGTGCAACCCGCGTCGCTCCCCCGGCACCAGCGCATCGTCGCCGCCGATCTCGGCGACGACGAAGCCGTCGGCCCGCGCCATCGAAGGCAGCACCATCTCGAAATGCCCGTGCCAGCCGGGCTGCAGCAACGTGTCGCGATAGTGCTCGAGCAGGCGGCGGGAGATGCGCGAGATCGGCATGAACACCACCAGCGGGTCGGCTGGAGCCGATGCCGGCTGGCGATAGATCGGGGCGAAGTGAAAGGTCGGATCGGCGCTGAGCGGCCGGATGCGGGTGGTCAGCAGATCGCCGTCATAGGCCGCAGCCGCGCTGAAGAATGTGGCCCAGTCGCCGGAGAAATCAACGTCGTACTCCACCAGCCAGAACCGCTCATAGGCCGCAAGCCGGGACGACAGGAACGCCGTGAGCCAGACCAGATCGACGTAGCCCCACGGGTCGGGGCGCTGCAGATATTCCTCGTAACGCAGTGGGAAATGCGGCGCACTGTCGGCCATGCGGACCACCACGTCGGGTTGCAGCCCTTCGGGCAGGACGTGCTCGTCGTTTCCCTGCTGGTAAACGAGGAAGACGTCGAGCACCCCTTCGGCCTCCCGCCGAAGCCGGGCGTAGTGCGCGGCGATTTCAGGGGTCCAGACGTGCGTGACGAATGTCGCGCAGTCGCGGCGGTGCGTAGGCTCAGTCAAGGTGGGCTATTCTCCGGCGTCGTCCTGCTCAGTGCGGAAGCTCCTAATGGCGCAGGGGAGGGTCCCGCCGCAACAGCCGATTGCGCACCAGCACCCACCGATCGCCAAGATGCTTCCAGCGGAACGCCAGGCGCGTTGCCAGGGGAAGGTCGGACTTGACCGGGTGGTACAACCGATCGGGCTGACGGAACACCCCGGGGGCTTCGACGTAGTAGCGGAACGACCGGGGCGGCCGGAAGGTGAAGGTGGCGGCCACTTTGCCGACCATGCGCGGCGTCGTGTAGTGGAGGCCACGCCGCTCGCAAGGGGTATGGTCGGTATCGCCGCCGATCTCACGCACGAGGAAACCTCTCGACGCCGCAAAGGAGGGCAGCACCATTTCGAAATGCCCGCCCCAATCCTCCCGTTCAAGTTCGCTGCGATAGGCCTTGATGAGCGCTCGGCTGGCGCAGACGATCGGGAAGAAGCCGATCAACGGCTCGGGCAGGCCCCCCGGCTGCCGATAGCCCCCGGCGTTCCACCAGCCGGGCGTCACGCTGAGCGGGCGGAGGTCGACGCCCAGCAGATCGCCGTCGTAGTTCACGGCCTGCCCAAAGAACGTTGCCCAGTCGCCGCTGAAATCGACATCGTACTCCAGCGCCCAGACCCGTTCGTAGCTGGAAGCCGGCGCCATTCCCGCGGCTGTCATCCATACCAGATCGGCCGAATGGAACGGCCAGTTGCTGCCGCCCTCGGCGATCCGGTTCGGGAAGATCGCTGCGATCTCGCCACCGGCCACTACGATGTCGGGGGTCATACCGGCGGGAACCGCCTCGCCCTGGTAGACCAGCAGCACGTCCAGCAGGTGGCCGGCCTGTCGCTGCAGCCGCCGATAGTGCGCCGCGATGCTGGGACTCCAGCGATGCGTGACGAACAGCACGCAGTCGCGAGCGGCCACTAGCCGACGAACCGGTTGTTGCGCGGGAACCCGGTCGGGGGCTGCCGACCGGCCGAGGCCCGTTCGCCGAGCCACTCGGTCAGCTCGGCCATTGCCTTGGTATAGGTTCGGCCAGAAGAATCGGTCCAGGTGAGCCCCGCATCGGAGGCGAAAGTCTTGAGGTCGCTCAGCCCGCCGTCCTTGTATTTCTGCAGCCGCACGCCTTTGCCCCGGCTCATTTCGGGAAGCTCTTCGAGCGGGAACACCACCATCTTGCGGTTCTCGCCGATCACCGCGAGCATGTCGCCCTCGACCGGGGCGATCACCCGCGCCTCCTCGGTGCCAGAGACGTTCAGCACCTGCTTGCCCTTGCGGGTATTGGCGATCAGTTCGTCCTCGGCGACGACGAAGCCATCGCCCTTGCGCGAGGCAATGACCCGCTTGCGTCCGGGCCGGTAGACGAACAGGTCGACCAGGTCCTGGCCCTCCTCGATATCGACCATCAGCCGTACCGGCTCGCCCTGGCTGCGGCCGCCGGGCAGGCGATCGCCGGCCAGGGTGAACACCTTGCCCCCTGTCGACAGCAGCAGCAGCTTGTCGGTGGTCTGGGCGTGGATGAACAGCTTCAACCGGTCGCCGGTCTTGAAGCCCTTCTCATCGATTTCCGTGGTGTGCCCGCGCATCGAGCGAATCCAGCCCTTCTCGGAGAGGATGACGGTGATCGGCTCGCGCTCGATCATCTGCGTCGCCACTTCCTCGTGGTCGATCTCCATCGCCTGGGCAAAGTCGGTCTTGCGGCCCCATAGCGGATGCGGGGTGACACCGTCCTTCTCGAACTTCGGATAGGCCTTCTTCAGTTCGGCGATCTGTTTGGCGATCTCGCCCCACTGCCGCCGCTCCGACGCGATGAGGGCGTTGAGATGGGCCTGCTCCTCGCTCAGGGTCTTGTGCTCGGTCCTGAGCTCGATCTCTTCGAGCTTGCGCAGCGAGCGCAGCCGCATGTTGAGGATCGCTTCCGCCTGCACGTCCGTCAGGTTGAAGGTCGCCATCAGCGAAGCCTTGGCGTCGTCCTCCTCGCGGATGATGCGGATCACCTCGTCGAGGTTGAGATAGGCGACGATGTAGCCGTCGAGCACCTCGAGCCGGCGGGCGATCTCGGCCAGCCGGTTGTTGGTGCGGCGCACCAGCACGTCCTTGCGGTGCTCGAGCCAGGCGACGATCGCTTCCTTGAGGCTCATCACCCGCGGCACCACGCCGCGGTCGAGCACGTTCATGTTGAGCGAGATGCGCTGCTCGAGGTCGCTGAGCTTGAACAGTTGCTCCATCAGGATCGCCGGGTCGACCGTGCCGGCGCGCGGCTCGATCACCAGCCGGACGTCGTCGGCGCTCTCGTCGCGGATATCCTTGAGCAGCGGCAACTTCTTGTTGAGCAGCAGCTCGGCGATCTTTTCGACCAGCTTGGACTTCTGCACCCCATAGGGAATTTCGGTGACGACGATCTGGTAGACGCCGCGGCCCTTGTCTTCCCGTTGCCAGCGGGCCCGCAGCCGGAACGAGCCGCGGCCAGTCTCGTACGAATTGAGGATCGAAGCCTGGCTTTCCACCAGGATGCCGCCGGTCGGAAAATCCGGCCCGGGGATATAGTGCATCACATCGGCGGTGGTGGTGGCGTCGCGCCCGTTATTGATCAGGTGCAGCGCCGCGTCGCAGATCTCGTCCACGTTGTGCGGCGGGATCGATGTGGCCATGCCGACGGCGATGCCGGTCGAGCCGTTGGCCAGAAGGTTGGGGAAGTTTGCCGGCAGCACCGAGGGTTCCTCGGTGGCGCCATCATAGGTCGGCTTGAAGTCGACCGCGTTCTCGCCGATGCCTTCGAGCAGCCGCGAGGCCACCTCGGTCATGCGGGCTTCGGTGTAGCGGTAGGCCGCTGCCCCGTCGCCGTCGATATTGCCGAAATTCCCCTGGCCGTCGACCAGCGGATAGCGCATGGCAAAATCCTGCGCCAGGCGGACCATCGCGTCGTAGATCGACTGGTCGCCGTGCGGGTGGAAGCTACCGATCACGTCGCCGACCACCTTGGCCGATTTCTTGTAGGCGCCACCCGGATCGAGCCGCAGCAGCCGCATGGCGTGGAGAATCCGGCGATGCACCGGCTTCAGGCCGTCACGTGCATCGGGCAGGGCGCGTTGCGTGATGGTGGAGAGGGCGTAGGAGAGATAGCGCTCTTCGAGCGCCTGGCGGAGGTCTACGATCCGCTTGCTCTCGCCATCGGGCGGAACGGTATCGGGATCGTCGCTCATCGTGTGGTCTCAGTCGTGCGAATCATCTGCGCACTATAGCGACTCGGCCTCGGACCGGGGTGCAGCAACGCTGTATCCCCGCAGTTTCGCGTGTGCCGACAGCACCCGTCAGGCTGTTGCGGTTGCCTCGGCGAGAGCTTCAGCTACGATCGACGGATGCTCCGCCTCATCCTCGTTCGTCATGCCAAATCCGCCTGGGATGACCCTGGGCTCGCCGATTTCGATCGCCCCCTGGCGCCGCGGGGTATCGCGGCCGCACGATGGATCGGCGAAACCCTTGGCGCGCAGGGCTGGCTGGCCGATCGCATCGTCTGTTCCACCGCCCGCCGCACGCGCGAAACGCTGGAGTTGGCGATGGCGCGCCTGCCTGCCGACAGTCCGCCGGCCGACCTGGTCTGGAGCGATGCGGTGTATGACCGCCGCGACCACGACTATCTTGGCTTGCTCGCCGAGCGGGGCGGGGACGCCAGGGTGCTGATGCTGGTGGGGCACAATAGCGCGACCCAGCGGACGGCGCTGAGCTTGAGCGGCAGCGGCGAGCCGATTGGAGGTTTTCCAACCGGAGGCATCGCCGTCATCGACTGCGACATCCCCGGCTGGATGAACCTCGTGCCGCGCTGCGGGCGGCTGGTGCACTTCGTCAGACCGCCCAAGGGCTAGGCCGGGACGCCGCGCGGGCGCCCCCGCCAACGGCAATCAGAGATTGCAGCGGTGGTAGCGGCCGTCATAGCCGAGGAACATGTCGGTTTCGGCGTTGTACGAGCGATACCGCGCCTCGCAGGCGGCGACGTGACCGTCGTAACGGTCATAGGAATCGCTGTTGCGGTTCATGCTGCCGACGATGGCCGCACCCACGGCAAAGCCGAAAATCCCCGCGGCGACGCTGCCCAGGTTCGGCTGGTTCCACCGGTACCAGTTGCGATAGTCGTTGTGCGTCCAGTGGCTATGGTTGCGGCGCCAGTCGCCACAGCCGCGCCAGTTCGGATGCTCCATGCAGCGCTCGGAGACGTAGCGCTGCTGGGCGCCGATGCTGACATTGACCGAGGCGGCGCTGGCGGGGGCTGGGATCATCATGATGCCGGTGAGACCTGCGGCGACGATGGCGGAAGCGAGCTTTTTCATGTGAGACTCCTGGTCTTCTTGTTGAGCTGACGCTTACGAGGACAACGCTGCGACACCGGCATAGTTGCCCGAGGCACGGCAGGGGCTTTCACAGCTGCGGCAACTCTGCGATAAGGGAGCGTTCGCGCGACTGGCGAGATCAGATGGGGCACCATCGGGGAACGCGAACGAGCAATTGCCGCTCGCCTGGGCACCCCTCGTAACCTCATGGGAGCCCGCATGCACCGGACGATCCACAGATATTGCCAGGCCCTCCTCAGCTTGGAATCGCCGGAACCGGCGTGCTACACGCACGCCAGCCGAAACGCCCTCAATCCTGCTGCCTCGGGAGACGCCAAATGAGCGCCGCCACGTCCCTTCCGCTCTTTCCCCGTTTCTTCACCAACACACTGGCCGAAACCGATCCCGAGATCGCCGAGGCCATCAAGCTGGAACTCGGCCGCCAGCAGCACGAGATCGAGCTGATCGCGTCCGAAAACATCGTGTCCAAGGCCGTGCTCGAGGCCCAGGGCTCGATCATGACCAACAAGTATGCCGAGGGGTATCCGGGCAAGCGCTATTACGGCGGCTGTCAGTATGTCGATATCGCCGAGAACCTGGCGATCGAGCGCGCCAAGCAACTGTTCGGCGCCAATTTCGCCAACGTCCAGCCGAACTCCGGTTCGCAGATGAATCAGGCCGTCTTCCTGGCGCTGCTTGAGCCGGGCGACACCTTCATGGGGCTCGACCTCAACTCCGGCGGCCACCTGACGCACGGCTCGCCCGTCAACATGAGCGGCAAGTGGTTCAAGGTCGTCTCCTATGGCGTCCGCCAGGACGATCACCTGCTCGACATGGACGAGGTGGCGCAGAAGGCCCGCGAGCACCGTCCCAAGCTCATCCTCGCCGGCGGCACCGCCTATTCGCGCGTCTGGGACTGGGCGCGCTTCCGCGAGATCGCCGATGAAGTCGGCGCCTATCTCATGGTCGACATGGCCCACATTGCCGGCCTCGTTGCCGGTGGCGTGCACCCCTCGCCGGTGCCGCACGCGCACGTGGTCACCACCACCACGCACAAGTCGCTGCGCGGCCCCCGCGGCGGCATGATCCTTTCCAACGACGAAGCCATCGCCAAGAAGATCAACTCGGCGGTGTTCCCCGGCCTGCAGGGCGGTCCGCTGATGCATGTCATCGCGGCCAAGGCCGTGGCCTTCAAGGAGGCGCTGCAGCCCGAGTTCAAGGCCTACGCCCGCCAGGTGGTGGCCAATGCCCGGGCTCTCGCCGCGACGCTGATCGAGAACGGCCTCGACGTGGTCTCGGGCGGCACCGACAATCACCTGATGCTGGTGGACCTGCGCAAGAAGAACGCCACCGGCAAGCGGGCGGAAGCCGGCCTCGGCCGTGCCTACATCACCTGCAACAAGAACGGCATTCCGTTCGATCCGGAAAAGCCGTTCGTCACCTCGGGCGTTCGTCTCGGCACGCCGGCGGCAACCAGCCGCGGCTTCGGCGAGGCGGAGTTCCGCGAGATCGGCAAGCTGATCGTCGAGGTGCTGGATGGTCTGCGCGAAGCCAATTCCGACGAAGGCAATGCCG
Source organism: Devosia sp. A16 (assembly GCF_001402915.1). Classification (GTDB taxonomy): domain Bacteria; phylum Pseudomonadota; class Alphaproteobacteria; order Rhizobiales; family Devosiaceae; genus Devosia_A. Next base: position 4,106,702 of record NZ_CP012945.1, read on the forward strand.
CGGTGGAAGCGGCGGTGCGCGATAAGGTCATGGCATTGACCTCCCGCTTCCCGATCTACGCCGACTAAGATGGCCTGGGGCTGCGCCCCCATCCGGCGTAACGCGCCACCTGCCGGCGAGGGCTCGCCCCTCGTCCGGCTTCCCCAACGGGGAGAGGGGCGGCGCGCAGGGACCGGGGCGCAGGCCCATGAGTGAAGAGGAACATCGATGCGCTGCCCCTATTGCGGAAATGACGATACGCAGGTCAAGGACAGCCGCCCGACCGAGGATTCGAACGCCATTCGCCGCCGGCGGATCTGCCCCAGCTGCGGCGGACGCTTCACCACTTTCGAACGCGTGCAACTGCGCGAACTGCTGGTGGTCAAGAAATCCGGCCGCAAGGTGCCGTTCGATCGTGACAAGCTGGCGCGCTCGGTTGGCACCGCCATCCGCAAGCGCGACGTCGAGCCGGAGCGGGTGGAGCGCATGATCTCGGGCGTGGTCCGCCAGCTCGAGAGCCTGGGCGACGTCGAGGTGACCTCCGATCAAATCGGTGAGTTCGTGATGGAAGGACTGAAGGGGCTCGACGACGTTGCGTTCGTGCGCTTCGCTTCGGTCTACAAGAATTTCTCGGCAGCCGACGATTTCCGCTCCTTCCTCACCGAGCTGGGTGACGACGAGCGCAACAAGCCCAATCACGACGACGATTGAGATTGCGGTTCCCGCGTCCAGTGGCTAAGCCAGCGGGCAGCTCATTGCGCGTTCGACGCGCACAACAGAATGAATTCCCCAGATATGGCCCAGCCCAAGCCACGTGATCCATCCGCCCCTCGCACTGCCAACCAGCGCGGCGCGGCGCGCCTCGCTGCCGTCCAGGCCCTCTATCAGATGGACGTGGGTCGCCAGACGCTCGAGGATACCTTGAGCCAGTTCAGCGCGATCCATGTCGGCCGCGAGGTCGAGGGCGAGGAATATCTGCCGGCCGATGCCGATTTCTTCCGCCAGATCGTCACCGGGGTGATCAAGGCGCAACTGCAGATCGATCCCGCGGTGGACAATGCGCTGGTCGACGGTTGGCCGATGCCGCGTATCGACGCGACGCTCAGGGCGATCCTGCGTGCGGCGACGTTTGAGTTGCTGCGGCGCAAGGATATTCCGGCGCGGGTTGTCATCACCGAGTACGTGGACGTCGCCAAGGCGTTCTACGAGGATGACGCGCCCAAGATGGTCAATGCCGTGCTCGACGGCGTGGCGCGCGCCGCGGGGCGCGACGACGAAGCGACGAAGTCCAGGTAGGCTGCCATGGATGAGCGCGCCACCAATATCGGCTCGCCGCTCCGCAATATCGGGTTGCTGGCCGTGGCTCAGGCGATCCTGGGGTCGAACCAGGCGATCATCATGTCGATCGCCTCGCTCACTGCCGCCACCATGGTTGCCGACAAGGGTTTTGCCACCGTCCCCGTTACCCTGATGATCATCGGGACAGCGCTCGCCACTGGACCGGCGGCGCTGCTGATCCACGCGCTTGGCCGCCGCGAGGGGCTGATGCTCGGCGCGGCGATCGCCATTCCGGCCGGCATCATTGCCGCCTTGGCGGCCTGGCTCGATCAGTTCTGGCTGTTCTGCCTGGCGCTGGCGGTGTTCGGCCTACCGGCGGCCTTCGCCAACCAGTACCGCTTCGCGGCGGCCGACAGTGTCCCGGCCAGCCTCAAGTCACGGGCGATCTCATGGGTGCTGTTCGGTGGGGTGGTGGCGGGCTTTCTCGGTCCGCAGCTCGCCGCACACACCAAGGGCTGGATCCCGGGGCATGAGTTTGCCGCGACTTACCTGGTCATGGGCCTGCTGGCGCTGGTGGCCATCGCGGTGATCAGCCGCACCCGCCTCGCGCCGACGGTTAAGCGGGCGGAGGATCGCAAGGCTGGCAGGTCGCTGCCGGTGCTGTTGCGCGATACTGGCATCTGGGTGCCGATGGTCGTTGCCGCCGCGAGCTATTCGCTGATGGTGCTGGTGATGATCGCGGCGCCGCTGGCCATGGTCTACGTCTGCGGGCACACCACAGAGGACGCGGCATTTGCCATCCAGTGGCACATCGTTGCGATGTTTGCGCCAAGCTTCGTCACCGGTGCCGTCATCCAGCGGGTCGGCGCGCGGCTGACCGCGGCCATCGGGCTGCTGCTGATCCTGGTCGCCGCGGGGGTTAACCTCCACGGCGTCACCACGCTGCACTTCGATATTTCGCTGATCCTGCTGGGCGTTGGCTGGAACTTCGGATTCATTGCCGCAACCGCCATGCTCGCGGCAGCCTATCGGCCTGAAGAGGCGGCGAAGGTGCAGGCCGCCAACGAGCAGGTAGTGTTCGGCGTGATGGCCCTGGCCTCGATCGCCTCAGGCCTGCTGCTGCAACTGATCGGCTGGGAAGCTATCAACCTGCTGGCCATTCCGGTCGCCGCCGCGGCGATCCTGGCGCTGGCCTGGGTCAGCTTCCGGCCGGGCAGGGCGCAGCCAGCCGGCGATATCTGAGCAGTTCGTCTCGATCAGTGGCCGTCATCCCGAGGAAAGTCGGGACCCCGTGATCCGACTAGTCCAGGCGCACGGTCTTTGCGGCCCTGCAAAGACCGACCGGAGGAGATCGTGCTGACCAAACGTCCGCGCAGTCCCGGCTTTCGCTGGGATGACGGTCGGTGGGTTTGATCGGCTTTGCGATCGACGTCAGATCGACGACAGGATCGACTCGAGGAAGGTCCGGTCCTGACCGTAGGACGGCGTGCGACGGCTCTCGATCGAGAACGACTTGCCGTCCTTGACGCCCAGCCGCTCGGTATCGACCACCTTGTTCTTCTTGTCGAAGTAGACGACGAGCAGGGTGCGTTGCTTGCTCAGTTCCATGCCGAACGCGGTCTGCTGCACCTTCTCACCCAAATAGTACCAGGCGGTTTCGGTGGCGAACGAGTTGGTGATCTGCGGCGAGCCGAGCACGGCAGTGACCAGCGCGGCGCTCTGGCCGACGCGAATCTGTGCCACCGCGTCTTCGGAGATCTCGTAGCCGCGGGCTTTGGACTGCGTGAGACTCATCCCGCTGCCACATGCTGCAAGCGACACGCTGAGGAGTACCGCAGCGGTCATCGGGAGCAGGCGGTTAGTGACGGTGCGCAGAGGCATCAATTTGACTTTCCCGATCGCTGTCTACTATTAGCACGGCCTTGGCCGAGCGGGCACTGTGTAGCTGTCAAAGGCGCCCGCTGGCAAGCTGGCTTGCATCCTTGCACGAACCCTTCCACACCGGCAGCACCTTGTCCCGCAAAACCGCGGAGTGCGACTGATGATATTGAACTTGTTCAGGAAAAACCCGTCCTCCGACGCTGTTTATGCCATCTATACAGCCATTGTGGCGCAATCCCGGCAACCCGTCTTCTACGCCGACTGGGGCATTCCCGACACGGTCACCGGTCGCTTCGACATGATCTCGCTGCACCTGTCGCTGCTGTTTCGGCGCCTGCGGGCCGAGAAATCGGCTGCCGAGTTCAGCCAGGCGCTGTTCGATCTGTTCTTCAAGGACATGGACAATTCGCTGCGCGAGCTGGGAGCAGGGGACATGGCGGTGCCCAAGAAAGTCCGCAAGATGAGCGAGATCTTCTACGGCCTGATGACCAGCCTCAACGAGGCGATGGACCGCGGCGACCGGCCCGGCGTCGAGTCGGTGCTGCGCCGCAACGTGTACGCCGAGGCTGAGTCGGTCCACGCGCCACAGCTGGCCGCCTACCTGTTCGCTCAATCCGACTCGCTGGCCGCGCAGGCGCTGACCGATATCGTCGGGGGGCGCCTCGACATGGCGGCGGCGGCATGAGTTCGGAACAGCTGCGCATTGCGGATGCCAGCATCCGCCTCGATTCGATGCCGGCGGCGGGGCGCGACCTTGTGCTGGTGGTGGGCGCTGCCGATCGGCTGGCGATCGCCGAGCAGCTCGGGATCACCGCGGTGGAAAAGCTCGAGGTCAAGCTCCACGCCGTCCGTTTCAAGGGCGGCATCCGGGTATCCGGACGGTTGATCGCCACCACGGTGCAGCCGAGTGTGGTGTCGCTCGAGCCGGTCACGCAGGAGATCGTCGAGCCGATCGAGCGGGTATTTCTGCCCGGTGGCGAGAAGGTCTATGCCGGTCCCGCCGATGCTGAGATCTTCGTCGATCTTGACGGCGAGGATGTGCCCGACCATTTCGAGGGCAACGAGGCCGATCTGTCGGCGCTGATCATCGAGACCCTGGCACTGACCCTCGACCCGTATCCGCGCCAGCCGGGTGAAAGCCTTGGCGCCTTGCGCGACGATGGCGATACCGAAAGCGATCTGCCCTTTGCCGGCCTCAAAATCCTCAAGACTCCCGAGGACAAGGGCTAGAGCGCCGTCGGTCGCCGGCGTTTCGACGTTTGGCCGCAGCGATGAGCGCTCTAGGCCGGCCATGCGTCGGGGTGGTATCTTGTCTGGGGTAAGCGTTTGAGTATGTTGAAACCTGTCTCCGTCAGGGGACGCTGGACCGGGCGGCGATGAGCGATTCCATCCGTATCTCCGTTGACGCCATGGGCGGCGACAAGGGCCCGCGCGTGGCCGTCGAAGGCGCGCGCCTGTTCTGGCGCGAGCGCAAGAACACCAGTTTCATTTTCCACGGTCGCGAGGCCGAGCTGAAACCGCTGCTGGACGAGTTCCCGGACCTCAGGAAGGTCTCGCGTATCGTCGATGCCGAGGTCGTCATCTCGATGGAGGAGAAACCCTCGCAGGCGCTGCGCAAGGGCCGCGGCACCTCTTCGATGTGGGCGGCCATCCAGTCGGTCAAGGATGGCGAGGCCGATGTGGCGATTTCCGGCGGCAACACCGGGGCGCTGATGGCGATGGCCACCTTCTGCCTCCGGCCGATCGAAGGCATCTCCCGACCGGCGATCGCTGCGCTCTGGCCGACGCTGCGCACCGACATCATCGTGCTCGATGTCGGTGCGACGGTTGGTGGCGACGCCAAGCAGCTGACCGATTTTTCGATCCTCGGAGCGGCTTTGGCGCGGGCGCTGTTCGACCAGGAACTGCCCACGGTCGGGCTGCTCAATGTCGGCACCGAGGAGATGAAGGGGCACGACGAGGTCAAGGAAGCCGCGCGGATTCTCCACGCTGCCAGCGGCGAGGGCTTTGTCTATCACGGCTTCGTCGAAGGCGATGATATCGGCAAGGGCACGGTTGACGTGGTGGTCACCGAGGGCTTTGCCGGCAATATCGCGCTGAAGACGGCCGAGGGCACGGCCCGGCAGGTGGGCGCCTACATCCGCAATGCGCTCAAGGCCGACCTCATCTCGATGCTCGGCGCGGCGATCGCCGGCCAGGCGCTGCAGGCGCTCCGCCGCAAGCTCGACCCCCGCAACATCAACGGCGGCGTCTTCCTCGGCCTCAACGGCATCGTCATCAAGTCGCATGGCGGCACCGACGAGGTCGGCTTCAAGGGCGCCCTCAGCCTGGCTTACGAGATGGCTCGCAGCCGGGTCATGGACAAGATCGGCGAAGGCATGCGCCGCTTCCCCACTCTGAGCGTGGCGCCCTCGACCGAGGCAGCGCCGGCTCCCGAAACCGAGGCGAAATCCGCGTGACTGACAGGAAATCCATTATCCGCAGCGTCGGCTCCTATCTTCCGGCGCGTGTGGTGATTAATGACGAGCTGGCCAAGACCGTCGACACCTCCGACGAGTGGATCCAGCAGCGCACCGGCATCAAGCAGCGCCACATCGCCGCCGAGGGTGAGAACACCTCCGACCTCGCCGCTGCCGCCGGGCGCAAGGCGATGGAGAATGCCGGCATCTCGGTCGAAGATGTCGACCTGATCGTGGTTGCGACCACGACGCCCGACATGACCTTTCCGGCGACCGCCGCCGTGGTGCAGCAGAAGCTGGGTATGCATCATGGCGCGGCATTCGACATCCAGGCCGTGTGCTCCGGCTTCGTCTACGCCGTGGCGACCGCCGACTCCTACCTCAAGAACGGTCTGGCGCGCCGCGCTCTGGTGATCGGCGCCGAGACGGCCACGCGCATCCTCGACTGGAACGACCGCACCACCTGCGTGCTGTTCGGCGACGGGGCAGGGGCGGCAGTGATGGAACTGGGCAAGCCCGGCGAGGATCGCGGGGTGCTCGCCACCTCGCTTCGCTCCGACGGTCGCCACTGGAACAAACTTTACACCGACGGCGGCCCCAGTTCGACGCAGTCCATGGGACACATCCGCATGGAGGGCAAGGAGGTCTTCAAGCACGCCGTCGGCATGATCACCGACGTGGTCTACAAGGTGCTCGAGGATACCGGCCACAGCATCGAGGATCTTGACTGGTTCGTGCCGCACCAGGCCAACAAGCGCATCATCGATGGTGCCGGCGTCAAGCTCGGCCTGCCGCCCGAGAAGGTGGTGGTCACCGTCGATCGCCACGCCAACACGTCTGCGGCCTCGGTTCCGTTGGCCCTGCACACCGCCGTGGCCGACGGCCGGATCAAGCGCGGCGACCTGGTAATGATCGAGGCGATGGGCGGCGGCTTCACCTGGGGCGCTTCGCTGATCCGCTGGTAGCGGCTCCGGCCCCCGCGGCTTGGACCTGATGTTCCGGCGCTCGAGAGGCTCACGCCTTTGATCGGTAAGCCAGATTGCCAGTGGCGTGACAGCGCGTTAATCTTTGTCAAAGATCCGTAGGTGGGGGCGCCTGACGGGCACCTGTATCCAGCTGGGCAAAGAACGGAGGGGCGGCATATGACGCAGAGAACGGTCACGCGAGCCGACTTGGCGGAAGCGGTCTACGAGGCGGTGGGGTTGTCCCGCACCGAGTCGGCCGAATTGGTGGAGCGGGTGCTCGACCTCATCGGCGATGCGCTCGTAGAGGGCCACAACGTAAAACTCTCGTCTTTCGGCTCATTTCAGGTGCGTTCGAAGAACGAGCGGATCGGCCGGAATCCCAAGACCGGCGAGGAAGTGCCGATCCTGCCGCGTCAGGTTCTGGTGTTCAAACCCAGCAACGTGTTGAAATCCAAGATCAACAAATCTATGGTCCGGTCTGGAAAATAAGACTCTTTCCGGGCGGGTGAGTCCTTTTGGACAAGTCTCCAGACGCGTTTAGAACCATCTCCGAAGCGGCCGACGAGCTCGACCTGCCGCAGCATGTGCTGCGCTTCTGGGAAACGCGCTTCTCCACCATCAAGCCGCTCAAACGCGGCGGCGGCCGCCGCTACTACCGGCCCGAGGACGTGCTGCTGCTCAAGGGCATTCGGCACCTGCTCTACGATCAGGGCTTCACCATCAAGGGCGTGCAGCGGATCCTGAAGGATCAGGGCATCCGCTACGTCATCGGCATCGGCGAAGGCCGTCCCGTCGAAGCGCTGGAGCGCCAGCCTGCCGACACCGAGCCCGAGGAGGATTTTGCCTCCGAGCCGGCCATGGATCCCGAAGAGGATATGACCGACGCGCCACCGACGCCGTCGCGACTGAAGCTGCCGAGCTTCAAGCCCAAGCCGGCCGGCCTGACGGCCGCCGACCGCGACAAGCTCTCCGACGTGCTGCGCGAACTGCTCGACTGCAAGCGCCTGCTGGAGCGGGCCCGCGAAGGCTAGAGCATTCCCCCGACTGAGTTACCCGGCATGACGCGACCGTCGACCCACCCGAGTCCGGTCTGGTCCGTTGTAAGGTGACCAGGCCCAGTTCGTAACTGGCGCTCCACGGTTCGGCGAAGCGGGTGCAGTCAGGCCTCGGGGCGGGCCGGCTTCGGATCGAGCACCCCGTAGGATTGCGAGTTCCCTTCGCCACCGTTGTGCACCTGGCCGGCGACGCCCAGCCCGCGCCGCAACAACTCGCGCACTGCCGCGGCCCGACTGGGCATGCGGTTGGCAAACCGGAAATCGTCGAGAGCGCGCAACTCATCGCTCTCCAGCATGATCTGGAGGCGCTCGCCGCGCTGCAACTCGTTACCCTTGTATGTTTTTTCAGCCATCTCGTCACCGAGCCGTCAGTTACTCATTCAACTCATTGTGCTCCGGATGGTTGCCTACGGCGAAGCACTCATTGGGCGCGTTGTGTTCAACCTCCTGCCTGACCGCTAGCCGCTACTTTCGGGCAGCAGCCTAACTCGGTTTCTTCTCGACCTTGCAACTGGTGAGGTCCACCCTGAGGCAAAGGAGAGCCCCATGCTTGTTTCCCCTCAGGTGGACGGTGTCTGCATCGGCACCATCCTCGTCCTCGAAGAAGAGGCGCTGGTTTCCGTCATGATTGAAGATTTCCTGCTCGACCAGGGTGCGCTGGAAGTACTCGTGTGCAGCAATCCTGAAGCCGCGGAGGTCGCAGTCGCGCGGCGCAACGTCGATTGTGCGATCCTCGGCGTGACGCTCGGCGCCAGCGACAGCTTCGGCCTTGCCGATGAACTCGACCGGCGTGACGTGCCATTCCTGTTCGCGACGGCTACGGGACCGGAGGCCATCGTGGCGCGTCACCGGCACCGGCCGATCCTCGCCAAGCCGTATTCGAATGACCAGTTGCTGGAGTTCATGCACGCGGCGGTGCTCGCTCAGCGCGAAGAGCCGGCCTGAAACCCAGATGGGGATGCAAAGAGGGGCTCTGAGGCCCCTCTTTGTTCGTAGTCGCCCGATCAGGCCCGTTTCGGAATCTGTACGTCCCTGAGCATGATCGTGAAGATCATCGCCAGCACATAGAGCGCCGCGACCCACAGGAACATCGTATTGATGCCGGCGCCATAATGCGTCAGCACCACCTCGCGCGCCGCCTCGGGCAGTGCGGCGGCGATGTGCGGGCTGAGGCCGGTGAGACCGTCGGGCAGCTGCGCGGCGATGTCGGCCGGCAGCGTGGCGTTCTGCTGAGTGAGGGCAAAGGTCATCACCGCGCCGTTGATGGCGAGGCCGATCGAGGCACCGATGGTGCGGGCCTGGGTGATCAGACCCGTGGCGGCGCCGATATCGGCCAGCGGCGCGGCGGCCTGAATGGCGACCATCAGCACCTGGAACTGCAGCCCCATCGAGATGCCGAACACCGCCATCATGATGGCCAGCGCCCAGAGCGGCGTATGCGCATCGATGAAAGTAAAGGCCACCATCAGCGTCGCACCGACCGCCATCGCCGCCACCGGCATCCACTTGTAGCGGCCGGTCGCCGCGATGACCCGGCCGGCCAGCATCGAGATCACCATCGAGGTGGCCGAGGCCGGCAGGAACAGGAAGCCGACTTCCGCCGGCCCCAGGCCGGTGAGCGTCTGGAAGTAGAGCGCGAAGTAGAAGAACATCCCCAGCGTCACTGAACCCGCGATCAACGACACGATGCTGACGATGCTGATCGTATGGTTCCGGAACAGCCGCAGCGGAATGATCGGCTCCTCCGCCCGCCCCTCGACGATGATGAACCAGATGGCGGCGCCGATGCCGATCACCGGCAGTGCGAAGGTCAGCAGGTCCGGCCCCGTCGGGTCGAGCACGTGGTCGCCCCAATAGACGATGGCGGTCGTGGCGATCGCCAGCAGCACCCCGCCGAGATAATCGACCTTGTGCTTCTTTTCCGTGAAGCGGCGCTGCATCGCCACCGCGATGATGGCGAGAACGACAATGCCCACCGGCAGATTGACCAGGAACACCCAGCGCCAGCCGAAGATGTCGGTGATGTAGCCGCCGGCGACCGGCCCGAGAATGGAGCTCAGCGCAAAGACGGCCGATGAATAGCCCTGGTACTTGGCGCGGTCCCGCGGGCCGAACAGTTCGCCGATCATGGCGAAGGCCGAGACCATCAGGCCGCCGCCGCCGATGCCCTGCAGCACGCGGGCCGCAATCAGCGATTCCATCGACCAGGCCATGCCGCAGACCGCGGAGCCGATGATGAACAGCACGATGGCGGTCATCACCACGTTCTTGCGGCCGTACATGTCGCCGAGCTTGCCGTAGAAGGGCGCCACCGCGGCTGTGGAGAGCAGGTACGCCGAGCCCACCCAGCCGAACAGGTGCAGGTTGCCCAGTTCCCCGGCAATGGTGGGCAGCGCCGTCACCACGATCTGCATGTCGAGGGTCGCCATGAACATCGCGATCAGGGCGCCGAAATACACCAGCAATGTCGTGCGGTCCGGGCGCGCCGGCGCCTCGGCCGCTGCTGGAACGGAAGATGAGTCTACAGTCATGGAAAGCCTCCGAAGCTCGGAGGCGGGTTATGTGCTTCGGGCAAATGCATGTCAACGACAATTATATGACAACAGCACATAATTGACCGGAGCATGCATTCATGCTACCGCGACCTTCCATGAGCAGCAGCAAGAGCGGCATCGCCCGCGAACCACTCACCGATCTCCCCACCATCTGCCAGACGCGCGGCGATCGCGAGATGGTCGAGCTGGCGGAACAGGCTGGTTTGTCGCCCAATGCGGCGGAGGCCGTCGCAGCCATCGACGCGGTGATGCACAAGGTCCGCCGCTCTATCCAGCGCCGGGATTTCGGCCGACAGGTGATGGCGGAGATGGACCCCAGCCTCGATGTCAGCCATCTCGATGCGATCAGCGCCATCGCGCACAAGGGGGAGGAGATCACCGAAGTGACGGTGGGTCTCGTGGCCGAGCGGCTGGGCATCGATCCGTCGCGCGCCAGTCGAGTGACGTCCGAACTGGTCGAGCGAGGCTATGTCCGACGCGTCGCCTCGCAACAGGATGCGCGGCGGATCTGCCTCGAACTGACCCAGAGAGGCCGCAACTTCGTCGAGGCCGTGCGGCGCAACAAGGTACAGATCTTCACCAGGGCGCTGGCGCAGTGGAACGAGCACGAATTGATGGTGTTCGCGGCGCTGTTCGAGCGCTTCTCCAATTGGGCGACTGATGAGAACGGCGTGGCGCGTTCGGCTGAGAACATCCGTCGCCTGCTCGACGAGGCAGAGGCGGCGCCTCGGGAAATCGCCGGCGCCAAGTAGCAGCTGGACGCACGGCCGCCGCGACCGTAACTGTTCTGCATGTCCAGAACCACAGCGGCAACGCTCGCATTGACCAAGGCGGGCATCGCCTTCACGCATTTTCCCTACGACTACGATCCCGATGCGCCACGGATCGGACTGCAGGCGGCCGAGGCGCTCGGCAAGGCTCCCGAACAGGTGTTCAAGACCCTGATGGCCGAGGTCGACGGCAAGCCGGTCTGCGTCGTTGTGCCTTCCGACTGCGAGGTGAGCATGAAGAAGCTCGCCGCGGCATTCGGCGGCAAGTCCGCCAACATGTTGAAGCCGGCCGATGCGGAGCGTCTCACCGGCTTCAAGGTCGGGGGCATCAGCCCGTTCGGCCAGCGCAAGCGGGTGCCAACCGCCATCGACGAAACCGCCGAACTGTTTGACGAAGTGCTGATCAACGGTGGCCAGCGTGGCCTGCTGGTCGGGCTGAGTCCCGCGGACGCGGCCCGCGCTGCCGAGGCGAAACTGATCGACCTGGTGGCCTGACAAACCCCGCCGGCAGCGCCGACAGGGCCTTCGCGTTGCGCGCGAGAGATCAGAAGCAAAGATGGTCGTGGTGACAACGCGTGTTGCGTGCGTCGGCGGACCCCGCGGCTAGAACACCGCCAGGTACTTCAGCAGCGAGATAATGCCGATGATGATCACTACGATCTGGATGATCTGCTTGACCCGCGCGTCGACCGGCAGGCGCTGGACCAGCCAGAGGATGAGGGCGACGACCAGGAAGGTGATGAGAATTCCGATAAGGATGGACATCTGTAGTCTCCGTGACGCTGCGGAAATGCAGGTGTGTCACAACGCGCCAACTGCGAAAGCGTGGCAGGCCACCTCGAAAAATCCGTTTCGAAACCGGGCGTTGTCCCGGCTAGGTGAGCGACGGAACCGAGTTGGGGCGCGCCAAGTTTCTGTCCGATGACCGACCCGGCCGACCTCGTCGATCCGCGTGGATTGCATTTCGGCCCGCTCGGCGCCAACTGGATCCACTTGTGCATCGATATGCAACGGCTGTTCGCCGAACAGACCGAGTGGCAAGCCCCGTGGATGGAGCGGGTGCTGCCCGAGGTGGTGCGTCTGGTGGAAATGCAGCCGGAGCGTACTGTGTTCACCCGCTTCATCCCGCCCCGCAGCGCCGACGATGTCGCCGGCACCTGGCGGCGCTACTACCAGCGCTGGGCGGCGATGACCCGCGACCGGCTCGAGCCCGGCCTGCTGGAACTGATCCCCGAACTGGCGCACTACGCCCCGCCGGCGCGTGTTGTGGACAAGCCGATCTACAGCCCCTGGCTGGGCAGTCGACTGCACGCCGAGCTGGTTGCGGCAGGCATCGATACGGTGATCGTCTCCGGGGCCGAGACCGAGGTCTGCGTGATGGCCACGGTGATCGGCGCGATCGATCTGGGGTACCGCGTGATCATCGCCACGGATGCGATCTGCTCGTCCGCCGACTCGACGCATGACGCCATGCTGCACGTCTATGACAGCCGTTTCGGTATGCAGGTCGAGACGGCAGAAGTGGTCGAGATTGTGGAAGCGGCGGGGCGATAGCGCGGTTATCCCCGCTGACCTGTTGGTCGCTAACCACTCGTTAATCCGTTGGCTCAAATGCCGTTGATCGGGGATGCCGGGTGGTGAACCTGACGCCGCTGCATTCGGGCAGTCGCCACGTTTCACTGCTGAGCCCATCATGACCACCGCCGATGATTTCGACGGGGCCGGACCGCTGCGTCCTGCGCCCAGCTATCCACAGATCGTCGAAGTGACCGGCACGGCACGACGCCATAACCGCATCACCCGGGGCCGGATCGCCGTGGTTGCGGCTCTGTTGGTGACCGGCTTCCTGCTGATCGGCGGACGGCTGGTGCAACTGGGGCAGGTCAAACTGGACGACGCCATCGAAGGCGTCACGCGCAACATCATTCAGGCATCGCGCCCACCGATCGTCGACCGCAACGGCATCACCATCGCCGTGGATATCCGCGTACCGTCGCTCTATGCCGAGCCGCGCAGCATCGTCGATGTCGCGACCACCGCGGCGCAACTGCGAACCGTGCTGCCCGACCTGGACGAAGCCTGGCTGCGACAGCGCCTGAGCGGCGACAAAGGCTTCGTCTGGATCAAGCGCGAACTGACGCCTGCCATCGAGGAACAGGTCATGCGGCTGGGGCTGCCCGGCATCGACTTCATCGAAGAGAGCAGGCGGTTCTATCCGGCGGGACCCGAGCTCGCCCATGTGATCGGCAGCGTCAATGTCGATAACCAGGGTATCGCCGGGATGGAGCTGGCGATCGACCGAGACGAGCTGGCGGTACTGCAGGAGGTGGGGTTGGCGCGTGGCGCCGATCTCGAGCCGAAGATGCTGTCGGTCGATACCCGTGTGCAGTACGTGGTGCGTAGCGAGTTGCTTGCCGCGCTTGCGCGCTTCCGCGCCATCGCCGCGGCAGGGGCTGTACTGGACATCCGGACCGGCGAGGTCATCGCCATGGTCTCGCTGCCGGATTTCGATCCCAACGCCCCCGCCACTGCGCTGCAGCCCGACAGCTTCAACCGCATGACCAACGGGACGTTCGAGCTCGGCTCGACCTTCAAGACCATCACCATCGCTGCCGCGCTCGACAGCGGCGCGGTCGCCATCGACGACATGATCGATGCGCGCGAAGGCGTGCGCTTCGGCCGTTTCCTGCTCGACCATGGCAGGCACGAAATCATGTCGGTGTCGGATGTGTTCCGCTACTCCGACAATATCGGCACAATCCGCATCATGGAGCAGATGGGCAAGGAACGGCTCCGGGCGTTCCTCGCCGCGGCCGGTTTCGATCAGCGCTCATCGATCGAGCTGCCCGAACGCGCCGCACCGCGGGTGCCTGCCAACTTCTCCGATGTCGGGGCCGCCACCGCCTCCTATGGCTATGGCTTTGCCGCCACGCCGATGCATATGCTTACCGCGGTGGCCGCGTTGATGAACGGCGGAAAGCTGGTGCCGCCAACGCTGTTCCGCCGCGGCGAGGCCGAAGCCGAGCGCCTTGCGCGTCCGATCGTCAGCCCGAAAACCAGCCGGGAAATGCAGTACCTGTTCCGCATGAATGCGCTGCTCGGCTCCGGGCGCAACATGGATGCCGCGGCTCAGGGGTATCGCAGCGGCGGCAAGACCGGCACGGCAGAAAAGACCATCAATGGACGCTACTCCAAGACGAGGAACGTCACCGTCTTCACCTCGGCCTTCCCGATGGAAACTCCACGCTACGCCATGCTGGTGATGCTCGACGAGGCCCAGGCCGAGAACGACCGCGCGACTCGCGAGGCGGGCTGGAACGTGGCGGTGGTCAGCGGACAGATCATCCGGCGCATCGCGCCGATGTTGGGCATTCCGCCCAGCGCCGCCGCGGGCATCGATGATCGGCTGATGCAGATCGGCTCCCGCTCGGAAGCTCTTCCCGACGGCCTGCCGAGGTGAGCTTTTGCGTTGCTTCGATCGCATTGCCGCAAAAATGCCTCTTGCCTCAAAAGGCTGGTTTCTGTAGGCCTCCGCTCCAGTCGGGGTGTAGCGCAGCCTGGTAGCGCATTTGTCTGGGGGACAAAGGGTCGTCGGTTCAAATCCGGCCACTCCGACCATTTCTTCCAAGCCTAGAGGATAGCGGATTGGATATTGCCCCCAGCGATCCGCTCCCGGAGGAACTGTCGCTCGTTGCTGCCAGCCTGGAACGCTGGCCGGTCGTCGCAGGCGGCACGCCGACACTGATCAATCTTTCCGAGAATCACACGTTCCGCATCGATGGCGCGACTGGCTCGCGCCACGTGTTGCGCCTGCACCGGCCGCGCTATCAGTCGCGGACTGCCATCGGCAGTGAACTGGCCTGGCTTGAAGCGATTACCGACGACACCGAAATCCCGGTGCCGCGCCCCATTCCGGGCGCCGATGGCGAGATCGTGCAGGAGGTGGCGCCCGATCGCTTCGCTGCGCTTTTCGCCTTCGAGAACGGCGTCGAGCCACAGCCCGACGCCGACCTGGTGCCGCTGTTCGCCACGCTCGGACGCTATGCCGCGACGCTGCACAACCACATTGCGAGCTGGCAGCAGCCCGAGAAATTCGTCCGGCCGATCTGGGATGCCGTAGGCATCCTCGATGCCTCCGGTCTGTGGGGCGACTGGCGCAAGGCGCCGCATGTCGAGGGCGATACCCTTGCGACGCTGACCGAACTCGATGCGGCATTGCGCGCCGACCTCAGGGCCTATGGCACCGATATCGACCGCTTCGGGTTGATCCATGCCGATATGCGGCTCGCCAACCTGCTGATCGATGGCGAGCACACCGTGCTGCTCGACTTCGATGATTCCGGCTACGGCTGGTTTCTCTACGATCTGGCGGCCAGCCTGTCGTTCATCGAGACCTCGCCGCAACTGCCGGCGCTGATCCGTTCCTGGCTCGGCGCATATATGGAAGTTCGGCCGCTGAAGCCGGAGGACCTGCGGATGATCGATTCGCTCATCCTGCTGCGTCGTATGGCGCTACTGGCCTGGATCGGCTCCCATGGCGAAACCGAGCTTGCCAGGTCGAATGCCGAGCGGTTTGCACTGGACACGGCGATAATGGCGCGGAAGTATCTGAGCCGCTGACGGCCGGGGGAGGGCGCCATGCGCATCCTCGCTGTCGCCGATCTACACTACAACCTGCCGCAGTTCGATTGGCTCGTCTCCGTCGGCAGCCGCTATGACTTGCTGATCATCGCTGGAGACTTGCTGGATGGCAGCTCCTTCGTCACCACCAGCGCGCAAATGGTGGTGGTGCTGAAATATCTCGAGCGGTTGCGCTCGATCGTGCCGCTGGTGGTCTGCTCGGGCAATCACGACCTCAACCACGCCTATTCGACTGGCGAGCGATATGCGCGCTGGGTCCCCTATGCGCGGGGGCAGGGCGCCCATGCCGATAACGAGACCTTCGCCATCGGCGAGGACACCATCACCGTCTGCCCCTGGTGGGATGGCGAGATCGCCAAGCATGCCATTGCCCGGCAACTGGCGGAGGCCGCACCAGCCCGTGGATCCAACTGGATCTGGGTCTACCACGCGCCCCCCGCCGAGGCGCAGGTCAGTTGGTCGGGCTCGCGCTACTATGGGGATCTGGAGCTGGCGAGCTGGATTGCGCAATACCAACCGCGACTGGTGTTCAGTGGACACGTGCATGAAGCGCCGTTTGCGCGTGGCGGCTCGTGGGCCGCGCGGCTTGGCGACACATGGGTCTTCAACCCCGGCCGGCAACTGGGCGGGGTCCCGACCCATATCGTCGTCGATACAGCGTCGCGGCACGCGGCGTGGTTCTCGTTCGAAGGGGCAGGAACGCTCGATTGGGGCAATGACGGTGTGCCCGAAGAGATGTTCGAGTGGCCGGCCTGGCTGCCGCCTGCGCCGCCCCCGGCTTAGGGGCTAGAGCCGGGGATCGGGTTTATCGTCAGCGTCGACCGGGGCGATCGCCTGGGTTGGCAACTGCTGGTGCACCAGGGCCTCCAGTACCTCGTCGACCATGCCCAGGTGGTCGTTGCGATCGGCGAACTGATGCTTGAGATCGGCGAGATAGGTCGTGGCGTCGACCAGACGGCTGGCGAGGATGCGAGCCACGTGAAAGACGATCTCCGGCCGCAGTTGGAGAAAGCTCTCGGCATCCTCGATACGGTGGACGGTGACCGGTTCGATCGCCCGCACCGTGGCGCTGTGCGCGCGGCCGAGCAGCGCCGAGATTTCGCCGAACACTGCACCGGGCTCATCGACCAGCGAGACGCGCACGTCCCCGCGCAGCACTTCGACCGCACCCTCGACGAGGATATACAGCACACCGCTGCTCGGCCCCTCGGCGATCAGCACATCGCCCGTGTCGTAGCGCACCTTGGCCAGATCGTCCGTCGAGGCGAGCACCGCCTGCATCGAGGTGTTCTGAGGTTCCACGGCTGCCCCCCCGCTTTGATGTCACGGGACAATGCGCTCGCCGGGCCGGTGCCGCCAAGTCAAATCGCCGATCTTCATGGCAGTAGGCAGGTGGGACGGACAGGCGCCGCTGGAGATGAGCCAGTATTCCAGGGGACGTGCCGGGCCTTCAGAGCCAGCGCTCCGACACCACGATGGTGTCTCCGGGATAGATGGGGAAGTCGAGGTTCACCGCCCCCTTGACCATCTGGTTGCCCTGCCGGCGGTAGATCACCGCCTTGCTGCGCTCCGCGGTATCGGAGTAGCCGCCGGCGGTGCTGATCGCGGCGCGCACCGTCATGCCGTAGACATAGGGGAACTGCCCGCCGTTCTTGACGGCGCCCTGGATGAAGAACGGACGATAGGTCTCGATCTCGACCGCGACGCTGGGTTCGCGAATATAGCCCTGGGCCAGCGCGGCGGTGATCGAGGCGGCGGCCAGTTGCGTGGTCTTGCCGCGCACCTTCACCGGCCCGACCAGCGGCAGCGCCACGGCGCCGCCATCATCCACCTGGTAGCTCTTGGAGAGCTCGGCTTCGCCATAGACGCTCACCCGCACCACATCGCCGGTATCTAGCGTGTAGGGGCCCTTCACCTCGACGAGGTAGGTCGATGGCTTGCCGTTCACGGCACAGGCCGCCAGCGGCACCAGCAGCACGATGAAAAGGAGACGCAGCCAGCGCATGGCTATCCCTGGAAGCTCTGATCAGGGCGCCAGTGTCGGGTGCTATGGTTAACATTCTGCTTAGAAAACCGCCGTCGCCATCCCACTTTGCGAGCCGGCTTAACCGAATGCTTACCACGCCGGGGGCATAGCTCGGGGGTAACAGTGAGGGCGGGCGAGTGAGTTCCGATTTCGAGCGCGCCGACGATGTGCGGATGGACGTGGGGGCGCTCTTTGCCGCCCTGCTGTCGCGTGCCCTGCGCATTGTGCTCGTCACCGTGCTGCTGCTGGTCGCGACGGCGGTGATCCTGCTGTTCGTCCCCAAGAGCTACGAGTCGTCGACCAGTCTGCTGGTCGAGCCCCGCAACAACATCTACACCCGCGCCGCGATTGAGGCGCCGTCGAGCGGCAGTGCCGTCAACACCGAGGCGCTGATGTCCAGCCAGGTCGAGCTGATCAAATCGCGCGACCTGCTGCTCGAGGTGGTGGATTCGCAGAACCTTCGTTCGGTGCCCGAGTTCGCCAACGCCGGCTTCTCGCCGCTGGGCTTGCTGTTGCGCCTGATCGGTCGCGGGCCGGAGCCGCGCAGCGTCGACGAGACGGTGCTCGGCAACCTCGCCGACCGCCTGACGGTGATCCGTGAGCGCGATTCGGCAGTCATTTCGATCCATGTCCGCTCGAGCGATCCCGAACTGGCGGCGCGCATCGCCAACGCCATCGCCGCCGGCCACGTGAAGCGTCGCGCCGCCCAGTCGCTGGCCGACACCGCCGACGCCACCGTGTGGCTGCGGCAAGAGATCGACAAGCTCCGCACCGAGGTCAAGGCCGCCGAGACGGCCGTCGCCAACTACAAGGTCGACAACGATCTCTACGTCGGCAGCAACAACGTGTCGGTGACCGATCAGCAGCTCAGTGTCGTCACCACCCAGATCGCCGAGGCGCAGCAACGCAAGAACGACGCCGAATCGCGTTCGAAAGTGATCCGGGGCATGATCGCCTCGGGCCAGTCGCTCGACGGTGTCAACGACGTGCGCAACTCGGTGGTGATCCAGAGCCTGCTGCAGACCAAGGCGAACCTGCAGGCCGACCTGGCGCAGAAATCGACCACGCTGCTCTCCAACCACCCCACCATCAAGGCGCTGAAGGCGCAGATCGGCGAGCTGACCCGGCAGGTCGCCGCCGAGGCCGCGCGGGTCGCCGATGCGCTCGATGCCGAGGCCAAGGTCGAGGCCGGGCTCGAACAGCGACTGCGCGACGACCTGAGCCGCGCCAAGCTGACGGCAGGCGACGCCACCAAGGGCAGCGTAACCCTCGATGGCCTCGCCCGAGAGGCCAAGACGCAGCGCGATCTGCTCGAGAGCTACCTGGCCAAATATTCCGATGCGACGTCCCGCACGGCCTCGAACGCCGCGCTGCCGGATGTTCGCATTGTCAGCGAGGCAGCGCCCTCGGTCGAGCCGGCAGCGCCGAAGATCCCACTGATCCTCGGAGCGGTCGGCTTCGTGGCGTTGGCGCTGCAGGGGGGCGCCGTGCTGATGGGAGAACTGATGTCCGGTCGTGTGCTGGTCGAGCGGCAGCGCGTCGCCGATGTCGAGGCAGCGGACGAGCGCTACGAAGCTGAGGCGCCGCCGCCCTTTTCGGGCAATGACGACATCGACGACGAACTGGAGCAGGCGGTAGAATCGAGTCTGGCACCCGCGCCGCGTCCTGCCGCTGCCGATGAGCTTGCCCAGCTTTCCGCTGCGGTCAGCGCCCATCAGTTGCGCACGGTGCTGCTGGCGAGCCTCGACGGCGGCGCCGAGCCCCTGATGGTGATCGACCGGCTGCTCGAGGACGCGCTGATGGCCGGCCTCAGCGCCGTTGTGGTCGACGCCGGCAGCGGCGAGCCGAGTGCAGCGCCCGGGCTCACCGACCTGGCTGCCGAACACGCCGACTATGGCGACGTGATGCAGCGGGCCGGGGATAACCTTGCCGAGGTGCCGTGGGGCCGGCTCGACGCGCTCGACCGCCGCTCCTCGCGGCCGCTGACCATGGTCGAGGCGCTTGCCGACATCTATCACGTGGTGATCGTCGACACCGGTCGCGTCGGCCTCGCCTCCAACTTGCCGCTGTTCAGCGGCGCGAGGGCCAGCGTGGTGCTGGTGGCGAGCTCCGACAGCAATCCGGTCGCGGTGGGCGCCGCGCGCCGCGACATTGCCGCGCTGGGCTTCGAGGTCGGCCGGGTGGTGAGCCTGCCCACCGCCAGGGCGAACGTGGCATAGGCTCTATGGCAAGCCTCAAGTACAGGCTGATCGGCGCCGCGTTCGAACTATTGTGGGCGAGCGGCACGACGCACCTGATCCGCAAGCGTTCCAAAGCGCGCGGCGTGATCTTCACGCTGCATCGGGTGTTGCCCGATGATCCGGCAGATTTCTCGCCGAATGCAATCCTGCAGGTGAAGCCGGACTTCCTCGAATACGCCATCATCCGGATGCGGCAGCTCGGCTTCGATATCGTCGATATGGACGAAGCCGCGCGGCGGATCGAGGCGGAGCAGGCCGTCCGACCGTTCGTGGTGTTCAGCTTCGATAATGCCTACCGCGACAACCTGCGCTACGCCTTGCCTGTGCTGCGCCGGCAGCAATGCCCCTTCACCCTTTACGTGCCGACTGCGCTGGTCGACGGGGTAGGGGAGGTCTGGTGGCAGGCGCTGGAGGACATCGTCGCCGCCCAGAACGCTCTGGCCGTCACCTATGCCGGAGACACCGAGTATTACCCGACCGCCAATCTCGAGGAAAAACAGCGGGCCTATGCTGCGCTTTATCGCCGGATGCGCACCATGCCGGAGGCGGATCGGGTCAAGCTGATCCGCGACATCGCCGGACAGTACGGCTTTGATCTAAGGCAGCAGTGTCGCGAGCTGATCATGGATTGGAGCGAGCTCAGGCACTTTGCCGCCGATCCGCTCTGCACCATCGGCGCTCATACCGTGCATCACTACGAGCTCGCCAAGCTCTCGCCGACGGACGCACGCAACGAGATCGAGCAGTCGGTTCGCATCCTCAAGGCCCAGTTCGGCAAGACGCCGCTGCATCTCAGCTATCCGTTCGGCGCCAGTGTGTCGGCCGGCCCGCGGGAGTATGGTCTCGCGCGCGAGCTCGGGTTGCGTACGGCGGTGACCACCAGGCCGGGCGGGCTCTATGCCGGCCATCGGCATAGTCTGCACGCGCTGCCCCGGGTGTCCCTCAACGGCCTGTTACAGGCCCGGCGCTATGTCGACGTCTTCGCCACTCCGGCCGTGTTCTCAATGCTGCCGGTTTGATCGGTTCTTACCTCATGTCCCTCGCTTACAGATTCTCCCGGAGCTTTCATGGCTGACCTCATTGTCGATGGCGCGAACCCGGTGTCCGGCACCATCCGCCCCTCAGGCAACAAGAACGCGGTGCTGCCCATGCTCTGCGCCACCCTGCTGACCGATGAGGAGGTGACGCTCACCAACGTCCCCGAAATCAGCGATATCGATAAGCTGGTCGAGTATTTCCGCTCCAAGGGCTCGCGCGTCCAGCGCAGCCTCGAGGCGCAGACGCTGACCATCCAGCACGACTTCACCGCCTTCGCGACTTCCGATGCCGAATTGCCGGTCGGCATCCGCGCCGCGGTGCTGCTCCTGGCCCCGGTGCTGCTGCGCAGCGATCATCTGATCTTCGACACCGAGGCCAAGGGCTGCGCGCTCGGCGTGCGCGAGATCGATCCGCATCTCGACATTCTCGAACGCTTCGGCGGCACTATCGCCGGCACCCACCCCTATCGCATCGAGCGTCGCAACCAGATCCGGGGCGTCGACCTCTGGCCGGATTATGCCTCGGTGACCGCCACCGAGACCTTCGTGATGATCGCGGCGCTGGCGCACGGCACCTCGACGATGAACAATGCCGCCTCCGAACCGCATGTGCAGGCGCTCTGCGACATGCTGGCGGCGATGGGCGCCGATATCGACGGCATCGGCACGTCGCGCCTGACGGTGCGCGGCGTCGGCAAGCTCTCGGGCACCACCGCCCGCGTCCCGGACGACCACCATGAAGTCGCGACCTTCCTCGCCATCGGCGCGGTGACCGGCGGCCGGCTGACTGTCGAGACCGACATGGGCCCGCAGCTGACGCTGATCCTGCGTCAGTTCGGCAAGCTCGGGCTGGAGTTCGAGGTCGAGGACGGCAAGGTCACCGCCACCGGCTGGACCCGCAAGGTCACCGAACCCTACACCGCCGAGATGCTGCCCAAGATCGAGGCGGCGCCCTGGCCATACTTCCCGGCCGACCTGCTGCCGCATGCCATCGGCATCTCGGTCGGCTGCACCGGCGACATCATGTTCTGGAACAAGGTCTATGAGGGGGCCCTCGGCTGGAGCGCCGAGCTGCTGAAATTCGGCGCCCGCGTCCATCTCTCCGACCCGCACCGCCTCGTGGTGTTCGGCGGCAATCCGCTGCGCCCGGCGACGGTCGAAGCCCCCTACATCATCCGCGTGGTCGTGGCGCTGCTGCTGGCGGCGATCCAGATCCCCGGCGAGTCGCGCATCAAGAACGCCGACCCGATCCGCCGCGCCTATCCGCACTTCGTCGAAAAGATGACCTCGCTCGGCGCCAAGGTGCGTTGGGAGTAATGGCCCTCTCCTCCCTCCCCTCAAGGGGGAGGGAGGCCGGCCGGAGCGAGGGCCTACTCCCCGTCCGGCTTCGCCATCCAGCGGATGATCCAGGTGGCGGGGTAGAACCAGCTCATTCCCATCACCGCGAAAAAGCCGATGAGCAGCCACCAGGCGGTGGCGCCGAGAAAGCTCATGTAGATCCACATGCCCATGGTCGACCAGACAACCAGGGAGAGAAGGATCAGCACGGTGCCGATGAGCTTGCGGGTGGATTGGGACATCTTGGCTCCGGAGCGTGGTTAGGAAAAGTTGCAGACTTTTCCGGTTCGACC
Source organism: Devosia sp. A16 (assembly GCF_001402915.1). GTDB lineage: Bacteria > Pseudomonadota > Alphaproteobacteria > Rhizobiales > Devosiaceae > Devosia_A. Next base: position 4,129,219 of record NZ_CP012945.1, read on the forward strand.
GCGCGACAACATAAAGACTCTTCGGATGCGGCATCGCGGCCATTGTAAGGGCGCGCTGCCGGGAGTAGGTCGGGGCCGAAAGGAACCCATCTTGGCTCTCAGCGCAACAGCACAATCCGCCACACCGACCACGCCCGCCGCCGATCGGCTGCGGCCGGTCCGCCTCTGGCTCTACGGCATGGCGCTGCTGGTGTTGATCATGGTGGTGGTCGGCGGCGCGACGCGACTGACCGAGTCCGGTTTGTCGATCACCTCATGGAAGCCGATTTCGGGCGCCATCCCGCCGCTCAGCGATGCCGACTGGCGGGCCGAGTTCGAGGCCTACAAGGAGATCCCGCAGGGCGTGCAGAACTCCTGGATGGGGATCGAGGACTTCAAGTCGATCTTCTGGTGGGAGTGGGCGCACCGCTTCCTCGGCCGCGTCATCGGCTTCGCCTTCGCCATTCCGTTCGCGGTGTTCCTGTTCCAGCGCCGCTTCAACTGGAGCCTCGCTGCGCCGCTCGCCGGGCTGTTCGTCCTCGGCGGCTTCCAGGGCTTTCTCGGCTGGTGGATGGTGTCGTCCGGCCTGTCGGAACTGACCTCGGTGTCGCAATATCGTCTGGCCGCGCATCTGGGAGCTGCATCGCTGCTGTTCATCGCGCTGATCTGGGTAGCGCGCCGGCTGGAGCCTGCCAGGCCCACCAGTGCCGCCGGGTGGCCCGTCTGGGGGCTGCTGATCCTCATCCTGATCCAGATCGTCGCCGGCGCCTTCGTCGCCGGACTCGATGCCGGCATGGGCTACAATACCTGGCCGCTGATGGACGGGGCACTGATCCCGCACGGACTCGATGTCATCGAGCCGTTCTGGAAGAACCTGTTCGAAAACACCCTGACCGTGCAGTTCATCCACAGGATGATCGCCTACGCGGTGGTGCTCTATGTCGGCTGGCTGCTCTGGCGGCAGTCTAAGCGGGGCGGCTTCGGTGGCGTGCATGGCTGGCTGCCGCGCATCTCGCTGCTCATCGTGCTGCAGGTGGGCCTCGGCATCGCGACGCTCCTCAGCATGGTGCCGATCTCGCTGGCGCTCGGCCATCAGGCCTTGGCCTTCATGCTTGCCGGGTTGGTGACGGCCTATCTGGCGGATACCACTCCGCGCCGGATGGCATAGCAAGCAAAATCAATGGCTTAGTATGTGGTAGTATGATACCAACTGCGCAAGCTATTGAAATTGCTTAGCTAAATCTTTCCGCTTGACGCTTCTGGTGCGTCTCCGTATATCCGCGCCACGAATACGGGGCAGGGGTCACTCTGCCTGCTTTCAAGGAAAACCAAATGAGCACCTACACGGCGAAGCCGGACGAGATCCAGAAGAAGTGGATCCTGATCGACGCCAAGGATCTGGTGGTTGGCCGTGTCGCCTCCATCATCGCCATGCGTCTGCGTGGCAAGCACCTGCCCACCTACACCCCGCACATGGACACCGGCGACCACGTCGTCGTGATCAATGCCGACAAGGTAAAGCTGACCGGCAAGAAGCTCGATCAGCGCCGGTTCTTCTGGCACACCGGGCACCCGGGTGGCATCAAGGACCGTACCCAGCGTCAGCTGCTCGAGGGGCGTTTCCCCGAGCGCGTGCTGGAGAACGCCGTCCGCCGCATGATCCCGGAAGGCCCGCTTGGCCGCAAGCAGTACGGCAACCTGCGCGTCTATGCCGGTGAGACTCACCCGCATGAAGCCCAGTCGCCCGTGAAGCTCGACGTCGCTTCGTTCAACACCAAGAATGTGAGGGCCAAGTAATGGCCGAGACCATCAATTCGCTCGAAGATCTGGGCGCTGCCAACGTCGCCGCTGTTGCGGCCGACGCTCCCGTGCACGTGCAGAAGCTCGACGCTCAGGGCCGCGCCTACGCGACCGGCAAGCGCAAGAACGCCATCGCCCGCGTGTGGGTGAAGCCGGGCAACGGCAAGATCACCGTCAACGGCAAGGAGTTCAACGCCTTCTTCGCCCGTCCGGTGCTCCAGATGGTGCTGCAGCAGCCGATCGTCGCTGCGGCGCGCGTCGACCAGTACGATGTGGTCGCCACCGTTTCGGGCGGCGGTCTGTCGGGCCAGGCGGGCGCTGTCCGTCACGGCATCTCCAAGGCGCTCACCTACTATGAGCCCGAGCTGCGCGGCGTGCTGAAGGCCGGCGGTTTCCTCACCCGCGACAGCCGCGTGGTCGAGCGCAAGAAGTACGGCAAGGCCAAGGCCCGTCGTTCCTTCCAGTTCTCCAAGCGCTAAGCTTCGAGCGTCGGAAAAGATTGGAAAGGCCCGCTTCGGCGGGCCTTTTTGTTTTGCGGTCAGTCCTTCAAGGGGTAGGAGCGAGGGCGGAGTAGGCTTCTGCATCATAGGCCGCGGGGCGGTTGTTTGGCCGACGCGCCCGCCGCCGGCGCAACTCGCCGAGCCGGTGCCGCCAGGTGTAGCGCTCCAGCGCCGGACTGTTTCCTCGGTTGAGCGGAATGACGATCCGGATATCTCCCGAGGACTGCTCGCCTTCGACCACCCAGCCCAACTCGGGCAAGTCGAGCCGATAATCTCCCACTTCCACCGGCAGCGGCTTCTCGGGGGCCGACCAGTAGGGAGAACCTGGTGAATGCAGCAATAGTGGGATCACCGAACGAAGTCCCCAGTGGCTGCTGCCCGGTCCGGAATAGCTGTCGAGGACGCGCGGATCGTCGCCGAAATAGCCTTGCGTCAGCGTGCCGCCTCGGACCGCTCCGTGTGCAAGGAAATACCGCCAGACGCAGTCGTTGGCGCGTCGCGCAAGACCAAGCCTTGCGGCATCGGGATCGAGTAGGGTGGCAACCGACAGGGGGGCAGCCGCGGCCGTGCGATAGCAGACGCTGCGGCCCATGATCGGAATGCCAAGCGGGCTGATCAGGTGCGCCGTAAGATCTGCGGAAGCCAGCACCGCATCATGCAGGAACCGTCGGTCGTAGTCAGGCTGGATCAGGTGGAGAAACGCCAACTGGTAGGTGATGCCCCACACATTGTAGTAGTCGACCACCCGCCCCGTGGCCGAGTCCGAGAACCAGCCATGTCCGAGGTAGAGTGGCTTGAAGCGCTCATAGCCAGGCAGGCTGGGGACCGGGCGCCCTTCAAGTGTGGCGGCGACTGCCGCGGCCGTCGCACCGAATAGCAGCCAGTTGTTCGTCGGGCGATCTGCGATTGCCGCAAGCCGCAACCAGCCGAGCAGGTTCGACTGCACGGACTGTCGCAGCAGCGGCCACACACTGTCGCGCACCAGCCATAGCGCAATCGCGATATCGCTGGCTTCCACGAGAATCTGGCTGAAGTCGCTTGGAGTACCCCAGTAACCGCGGTGTTGCGGGTCGGAGCCCACGGTGAAGGCCGAGGCGAGCAGGTCCATGAGATCGACGCTCCCGACGCCTGGCAGTCCGGAGAATACCGGATTGCGCCCGCCGGCGATCCAGGCCGCGAACAGTGGCGCGGTGCGCGCGAAGCCTTCGACCCCCGCTACTCCATAGCCGTGGGAACTGCCCATGCCACGGTACTGCGCGCGCTCGTAATCGGGTGTTGCAGCGGCGAGGAAACCTCTGAGGAAATACCGCACCAGTGCCTCGTACCGGGGTTCGGCGGACGCGCCGGTTGCGAAGAGCTGGGCCAGCTCGGAGTCCGCCGCGTTCGAATAGCGGGGCGCCGGACGGTAGCGAAACCATCCCAGATCAGGCATGAACGGCGAGCCCATCAGGTCCCCCAGTGACCTCGGGAAGTCTACAGCGACGCCGGTGGCGCGGCAATTGGCGAGGCTTGCGAGCCTCAAGCGTCCGGGATACCCATGGCCCGCATCCTTCCAGGCGCCCAGACGAGCAGCCAATGCCGCAGCCCAAGACCGTTCTCATCGTCACCGATGCCTGGCACCCGCAGATCAACGGGGTGGTGCGCTCGATCGAGCTGGTGATCAGGGAGATGGAGCAGCGCGGCATCACGGTGAAGCTCTTGACCCCGAACGAGTTCAAGACCTTTCCGATGCCGGGCTATGGCGAAATCCGCCTCAGCCGCACACTGATGAAGCCGGTTTACGCGCGGATCGAAGCTGCTGCGCCGGATGCCATTCATATCGCCACCGAAGGCCCGCTCGGCATCATGGCGCGGCGCTGGTGCAGGAAGCGTCGTTTCGCCTTCTCGACCGCTTATCATACCCAGTTCCCCGAATACCTGCGCGCCCGGTTGCCGGTACCGCTGCACTGGAGCTATCGGTTCCTGCGCTGGTTCCACGGCGCGGCGAAATACTGCCTCGTCGGCACGCCGCACCTGAAGACGCTGCTGGAGCGGCGCGGCTTCACCAATGCGGTGATCTGGCAGAAAGGCGTCGATACCGAGCTGTTCAATCCGGCGCGGCGCGAGCCGCTGGCCTATGACGGACCGGTGTTTCTCTATGTCGGCCGTGTCGCGGTGGAAAAGAACATCGACGCGTTCGTTTCGCTCGATTTGCCCGGCACCAAGCTGGTGGTCGGGGGAGGACCAAGCCTCGACAAGCTGAAGGCCGAGTACCCCGATGTGGTGTTCGTCGGCCCCAGGCAGGGCGAGGAACTGGCCCGCCTTTTCGCTTCGGCCGATGTGTTCGTCTTTCCGTCCAGGACCGACACCTTCGGCCTGGTGCTGCTCGAGGCGCTGGCCAGCGGCACACCTGTGGCGGCGTTCCCGGTGACCGGGCCGATCGACGTAATCGGCGATGCGCCGGTCGGTGTGCTCGACAACGACCTGAAGGCTGCGGCCCTCCGCGCCCTCGACGTATCCCGCGACCAGTGCCGTGCCTATGCCGAGCAGTTCTCCTGGGCTGCGAGCACCGATCAGTTTCTGCGCTACCTCCCGGTGAAGGGCGATGCTCATTCGCTTTGACTCTAATTAGAGAAAAGACTAAATAAGGTCCGTCGCCGAGCGAGCGGATCTTATGGGTATCAATGCCGTCTTCGAAGCGCTGTCGCACCCTGTCCGCCGGGAGATCCTGCAGCTCCTGCGGTCCGGGCCGATGTCGGCCGGTGCGCTGGCCGAACATTTCACTCTGAGCAAGCCGACGCTGTCGGTGCACTTCGCCAAGCTCAAGGAGGCCGAGCTGGTCGCCGTCGAGCGGCAGGGCACCAGCCTGATCTACCACCTCAACATGTCCATTCTCGAAGAGGCGCTGTCCAACCTCCTCAGCTTCAGGGAACCCAAGCCATGAGCCCGTTCTTTACTCCGGTCCGCATCGCATTGCTCGTCGCGCTGGTCGTGGCTTTCGTCGGCGGCCTGATGCTGGTGCCCGCGGGCACGATGCTGCCGGTGCATTGGGGGCCGAGCGGCGAGGCCGACGGTTTCCTGCCGCGCGAGTGGGCGCTGCTCGTGCCGCTTCTGATGGTGGCGGTGGTCTGGGCGATCCTGGTTGCGCTCAACCGCTTCGCGAGGCCGTCCGACCTTGCCGCGGGGCGGCACAGCTACGGCGTAGTGGTTACCGCGATCACCGGATTGGCACTGGTCCTGGAGGTGGCGACGGTGCTGATCGGCATCGGCGTGCCTGTCAACATGGTCCAGATGCTGGGCTTTGCCTTGGGGGCGCTGCTGGTGGTGCTCGGCAACGTCCTGCCGAAGTCCCAGCCCAACACCTTCGCCGGTATCCGGCTACCGACGACGCTGAACGATCCGGCCAACTGGCAGGCCACGCACCGGCTGACCGGCTGGCTCTGCATCGTCTCAGGGCTGGTGCTGATCGTTGCAGCAGCTCTGCTGCCGGCGCCCTTCCTGATCTGGTGGCTGCTCGGCTGTGTGTTCGTGCCGATCCTGGTCGGCGTGGTGTATTCGCTCGGCTATTCACGCCGACAGCGCTCTTGACCACCGGCCGTTTCCGCCACTAAAGCTCCGTAATCCTCACGCAGGGTTTGGTCATGACTCAGGGAGTAGCAGCGCCAATCGCAGCCGCCGGCTTTGCAGCCGGAGCGGTCGCGCGCGCTAGCGCCCCCGCTCGCTAGCTCTCCCCGAGCGCCGCCATGCGGCTGGGGAGAGCGGAACCAAACGAGCCCGGCGGCCGGCATCGGCCGCTTAACCGAGTCAAAACCATAATTCCGCGATAATCGATGCCTCACTGAAGGCGTCGCGAGTCCCTGAGGGGCGGTCGCGGTCCACCGAGGTTCCAATGAACGAAGATTTCCACCGCATCCGCCGCCTTCCGCCCTACGTCTTCGCCCATATCGATCCCATCAAGGCCAGGTTGCGCGCCAACGGCGTCGACATCATCGACCTGGGCATGGGCAATCCGGACATGCCGACGCCCCAGCACATCGTCGACAAGCTCAAGGAGACGGTGAAGGATCCGCGCACCCACCGCTACTCATCGTCCAAGGGTATCCCCGGCCTCAGGAAGGCCCAGGCCAGCTATTACGGTCGCCGCTTCGGCGTGAAGGTGAATCCCGACACCCAGGTGGTGGCGACGCTCGGCTCCAAGGAAGGCTTCGCCAATATGGCGGCGGCGATCACCGCGCCCGGCGACGTTGTGCTGGTGCCCAACCCGACTTATCCCATCCATTCATTCGGCTTCATCATGAGCGGCGGCGTCGTCCGCTCGATGCCGGCCGAGCCGGACGAGAACTTCATGCGCGCGCTCGATCGCGCCGTCAGGCACTCGATCCCCAAGCCCATCGCGCTGATCCTCAACTACCCGGCCAATCCGACCGCCTACACGGCGTCGCTGGATTTCTACAAGGAAGTGGTCAAGTACTGCCGCGAGCACTCGATCTTCATCCTCTCCGACCTCGCCTATTCGGAGATCTATTTCGATGACGAAGTGCCGCCCTCGGTGCTGCAGGTCGAGGGCGCCATGGACATCACGGTGGAGTTCACCTCGATGTCCAAGACCTACTCGATGCCCGGCTGGCGCGTCGGCTTCGCCGTCGGCAACGAGCGCTTGATCGCGGCGCTGACCCGCGTGAAGTCGTACCTCGACTACGGCGCGTTCACCCCGATCCAGGTCGCGGCCGCTTCGGCGCTCAACGGTTCGGACAGCGTCATCGAGGATGTCCGCACCGTCTATCGCGACCGCCGCGATGTGATGGTGGAGAGCTTCGGCCGCGCTGGCTGGACCATCCCGTCGCCCAAGGCGACGATGTTCGCCTGGGCCCCCATCCCCGACCAGTTCGCGCATCTGGGCTCGCTCGAATTCGCCAAGCTCCTGATCCAGGAAACTGGCGTCGCCGTCGCCCCGGGCGTCGGCTTCGGCGAGTACGGCGACCAGTACATTCGCCTGGCGCTGGTGGAGAACGAGCAGCGTATCCGTCAGGCCGCGCGTAACGTGAAGAAGTTCCTGTCGGGCCAGCCGAGCCACGGCAACGTCGTGCCGATTACCGCCGCGAAGTAAGCAGACGGACATGAGCTTGCGGCGGCCCGGTCAGTGACCGGGCCGTTTGCCTTTGTGAGTGCCACCACAGCTTTCCCTCTCTCGGCGTCATCCCCGCGAAAGCCCATAAGGGCTAGCTTAGGGTTGGTGGGTTTGAGGATTGTCGCCGCCATCCCTCGACGATCGTGGCTTACCCCTCATCCGGCGCTACGCGCCACCTTCTCCCCGACGGGGAGAAGAATACCGAGAGCGCGGCGATCACCTCTATTCCTCTCCCCGTCGGGGAGAGGGTGGATCGGCCGGAGGCCGAGACGGGTGAGGGGTGGCTGGCGCTGACCATCCCTCCCAGCGGGACCCATCTTGCGGTGGGAGCACCTAACTTAGCGCACATGCGCTTTCGCGGGGACCTCCGTTTTCTTTCGGGCATCGCAAACAGAGGTTCCCGCTTTCGCGGGAATGACCCGGTGGGTTATCAGCTTTCAGTTTGCTGGAGGCATCTCATGTTTCGCCGACTTCTCGTTGCGCTTGCCCTGCTGTTCGCCGCGGCCCCGGCCCTGGCGCAGTCCTTTCCGGTCACCATCAAACACGCCTTCGGCGAGACGGTGATCGAGAAGGCGCCCGAACGGATCGTCACCTGGGGTTGGGGCAATCACGATGCGCTGCTGGCGCTGGGTGTGGTGCCTGTGGCCATGCTCAGCCGCCGTGACAGCGGTGGTCCACAAGTCCCCGATCGGTTGGGCTGCAAGCCATTCCAGAACGCGCGGAGTCGGGACCGCTGCGATCGCGTCCGAGATGACGTTGGTGTCGAGGATGATCACTCCGTCGAGCCATCCTTGTAGCGCTCGTCGTAGTCATCGAGAGCGAAGGGAGGGTCGCGGCCCAGGAAGTGGTTGATGAGGAACAGGTCGGCGCCCCCCAGAGGGCCGAACCTCGCGCGCAACCGCGTTGCCATATTGTCCGTCTCTGTCAACGCGCGCGCGCCAGCAGATCGCTTGCTTCTTCCTCGCGTGTCCGTCCATGTCCCTTGGCGCGATCGTTAAGAGCGGCGACCAGGGCGGCGTCATCAACTTTGATGGTGATGTCAGAGATGGCAACCTCCCGCGAGACAGCGGTTATCAATATGGGTGGCAGCTGCCTGTCCATCAATCCTATTGACGGATAGGGTCTTTCCTATCCATAGCTCTCGCACCAATTCCGAGAGCGTTTCTATGTCCGATATCCAGTCGTTTCGCCAATCCGTCGAAGCCTTCATTGCGGCGCGCGGCTGGACCCCGACCCGGTTCGGACGGACCATCGCGGGCGACCCGCTCTTCGTGTTCGACCTGAGGGAAGGGCGCGAACCGCGCTCGGACACGCGGACCCGGATTCTGAAGTCGATGCAGGACCATGCCGATGCGGCGCTCGAAGCGCCGCTGCGCATCGGCGTCGCCGGCCTCGGCAATGTCGGCGCGACGCTGGTCCGCATCATCCAGAAGGATGGCGAAGAGCTGACCCGCAAGCTCGGCCGCAAGATCACCGTCACTGCCGTCTGCGCCCGTTCGCGCAGCCGCGACAGGGGCATCGATACGACGAACCTCGAATGGTTCGACGATCCGGTGGCGCTGGCCAAATCCGACGGCATCGACCTGTTCGTCGAATTGATCGGCGGCGAGGACGGACCGGCACTGGCCGCGGTGAAGGCGGCGCTGGAGATCGGCCGCCCGGTGGTCACCGCCAATAAGGCACTGCTGGCCCGGCACGGCGTCAACCTCGCCAAGGCCGCCGAGGAGTCCGGAGCGCAGCTCGGCTTCGAGGCGGCGGTCGCCGGCGGGATTCCGGTTATCAAGACGCTGCGCGAGGGCCTCGGCTCGGCCCGTATCGCCCGCGTCTACGGCATCATGAACGGCACCTGCAACTACATCCTGACCCGCATGGGCAATGAGGGCATCAGCTTTGCCGAGTGCCTCGCCGATGCGCAGAAGCTGGGCTACGCCGAAGCCGATCCGACCTTCGATGTCGAGGGCTTCGATACCGCGCACAAGCTGGCCATCCTCGCTTCGCTCTGCTTCGGCTGCGAGATCGCGCCCGACGAAATCTTCGTCGAGGGCATCACCAGGATCAGCCAGGCCGACATCAAGGTGGCGGGCGACCTCGGCTACAAGATCAAGCTGCTCGGCATCGCCCAGCGCTCGGCCGACGGCATCGATCAGCGCGTGCACCCCACGCTGGTGCCCAAGACGTCGGCAGTGGCCGGGGTCGATGGGGTGCTCAACGCCGTGGCGCTCGAAACCGATCACGTGCACGAGCTGCTGCTGGCCGGCCCTGGCGCCGGCGGCCCGCCGACCGCCTCGTCCGTCCTCTCCGACATTCTCGACATCGCCCGCGGCACCCGGGTGCCGCCGCTCGGCGTGCCGAGCGCCGAGCTGACCCCGTACCGGCGCGCGCCGATCCGGGAGCATGAGGGCGGTTACTACATCCGACTAAATGTCAGGGATGTACCCGGTGCGTTTGCGGCTATTGCTACCCGCATGGGTGCCGCCGGCATTTCGCTCGAAAGCGTCATCCAGCGTCCGGATCTGCGTGTTAGCGAGCCGGGCGTGACGGGGACCGAGTCCCGCACGGTGGTGCTGCTCACGCACTCCACCATGGAGCAGACCGTCCGCGACGCCCTCCAGGCGATCAAGGGCGACGGCTTCATCGTCGGCGATCCGCAGATGATCCGGATCGAGCAACTCTAGGCGCTCTCCCGGCCTGCGGTTTCGGGACGGCACCGCATAGGCCACGTAAAGCCCCGTGCGGCGGGGCAGGGAGTGTTCATGAAGCTCAGCAAGTCCGACACCGACCGGCAGGCGGCGATCGATCGTTCGCTCACCCTCGAACTGGTGCGCGTCACCGAAGCCGCGGCACTGGCCGCCGCCACCTGGCGCGGTAAGGGCAACGAGAAGGCCGCTGACGCCGCTGCCGTCGAGGCGATGCGGGGCGAGATGGGGAATGTCCACATCCATGGCCGGATTGTCATCGGCGAGGGCGAGCGCGACGAGGCGCCGATGCTGTTCATCGGCGAGGGGGTCGGCGCGGGCGACGGCCCCGAAGTCGATATCGCCGTCGACCCGCTCGAGGGCACGACCCTGTGCGCCAAGAACCAACCGGATTCGATCTGCGTCCTGGCCATGGCCGAGCGCGGCGGGTTGCTCAACGCCCCAGACGTCTACATGCACAAGATCGCCATCGGCGCCGGCTATCCCGCCGGTGTGGTCGATCTCGACGAGAGCGCTACCGTCAACGTCAAGGCGCTGGCCAAGGCCAAGGGCGTCCCGGTCAACGAGATCACCGCCTGCGTGCTCGACCGGCCGCGCCATGCCGCGCTGATCGATGATCTCCGCTCGGCCGGTGTCGCCATCAAGCTGATCTCGGACGGCGACATCGCCGGCATCATCCACGCGGTGAACACCGAGGATACCGGCATCGACATCTACCTCGGCTCCGGCGGCGCGCCCGAGGGCGTGCTGGCTGCGGCAGCGCTGCGCTGCATCGGGGGTCAGATGCAGGGCAAGCTCATCCTCGATACCGAGGACAAGCGGGCCCGGGCGCTGAAGATGGGGATATCGGACCCGAGCCGGAAATACCGCACTGACGAGCTGGCCTCCGGCGACGTCCTGTTCGCCGCCACCGGTGTCACCGACGGCAGCCTGCTGAGCGGGGTGCGCTATGGCAAGAACGCGGTCCGCACCAACACCGTGGTGATGCGCTCCTGGAGCCAGACGGTGCGCTGGATTACCGCCGAACACCGGCGGTAAGAAACCATACTGACAGAGACGGCCCCCTCCCGGCCTCCCCCATAAAGGGGGAGGTGAAGTGTCGAGGCTCTGTCCTCGATCGTGCCCAGAAAACCGGCAGGGCACCTCCCCCTTCATGGGGGAGGATGGGAGGGGGCCGTCTCGGCGTGTAGAAACAAAACGGGCCGCCCCAAGGGACGGCCCGCGCATTCAGTAACTCGAAGCTTACGCTTCCTGGATGGCGCTGATCAGCCAGCGCCCGCCATTCTGGCGCTGGAAGGTCCAGACCTCCGTGGTCTCGGTGACCCGGTCGTCACCGGAGACGATCTCGCCGGTGCTGCGGTTGCGGGTGACGTCGCGGCTCTCGTAGCGCATCGCCACGGTAGCGTAGTCGGTGCCGTCTTCGCGCCAGGCCTCGGCCACGTCGCCGGCCAGCAGGCTCACGTCGAACACCTCGTTGCGCAGGCCCTTGGAGGCGTTCGCGCCCAGTTCCTCGGCGAGATAGCCCATCACTTCGGGCGTGGTGATCCGGCGCAGCGCCGCATAGTCCTCGCGCGAATAGGCATCCTGCATATCCTTGAGCTGGGTCTCGAAGCTCGACAGGTCCTGGTCGGTAATGCCCACTTCGTCACGCCGGCCGGCGCGCTGCGAGGCAGCCGAGCGCTGGCCGCGCGCTGTCGTCGGGCCGGGGCCCATGCCGCCGCCGCGATAGGTGCGGCCCGCATCCGGCGCCTCGTAGTTCAGCGGCCCACCGGCCATCGCCGGGCGCTGCTGCCGACGCCGCAGGAAGAAGCTGACGATGAGGCCGATGATCACCACCTGCACGAGCAGGGCGAGCATGCCGCCGAAACCACCGAAGCCGAAGCCGAACAGCATGCCGAACAGGCCGCTGAACAGCAGGCCGCCTAATAGCGCACCGCCGAACCCGCCGAACAGGCTGGGCCGGGCCGGCGCGGTGGCGTTGCCCACCGTGTTCCGCTGCTGCGTGCCGTTGGTCATCGTGTTCTGCACCGGCGCGGTGGTCTTGGGCGAGACCTGCGTCGAGGGCACGCTCCGCTCGGTGCGGATACCGCGGCTGCCGAAGCTGCCGCCGCGCCGCGCCTCGGCGGTATCGACCGCGACGAGCGAGAAGGCCATGATCAGCGTGGCAAGGAGGGCCGAAAACCGGAAGCCCTTCGAAGCGAACATTGTGGTTCCCCATGTGAAAACGTTGCCGTTGATATGGGGACCATTGCCCCTGAGCGCTAGAGCTTTCCGGTTTCCCCGGTTCGATTTTCCCGGGGGCGGCGCCTGGCTTGACCGGCTATCGGGCCGGGAGGATAGTCCGCCCACATTCCGGTTTCGACGAGGCATTCGTATGGTCACCGAGAATAAGGTCGTCCTGGTCCGCTCCGGCGAAGATCGGCACGCCGCTCCACTGAACTTCCTCAACGGTCGTTTCGACTGCAAGATTTCCGGCAGCGATACCGATGGCGCGCTCTGCGCCTACGACACCTGGCGCTTCAAGCCCGGCGGGCCGCCGTTACACCTGCATTTCGAGCAGGACGAGTGGTTCCAGGTACTGGAGGGAAGGTTCCGCTTCCAGGTCGGTGACCAGCCCTACGAACTTGGCCCGGGCGACTCCCTGCTTGGTCCGCGCGGCATTCCGCATGCCTTCCGCAACCTCACCGAGACGGCGCGCATGATGGTCACCTTCATTCCGGCCGGCAGTATGGAAGCCTTCTTTGCCACGCAGATGGTCGATCCGACCTCCGAAGCGTTCCGCGAACTCAGTCTCAGGCACGGCATGCAGGTTGTCGGCCCGCCGCTTCAGCCCTGATGCGGCGGGAAAACCGCCCCCGCGCCCTCGACTATCGGTATCTTTCTGCTTACCTCGCGGGTGATGGACGACCCGCGCCCCAACTTCCTCGATGTGTCGAAATCCGCCCTGGGCCGCGCCTGGGTGGATCGGTTGAACCCCGCAGCGGTACGCACCGCTGCCGCCATCGGTCAGCGGACCGATCTGTCGGAGATTCTTGCCCGCATCGTCGCGGGGCGGGGCGTCGATGTCGATGCGGCTACGACCTACCTGCAGCCCACCATCCGCGAACTGATGCCGGATCCTTCGACGCTCGCCGGCATGGATGCGCTGGCCGAGCGGCTGGCCCGGGCCATAGCCGACAACGAGCCGGTGGCGCTGTTCGGCGACTATGACGTCGACGGTGCCTGTTCCTGCGCCCTGATGGCGCGCTATCTCAGGCACTTCGGGTTCGACCCGCAGGTGCACATCCCCGATCGCATCTTCGAGGGCTATGGTCCCAACACCGCTGCCATCGACAAGCTGGTCGAGGGTGGCGCCAGGCTGCTGATCACCTTGGACTGCGGCACCACCAGCGATGGGCCCATAGCCCACGCGCGCCAACGCGGCCTCGACGTATTGGTGATCGACCATCATCTGTCGGACGCTGAACTGCCCCCGGCCAATGCGCTGGTGAACCCCAACCGCCCCGACGACATTTCAGGCCTCGGCTACCTGTGCGCCGCCGGCGTCACCTTCATGGTGCTGGTGGCGACCAATCGGCTGCTCAAGCAGCGGGGCGACACGGGCCTGCCCAACCTGATGACCATGATCGACCTCGTGGCGCTGGCGACGGTCTGCGATGTCGTGCCGCTCAAGGGGTTGAACCGCGCTTTCGTCGCCCGCGGGCTCGAGGTGGCCCGGACCGGCTCCAATCGCGGCATCGGGGCGCTGGCCCTGGCGGCACGGCTGTCCGGCCCGCTCAATGCTTATCACCTCGGTTACCTGATCGGGCCGCGCATCAATGCCGGCGGTCGCATCGGCGATGCGGCGCTCGGCACTCGGCTGCTGTCGCTCGACGACGAGCAGCAGGCGCTGATGATCGCGGCGCAGCTCAACGAGCTCAACAGCGAACGCCAGCGCATCGAGGTCGAAGCGGTGGAGGAAGCGGCTCGTGCCGCAGAAGCCGAGATCGGCGGCGGCGAGGGCCCCCCGGTGCTGGTGCTGGCATCGGCCAACTGGCACCCCGGCGTGGTCGGGCTGATTGCTGCCCGGCTGCGCGAGCGGTTCGAGCGTCCGACCTTTGCCATCGCGCTGGCGCCGGATGGCACCGGCACCGGGTCCGGTCGCTCCATGCCGGGCGTCGATCTGGGCAGCGCGGTGATCGAGGCGGTGGAGCTGGGCCTCGCCGCCAAGGGCGGCGGGCACGCCATGGCGGCCGGGGTGACGCTGAAGCCGGGCCAGCTTGGGCCGTTTCGCGCCCATGTGACCGAGCGGCTGGGCAACAGCGTCAGCGAGGCGCGGGCGCTGACGGCGCTCGAGATCGACGCAGCGATGACGGCCCGTGGCGCCAATCCGCAGTTCGTCCATGAGATCGAGCGGGCAGGACCGTTCGGCGCGGGCAGCCCGCAGCCGGTGTTCGCGTTTCCCGCGCACAAGGCGCGCTTTGCCGAGATCGTCGGCACGGGTGGCCACGTGAAGTTCACCTTGACCGCCGACGACGGCGCGCGACTCAAGGCCATCGCGTTCCGTGCCGCCACCACGGCGCTGGGCGAAGCGCTGCTGAGCGCCGGCAACGATACGCCGCTGCACATGGCCGGAACGCTCTCCATCGACCATTGGCAAGGCCGCGAGGAGGTGCAGTTCCGCCTGCTGGACGCGGCCCGGCCCGGCGGACGCTGAGCCGCAACGGCACCGCTTGCAGCTTGAAAGTCCTGCTTGCATATCCACTTATGACGACTAAAGTGCTGCCCTAATTCACGGGGAGCCCCGTTGCCCGGCTGCGTCACTGCAGCCCCGCCGCGGCGCTGGTTTGGCCGCTCGGCGGAGCGGACCGGTAGTTCTGGAATGTTACGTCATGGATAAGCTTGCGGTTGAAACGAGGGCAGCGTCGCCCACGCCGTGGACCCATCTGCTCTCGACTATTGCGGCTTTTGTCGGAAAGCGGCTGATCGGCCGCCCCAGGCACGGCGCCGTCACCATCACGTTCCCCAACGGTCGGGCACGCACCTTCGGCAATCCGGCGACCGGGGTGCATGCGCACCTGACGCTGCGCAACTTCAAGGTGCTGCAGAAGACGCTGCAGCGCGGCACCGTCGGCTTCGCCCAGGCCTATATCGACGGCGATGTCGAGATCGAAGATCTCACCATGCTGTTCCGCTACTTCCTGCAGAACCGTGACGTGCTCGATAGCGGCGAGAACTCCTGGTACGGCCGCGCCGCCCAGGACATCACCTATCACCTGAGCCGCCACAACTCGAAAGAGGGTAGTAAGAAGAACATCTCCGAGCACTACGACCTCGGTAATGACTTCTATGCCGAGTGGCTCGACCCCTCGATGACCTATTCCTCGGCCATCTTCACCTCCGAGGACCAGTCGCTCACCGACGCCCAGCACACCAAATACCGGCGCGTCGCCGAACTGGCGGGCGTTGCCGCCGGGCACCGCGTGCTCGAGATCGGCTGTGGCTGGGGCGGCTTTGCCGAAACTGCGGCCAAGGATTTCGGCGCCGAGGTCTACGGCATTACGCTCTCGGCGGAGCAGCTGAAATACGCCAATGAGCGCCTCCAGCGGCAGGGCCTCGACAAGCTTGCCGTCATGCATTTCGAGGACTATCGCGACACCCGGGGCGAGTTCGACCACGTCGCTTCGATCGAGATGATCGAGGCGGTAGGCGAGGAGCATTGGCCGAGTTACTTCAAGACGGTGCACGACCGGCTGAAGCCGGGAGGCACCGCGTCGATCCAGGCCATCACCATCGGCGAGCGCGACTTTGCCGATTATCGGGCGCGGCCGGATTTCATCCAGCGCTTCATCTTCCCCGGCGGCATGCTGCTGACCAAGACGGCGATGAAGGAGCAGGGCGACAAGGTAGGGCTGATCCTCGAGAACGTCGAGACCTTCCGGCTGAGCTACGCCAGGACCCTCAAACTCTGGCGCGAGCGCTTCCTCGACCGCTGGGCCGATATCAAGAAGCTCGGCTACACTGAGGAATTCCGCCGCAAGTGGGTCTACTACCTGAGCTATTGCGAGGCTGGATTCTTCGAAGGCTCGATCGACGTCGGCATCTACCAGTACCGCCGTCCGGCCTGAGCCGGTGAGTGTGGTGGCGTAAGTGGCCCGCGCTACTTCCCCACCAGCGTCTGCCGATAGAACCGCAGCACGGCCTCTGCGTCGACGCCGACCGCAATCGTCTGCCTCGGCCGGCCGTCCCAGGCACCGGGCGGATAGTTCCGGCCATCCGGCTTGATGATGGTCTGGCCGATGGCGATGCCCTCGGTGACCACGCGGATGGCGCCGGTCTCCGTCTGGTAGAACTCCGGGTGCAGCGCCAGCGCTACGGCGCTCGAGTCGTGCACATAGAAGCCGTCGAGGCCTGCACTCTCGCGGTGGAAGTTCTGGTAGAAGGCCGAAATGGCGCGCACGAACGCGCCGTCCTCGCCGGCATCGGCGGCGAGTTTGGCCACGTAAGCTTCGCTCATCACCGTCGCCTGCGTCACGTCGAGCCCGGCGATGGCGATCGGCCAGGCCGCGCCGAAGACGATATCTGCCGCATCCGGATCGCCCCAGATGTTGGCCTCGGCCACCGGTGTGACATTGCCGGTATGGCCGTTGCGGCCGAAGGCGCCGCCCATTACCACGATCTGCTTCACCAGGGGGACGATCTCGGGCGCCTCGCGCATGGCGCGCTCGAGATTGGTCATCCGGCCCACGGCAATGATGGTGACCTCGCCCGGGTTGGCTTTCACCAGGTCGATGATCAACTGGTGGGCCGGGCGCAGGTCGGCGATCGCGGCGATCTGCGGCAGGGCAATGTCGCCGAGCCCGTTCATGCCGTGCACAAAGGTCGGGGGAGTGTCCGCCTCACCCACCAGCGGCGCCCCCGCGCCCTTCGCCACGGGCGCCGAAAAGCCGAGTTTCTGCTTGAGATAGAGCGCGTTGCGCGTCGTCGTGGCGATATCGGCATTGCCGAACACCGTGGTGACGCCGATCAGTTCGACCCGCGGGTGACGGGCGAGCAGCAGCAGGGCCATGGCGTCGTCGACGCCGGGGTCGGTATCGTAGATGACTTTGAGTGTTTGCATGGCCGACATCATGCATGCCCGGAAGCGCCGCGCCAGCCATCCCCGCGCGCTGCTCGATACTTCGGCAGCGCGCCTCCCTCATGTAAGCTGCTGGGCAGTTCCGGCTCGGCGTGCCGGCGTTAGTGGGCTGCTCAAGTGTTCGGCTGGCCGACGGAGCAACTCTCACCTGGGTCCGGACTTGCATTCCGGCAATTCGAGCGCATCTTTTCATAAAATGTGCGGGGCCCACAGTCTCGTTCCGACTACGCATTTGTGCGAAACTCATTCCAGATGACGGAACGCCACCAGAATCGGTGATAGCCGTTCGTGAGCAACAGGGGTGACCACTCGATGGCCAAGGCGCTCTACCTGGTGATTCAGAGCCGCGACGCCTGGTGGGTCGATTTCGAGGGCAAGGCGCAGGGCCCCTTCGATTCCCGCTCCAATGCCGCTCTAGAAGCCCAGTCGCTGGCTCGCTTCCAGGCCCATAGCGGCCGCGAAGCCGAAGTCCTGGTGCCCGACGAGCAGGGGCGTTACTGGGTCGTCTGGTCGAGCCTCTCCGACAATGGCCGGACCTTCAGCCCGTATCGGGTGGCGAGTTGACCCCCGTGCCGTAGACCACCGACGATGACATCCGGTGGTGGGTCCAAGGCCAAGCCGCTACCTGATCAGCTTCCTCGGCACTTTCCGCACGAAGATTTCTTCGTGCCCATCTTCGTGCGCTCGCGTCATCCGGTGCACGCCGTCGAGGATCAGCCAGCGGCCCTTGAGCCGGGTGATTTCGATCGGGAACAGCAGGCTGGCCGCCCGCACCCGCCGGTATTCCTTGTCGTAGCGATAAGGCGAACGCAGCACCTGGCGTGGCGTTAGTGCGTAGCGATGTCCGTCGAGTTCCCACAGCGGCATGTCGAGATGCCAGAGCAGCTTGTCGATCGGGAAAGCTTCCGACGGCAGGTCCAGCGCCCACAGCGCTTCGACGTCCCAGTCGAAGGCATACCAGTATTCCTCGATGGCCGGCGGCAGCTGGATCATGTCCCGGTCCCGTACATGAGCAGCTAAACCATAGCACCGATTGGTGAAACCCGCATGACCCTCGTCGTCGCGGCAGAAACATGACTTGACTTATCAGCATAACGTGCTGATAGGTGACCCGAACTATCAACATATCCGGGTCTCGCTGATGTCCCTCAAGACGCTTGCCGCGGCTGCCTTCGCGACACTTATGGTTTCGGCACCAGGAGCCGCCTTCGCCGAGGCCTGGAGCTACGTCGATGGCTCGGGCGCCACCGTGACGCTGGACCATGTGCCGACCCGTATCATCGCCAGCCAGGATGCGGCAGCTGGCCTCATCCCGCTCGGCATCCGCCCGGTCGGCATCTACGTCGACAGCGCCGTTGCCGAGGCCAAGGCATTGGAAGGGCTCGACCTGAGCGGCATCGAGATCATCGGCGAGGCTTGGGGCGAGGTCAGCGTGGAAAAGGCTGCCGCCCTGAAGCCGGACCTGGTCGTCGGCGAGTGGTGGCCGCTCGACCAGACCTGGAGCGGCGGCGCCGACGTGGTCAACGCACTGAAGCCGCTGGCGCCGGTCACGGGCCCGAAGCAGGGGGCCTCGGTCGTCAACCTGATCGAGGACTATGAGGAACTGGCCCGGAGCCTTGGTGCCGATCTCGCGGCACCCGAGGTCGCCGCGGCCAAGGCCGCCTTCGAAGCGGCTCGCGAAAAATTCAAGGCCGCCGTCGCGGCCAAGCCCGACCTCACCGCGCTCGCCGTCTGGGCCGGCACCGACGCTCTCTATGTCGCTGCAACCGAAGGCTCCTCCGAGCTGATGGATTTCGCCTCCTGGGGCCTCAAGCTGATCGATCCGGCGCTTGCCGATGACCGCGGCTACTGGGAGACGCTGAGCTGGGAGAACGCCGACAAGTACCAGCCGGACCTGATCCTCGTCGACAACCGCTCCAAGGCCACCATGGAGACGGCGAAGGCCCAGGCCACCTGGACGACGCTCCGCGCCGCTGCGGCGGGGCAGGTGACCGACTGGCCGGCGTTCTGGTTGCGCAACTACGCCGCCTATGCCCGCGAGCTCGATAAGCTCAGCACCGCCATAGCCGCCGCCGACGCCAGCATCGGCGACTGAGGCGTTGCCGCCGACCTCGACATCGACGACAGGCCTGCCGCCGGCTACCCGCGCCGGCGGTTTCGTCCTGCTGGCGCTGGGGCTCGTCGTCGTGTTGGTGTTCTCGATCACCGTGGGCGCGCGTCCGATTGCGCTTGGTGATATCTGGTACGCCCTGACGGCGTTCGACGGAACGCAGACCAACCACAAGATCATCCTCGACCTGCGCCTGCCGCGCACGCTGGTCGGGCTGCTGGTCGGGGCTGCACTCGGCCTCTCCGGCGCTATCCTCCAGGGGGCGACGCGCAATCCGCTGGCCGACCCCGGCATCCTCGGCATCAATGCCGGCGCGACGCTTTGCGTGGTGCTCGGCATCTCGGTATTCGGCATCACCCAGCTCTCGGGCTACGTCTGGCTGGCCTTTCTCGGGGCAGGGGGCGCGATGCTGGTGGTCTATCTCGTCGCTTCGCTCGGCCGCGAGGGGGCGACGCCGATGAAGCTGGCGCTGGCCGGCGCAGCGGTCACCGCCGCGCTCACTTCGGTCACCTCGGCGATCCTCATCACCAATGTCGAAACCCTCGACCAGATTCGCTTCTGGCAGGTGGGCGCGCTCACCGGCCGCACCACCGATATCCTGCTGCAGGTCGCTCCGTTCATTCTGGCTGGCATCATGCTGGCGCTGCTCACCTCGCGCATCCTCGACGGGCTGGCGCTGGGGGATGACGTCGCGCGCGGGCTCGGGCTCAAGGTGCAGCGCGGCCGCACCATGGTCGGCGTCGCCGCGGTGATCCTGGCGGGCGCCGCCACGGCCGCTGCCGGGCCGATCGCCTTTGTCGGCCTGACGGTGCCGCATCTCGCCCGCGCCTTCACCGGCCCGAACTATCGCTGGATCCTGCCTTATTCGATGCTGCTGGCACCTATCCTGCTGCTCGGCGCCGACATCATCGGCCGCATCATCGTGCCGCCGGGTGAGTTGCAGGTGGGTATCGTGACAGCCGCGCTCGGTGCGCCGTTCTTCATTGCGCTGGTGCGGCGCAGGAAGCTGGCCGAGCTATGAGCGCCACCCACAGCTTTGCTCCGATCGGCGCCGTCGTCGCGGCCCGCCAGCGCCTGCGGCGGCGCTACGGCCTCGTCGTCTTCGGCCTGGCGCTGCTATCGCTGGCGATAGCCAGTCTCTCGATGTCGATCGGCGACTATCCGCTGCCGCTTGCCGACGTGGTCGGCTCGCTGCTCTCGCCCTTCACCGGCGCCACCGACGCCGCGAACGATTTCATCGTGCTCGGCGTCCGCCTGCCGCGCGTGATGGCCGGGCTGCTGTCCGGCGCCGCCTTCGGGCTCTCGGGCGTCATTTTCCAGACCATCCTCCGAAATCCGCTCGCCAGCCCCGACATCGTCGGCATCACCACCGGCGCCAGCGCCGCGGCGGTGCTGGCGATCATCATCTTCAAGTGGTCCGGGCTGGGCGTCTCGTTGATGGCCTGCGGCGGCGCCGTGCTGACGGCGCTGCTGATCTACGGCCTTGCCTGGCGCGACGGCGTCACCCCCTACCGGCTGGTGCTGATCGGCATCGGCATGGCAGCGCTCGCCGGGGCGGTGGTCTCCTACCTCTTCACCCGCGCTCGCGTCATGGAGGTGCAGGAGGCGCTGAGCTGGCTGACCGGCAGCCTCAACGGCTCCACCTTCGAGAGCCTGACCCCGCTGGCCGTCGCGCTGCTCGTGCTGGCGCCGGTGGCCGCCTTGCTCTCACGTTCGCTGCGCACGCTGCAGATGGGCGATGATGCCGCGACGGCGCTGGGCACCCGCGTCGAGTTCTCCCGGCTGGGGCTGATCCTCGTCGCCGTGCTGCTCGCCGCTTTCGCCACAGCTGCGGTAGGACCCGTGTCGTTCGTCGCCTTCATCGCCGGCCCCATCGCGCGGCGCCTGCTCGGCCCCTCCGGCAACGCGCTGTTGCCGGCAGCATTGGTTGGCGGGCTCGTCACGAACGCCGCCGACTTCGTTGCCCAGCACATGCTGGGCCGCAACCAGTTGCCGGTCGGAGTCGTCACCGGCGCGCTCGGCGCCGGCTTCCTCATCTACCTTCTTGCCGCTGCCCATCGTTCGGGCCGCGGCGGCTGATCGGAGGTTCTGATGTCCGTGCACCACCAGCTCTCGGCCGCCGGCCTGACGCTCGGCTATGGCGAGCGCACCATCGTCGACCAGCTGAGCATCGCGATCCCGCCCGGCAAGTTCACGGTGATCGTCGGCGCCAATGCCTGCGGAAAATCTACCTTGCTGCGCGGGTTGGCGCGGCTGCTGACGGCCAGCGCCGGCACGGTCTATCTCGATGGTCGCGCCATTCACCAGATGCCGACCCGCGAAGTCGCGACGCTGCTCGGGGTATTGCCGCAAACCCCGGTAGCACCCGACGGCATCACCGTCGCCGATCTCGTCGGCCGCGGTCGTTATCCGCATCAGGGCTGGTTCCGCCAGTGGACGGCCGCCGACGATGCCGCCGTCGCCACCGCGCTGCAGGCGACCGATACGCTCGATCTGGCTGGCCGGACCGTCGATGAGCTTTCCGGCGGCCAGCGGCAGCGCGTCTGGATCGCCATGGCGCTGGCTCAGGAAACCGAACTGCTGCTGCTCGATGAGCCCACCACCTTCCTCGACATCAACCACCAGGTCGAAGTGCTGGATCTGCTCACCGACCTGGTGCAGCAGCGCGGCCGTACGGTGGTTGCCGTGCTGCACGACCTCAACCTCGCCTGCCGTTACGCCGATCACATCGTCGCCATGCGTCAGGGCAAGGTCGCAGCCTCGGGTGAACCGGCAGAGGTAGTGACGGCCGAACTGGTGAAGTCGGTGTTCGGTATGGATGCCGAAATCTGCGCCGATCCGGTCTCGCATACGCCGATGATCGTGCCGGTCGGGCGGCACCGGGTGAAGCCGCGGCTCAAGGCAGCGGCGGAGTAGGGGACGGAGTGGGGGCAGACTGAAGCAGACGGCCCCCTTCCATCCTCCCCCATGAAGGGCGAGGTGCCCTGCCGATGTATCTGGCACGATGGAAGACAGAGCCTCGTCTCTTCACCTCCCCCTTCATGGGGGACTTCGAGCCGTCCCGAAGGGCAAATCGCTCCAGTGGAGCGATTTGAGGGGAGAAGGCCATGAGAGCTATGCTCGAATGGCGAGGGAGGGCCGTCTCCATCAGTATGCCGCCTGCAGAATCTCAGTCCTGGCGCTCGTCGTGCCGGGCGAGGAACTCGCGCACGGCGTCCCAGAACAGGGGCTTGTTGACGGCCTCGTGGCCGACATTGGCAATGATGGAGAGCTCCCCGGCGCCCAGGTGCCGGTAGAGCCGGTTGGCTTCCTCCACGCCGCCCAGGTGATCGCGGTCGCCCATGATCACCAGCGTCGGGGCCGAGATCGCGGCCAGCTGTCGTTCGCTGTAACTGGGCAGCGTCAGCCACAGCTCCGAGATCTGGCTGAGGAACGCCTTCCAGTAATCCGGACCGTAGTGATGCATGTGCGTCACCTTGATCTGTTCGAAATAGGGGCCGTACTCGGCGGCGACGCGGTCGAAATCGACCTTGCCCGGCGCCGGAAAGCCCCAGCCGTGCAACCCTTCGAGATAGGCCTCGGTCGGCCGGCTGATCGTGCCGCCCAAGACCAGTGCTCCCGCCTTGCCGGGATGCCGGAGCCCGAACTCCAGCGCCGTCTGTCCGCCATCGCTGTAGCCGATGATCAGCGGTCGCCTGAGGCCGAGCGTCGCAATGAAGCCGGCGACGTCGTCGGCGAACTGCGCGTAGCTCATCTTCTGCGAGGGGTTGCTGGTTTTGCCATGTCCTCGGGTATCGAGGGCGAAGACGCGGTAGCGGTCGGCCAACCGCGGCATCGCCTCGCCCCAGGACGCAGCGGTCGCCGTGCCTCCGTGCAGCAGCAGCAGCGGCTGCCCGCGGCCTTCCTCGAGGTAATGCACCTCGAGGTCGCCGATCATCAGGCTGTGCGACCTGGCGCTCATTGCTCGTCGAGCCACTTCCCCATCAGGTCGATCAGGTAGTTGGTGCCGGCCTCCCGATCGGCCATCTTGTCGAGGCCGTCGAGGAAGGCGCCATCCTCTTTCACCACCATCCGCGTGCCGTCACCGTCGGGGAAAAGCTCGATGGTGGCCAGCGACACCGAGATGCGGTCGCCGTTCTTCAGCATCTCGTAGGTGTAAATGATGCGGTTGTCCGGCACGATGTCGCGATAGGTGACGTCGAACACATAGGTGTCGCCGCCCATTTCGGCCTCGTTGAACTCACGGCCGCCGACGCGGAAGTCCATGACGTCTTTCGGCTTGTCCGGGTTCGGCGAGCCGAACCACTGACGCTTGAACTCGGGGTTGGACCAGGCGGAGTACACCTTGCTCGGCGCGTGCTTGTATTTGCGTTCGACGGTGAAGCTGCCATGCGCGATGGAACGTTCGGTCATTTGAGTTTCCTCTTTCAGGCTTGGTTGATGACGTTGAATTCGAGGTGGGTGACGCCGGGCGACGCCGCGACAACCCGGGTGCGGGCGAGCTCGATGTGAGCGTCGCCAAGCTTGTCGAACAGGCGGGTGCCGCCGCCGAGCAGCACGCTGACCACCTGCACGCGGATCACGTCGGCGAGCCCGGCGCGCAGCACCTGCTGCGCCGTCGAGGCGCCCATCAGCACCACATCCTTGTCGCCCGCCGCTGCCCGGGCCTGCCGCACTGCGCTCTCGACACCGTCGGTTACGAAGCGGAAGCTGGCGCTCTTCATCTGCTGTTCGGGCTTTGGATTGTGCGTGAGGACGAACGACGGCACTGGGTAGGGTGTGTCGTTCCAGTGCTGCAGCCCCACATCGTAGGTGCGACGTCCCACGATCACCGCGCCGACCGTCCTGAAGGCGAGGTCGATCTCGGCTGCGTCCGCCGCTTCGGTGCTGCTGAAACTGCCGTCACCCGCCTTGGTGCCGCTGCCCGCGAACATCCACTCGTGCAACCGCTCGCCGCCCACGCCCATGCCGTCGCGCACCGAAACGTGGGGGCCGGCCACGAAGCCGTCGAGCGACATCGAGAAGTTCACCACAATCTTGGCCATTCGATCCTCCTGTTCAGCGGACATGCGAGCTCATTGCCGGAAACGGCGCTCCGGCATTTCTTCGCTGTTCTGTCGTCGTTGGCGCGTTACTTCGTCGGCTTGTCCGGGCCGCCGGGCAGCGCGTCGAGGAACGCTCCGAGCCGGTCCAGCCGGTGCTCCCAGCCGATGCGTCGATCGTTGATCCACTTCTCGGCCATGCTGAGCGCTCCCGTGTCGATGGTGCAGGTTCGCACCCGTCCCACCTTCTGCGTCGTCACCAGCCCGCTTTGCTCCAGCACCTGGAGGTGCTGCACGATAGCGGGCAGGCTCATCTTGAACGGCTCGGCCAGCTCGCTGACCGACGCGGATCCTCGGCTCAGCCGTTCAATCATCCGCCGCCTGGTGGGGTCGGCCAATGCCTGGAACATCAGGTCGAGGGGCTCTGTCTCTTGGTTAAGCATGACCTTAAGTATCGTGACGAGCGTACCCTGTCAATAGCTAAGTAAGTGCTTAAGTGATTAATCGGCTGAGATGCTGACGGCCCCGGTGGTCCATTCGGCGGGTTGCGGCCCGTCGATGCGTTCGACGCTGATCAGCTTGGGAGGGCCGTTCAACTGGCCGAAATAGCTGGCAAAGGCCGTATCGGCGGCGTCCCGTCCGACACCGATCCGCACGATGCCGTCGATCGGACACAGCCTCGTGGCATCGAACAGATACCAGCGGTCTCCCAGATAGGCCTCGAAAACGGCATGGAAGTCCTGGGGCTGCAGGTCGAGAGCATAGGCGGAGACGAACCGGGCGGGAATACCCAACGCACGGGCAAAGGTGATGCCCAGATGGGCGAAATCCCGGCACACACCGGCGCGCAACGTGAAGGTGTCGTAAGCCGAAGTGCTGGCGTCGCTCGAGCCTTCCAGATAGTCGACGTTCTCGAAGATCCAGTTGCAGATCGCGGTTACCTTCTCGTGGCCGTCCGCAATTCCGTCGAAGGTGCGCCAGGCAAAGCGGCCGAGCTTGTCGGATTGGCAGTAGCGTGACGGCGAGAGGTGCGCGACCACCTCGAACGGCAGTTCCGCGACCGGCATCTGGGCAATTCGGCCGGGGTCGCCGATGAAGGGGGCGGTTTCGATCTCGGCGCGATAGTCGAGCCGATGCGCTCCTACCGGAAGAACCATGCGCCGGTACCGATTGCCGGTTTCCGGCACAACATGCGTCTCGGTCGCGAGGTTGCCGGCGGCGCTGAATTCTTCGCTTACGACATTCTGCCCGGCATTGCGTTGCGCCTCGATGTTGAGGATCAGCGTGGTCTCCGCCGAGACTTCGTATTCGAGGTTGCAGTTGACCCTGAGCTTCATCGGTTTCCCCCAAGCTCAGCCACAATTCGCCGGCGGCATGCAAGGTTCCACGGAACCGCGTCGGCAGCCCCGCGGTTCTGCAGCGGCGAAACGGATGCTTGCGATGACCCTGCTCAGAGTGCGCCATGTCACGACCTATACCTATGCGCGCCCCGTGCGGTTCGGCCCGCACCGCCTGCTGTTCCGTCCGCGCGACAGCCACGAGCAGCGCCTGCTGGGTGCAGAGCTCGAGGTTTCGCCCGATGCACAGATCCATTGGATTCACGATGTCTTCGGCAATTGCATCACCGTTGCCGAGTTCGAGGGAGCGTCGAGCGTCCTGCGCTTTGCGACCGACATCCTGCTCGATCACTCATCGCAGATGGTGCCGCAGTTTCGCATCGAGGAGCGCGCCAAGCTCTGGCCGTTCGAATACGACGCCGGTTCCTTGCCGGATCTCGCGCCCTATATGCGGCCGCACCATCCCGCCCCGGAGGTTGAAGCCTTCGCCCGCCGATTCCTGCATCCGGGGAGGGAGACCGAGACGGGTCACCTGTTGATGACCATGACCGTCGGAATTCGCGAAAGCTTCAAATATGCGCGTCGCACCGACCCTGGCACGCAGCCTCCCTTGCAGACCTTGAACAGCCGCACGGGCACCTGCCGAGATTTCGCACTGCTGATGATGGAGGCTTGCCGCAGCCTCGGCTTTGCCGCGCGCTTCGTGACCGGGTACGTTCACGTGCCCTCCCGCGATAGAGCAGAAGCCCGGCGCGGCGGCGGAGCCACGCATGCCTGGGTGCAGGTGTTCCTGCCGGGCTCCGGCTGGGTGGAATTCGATCCCACCAACGGCATCATCGGCAGCAGGGACCTGATCCGTGTCGGGGTGGCCCGCGAGCCGCACCAGGCCCGCCCGCTCAGCGGCAGCTTCATCGGCGACCGCAGGGATTATCTGGGGATGACCGTGGAGGTAGAGGTCAGTGCCGAACCCGCACCCCGCGAGATGCAAGGCGGAGGCCGCCCCGACCGGCACTCTACCGACCCACGTGGTGTAAACCTCGAACGGAATTAGCCTTCCGGACCATTGCGCAGTCGGGCCAAGTCGTTACACCACGTTTCCGCGACAAGCGTGTCTGGGGAGAAGGCGATGGCCGGTAGCGTCAGGTGGGGGATTTTGGCAACCGGCTGGATCGCCGAGCAGTTCGTGAAGGACCTCAAGCTGCATGGCCATACGGTGACGGCCGTCGGTTCGCGCAGCCAGTCGGCCGCCGACAAGTTCGCGGCTCAGTTCGGCATCTCAACGGCGCATGGCAGCTACGAAGCGCTCTGTGCCGATCCCGATGTCGACGCGATCTACATCGCGACGCCGCACCCGATGCACGCCAAAAACGCCAAGCTGGCGCTCAGCCATGGCAAGCACGTGCTGGTCGAGAAAGCCCTCACGGTCAACGCCCGCGAAGCGCAGGAGATCGTTGACCTGGGCGCGAAGAACGGGCTCGTCGTCCTCGAGGCCATGTGGACCCGTTTCCTGCCGCATATGGTTCGCATCCGCGAGATCGTCCGCTCCGGCGTGCTGGGGGAGATCCGCTCGGTGGTCGCCGATCATACCCAGGATCTGCCCGACGACCCGGCGCACCGGCTCAACGCCCTGGAGCTCGGCGGTGGGGCGCTGCTCGACCTCGGCATCTACCCGATCTCGTTCACCTTCGATGTGCTGGGCGCGCCCAGGACCATCGCCGCGACAGCGCGGCTCAAGCAGACCGGTGCCGATGGCACCGTCGCCACCATGTTCACCTACGACTCCGGCGCCATCGCGCTTACCCTGTCGGGCAGCGACACGGCCGGGCGGAACATCGCCACCATCCACGGCACCGAGGGCCGGATCGAGATCGACAAGGTCTGGTACGCGCCCACCAGCTTCCGCCGCTACGACGCCACCAACGCCCTGGTCGAAGAGTATGTCTCCAGGGTCGAAGGCCGCGGCATGCAGTACCAGGCCGCCGAGCTCGAGCGCCTGGTTGCGGAAAACAGCATCGCGGGCACCATCCTCTCACCCACCGAGAGCGTCGCCATCATGGCCTGCCTCGATACCATCCGGCAGCAGATTGGGCTCAAGTACCCGACCGAGTGATCCCGCCGCCTTTACGCCAGGCGGATTTACCTGTTCGATCCGCCCCCTCGATTGCCGAACGATCCGGAGGAAATTGATGAAATATCGTTATCTCGGCCGCAGCGGCCTGTTGGTTTCACGCCTTTGCTTGGGCACCATGACATTCGGCAATTCGCAGTGGGGCTGCGATCAGGAGACTTCGAGCGCCATCGTCAAACGCTTCATCGAAGGCGGCGGCAACTTCATCGACACGGCCAACGGCTATTCGGGTGGCGCCTCGGAGACGATGCTCGGGGTGGCGTTGAAAGACCATAGCCGCGACCAGCTGGTGATCGCCACCAAGTGCTGGTTCCCCGCCGACCCGGCAGTGACCTCGCGCGGCCTCAGCCGCAAGCATATCGTCGAGGCCTGCGAGAAGAGCCTGAAGCGGCTCGGTACCGACTATATCGACCTCTACCAGTTCCACGGGCCCGACCCGTATACCCCAATCGAGGAGAGCCTGCGCGCCGCCGACGACCTGATCCGGGCCGGCAAGGTCCGCTACCTCGGCTGCTCGAACTTCTATGGCTGGCAGATCGCCAAGGCCAACGGCGTCGCCGAGCTCAAGGGCTACGAGCCGCTGGTCTCCGCCCAGCACCTCTACAACCTGGTCCGCCGCGACATCGAACGCGAGATTTTGCCGGCCTGTGACGACCAGGGCCTCGGCATGATCTGCTGGAGCCCGCTGGCTGCCGGCATGCTCACGGGCAAGTATCGCGATCAGGCCAAGCCCGACGAGCAATCCCGTATCGGCCAGCAGGCGGCGATCACGCTGCCGCGCTACTGGTTCGAGGATTCGCTGAAGATGATCGACAAGGTGGTCGAAGTGGCGGCCCGCCTCGGCCGCACGCCGAGCCAGGTGGCGCTCAGCTGGCTGCTCGGTGACGTCAGGGTCACCGCCGCCATCATTGGCGCCCGCCGCGTCGATCAGGTGGCCGAAAACCTCGAGGCCGGCGATTTCGATCTCCCTGCCGATGTGCGCCGGGAACTCACTGACGCCATGCCGCTGAAGCTCGGCTATCCTTACGAGTGGATGAACACCAACCTGCCGGGGACGTTTGGCAAGGCGGAACTCGAGCCGACGCACACGCAGAGATTGCCTTGAGCTAGTCACCGGCGGTGCAATGATCCTCCCCCGCGTGGCGGGGGAGGGGGACCACCCGAAGGGTGGTGGAGGGGGCGGCTAAACCCTAAGTCGCTCGACGCTCAGCGCCGATCGCGCCGCCCATTCCACTTTAGTGCCTTTTGCCGCCCCCTCCACCGCCTTCGGCGGTCCCCCTCCCCCGCCACGCGGGGGAGGATCACTGAGAGGCCGGCGCCCTCAGTTCCAGTCCGGCTCCCCGGCAAACCGGTGCGCGCTGATCCAGTCCTGATCCAGCTCCACCCCGAGCCCCGGCGCCATCGACACCTGCATCTTGCCATCCCTTACCTGCAGCGGGTTGGGCGAGGCCCATGCGATCGCGTCCGCCCGCCGCGTGCACTCGATGCGCGGGCAGTTGAACACCGAGGCCGCCAGCTGCTGGCTCGCCGCGTTCATCAGCAACCCACTGACATTGTGCAGCGTGATCGGCGTGCGGTAGAGCGCCGCGAGGTCGGCGATCGCCTTGGTCCCGGTGATGCCGCCCGAACTGATGATGTCGGGCTGCAGGCAATCGACCGCCTGGTGCTGGAGGAACGGCAGCGCCCCCTCGGGCAGCTCGATGTTCTCGCCCGTCATGATCGGGATGTTGGTCGAGCGCCGGAGCGCCAGCCAGTTCTCGGAAAAGCCGGGCTGCAGCGGGTCCTCGTAGTAGATCGGCTTGATCGCTTCCACCGCCTCGGCCACCGCGATGGCGCTCGGTGCGTCGAGCTCGTTGTGGCAGTGGACGATGATGTCGATTTCGTCGCCCAGGTGCTCGCGCGCCAGCTCGTAGGACCGGCGGATCTTGCGGATGTCACCCGGCGACAGGCTCGGCGTGTATTCCTGCATCGGTATACCGATGGCGTCGTGGATATCGACCTTGAACGTCCTGAAGCCGTGCGGATCCGACTTGAGGTCGGCGGCTGCTTCGGCCCAGGCGCCGGCATCGGTCAGGTCGAAATGCGGGCAGTGCGAATAGAGTTCGAGTTCGGTGCGGAAGGCCCCGCCGAGCAGCTTGCACACCGGCTGCCGCAACAGTTTCCCGGCGAGGTCCCACAGTGCCATGTCGAGGCCCGAGCAGATCATGATGTGCGCCGGACGCTGACGATAGGCGTAGAACAGGTTGTGGTGGTGCACCCCGATATCGAGCGGGTCCTTGCCGATCAGCTGGAGATGCGGCAGCCGCGCGCCGCCCTCGGCATGGGTGAGAAGCGCGGCGCGCACCAGATCGCCATCGAGGTCGCCGCACTCGCCATAGCCGGAGATACCGGCATCGGTGTCGATGCGGACGAGGCAGAAGCCGCTGTCGAGCCGCAACGCCTTGATCGCGGTGATCCGCGCCTGGCCGCGGTCTCCCTCGGACAGATGACCCACACTCGACATGGCAAATCCCCTCCCTTTTGTCGCCCTCTATAGCGGGGAGGGGAGTGACGGCAAAGCCGTCAGATGCCTCGCGCGCCGCGTTGCGGGATGTCGAGCCCCAGATGCGAGCGCAGCGTCGTGCCTTCGTATTCAGTGCGGAACAGCCCGCGCTGCTGCAGGATCGGCACCACGTCCGAGAAAAACAGGCCCGAGCCCTCGGGGTGATAGGTCGGCATCACCACATAGCCATCGCAGGCGTCGGCGAGGAAGCGCTCCGCCATCTGGTCGGCGATCTGCTCGGGGCTGCCGGTCAGCGTCCAGTGACCGTCGGAACGGCCGGTGAGCTTCACCAGTTCACGCAGCGTCCAGCCGTCGTTGAGCGTCAGGTCGGCAAAGATCTTGTAGCGGCTCTGCCGGCCCTGCACCGCCGAGACATCCGGCAGCGCCTCACGCGGGATCGGCTTGTCGAGATCGAACGCCGAGAGGTCGACCCCGGGGATATAGCTGTTGAGCTTCCTCAGCGACGCCTTGATGTCGATGAATTCGCCCAGCTCCCGTTCGGTCGCCTTAGCTTCCGCCTCGGTGGCCCCGATGATCGGAGTGATGCCGAGCAGCAGCTTCACCCGGCGCGGGTCGCGGCCGGCGGCAGCGACACGGGCGCGCATGTCATGGGCAAATTCGAGGCTGTCCTCCAGCGTCTGCTGCGCCGTGAACACACCCTCGGCGGTCTGGGCGGCAAAGCCACGACCGATCGGCGAGGCGCCGGCCTGGAACAGCACCGGCCAGCCCTGCGGCGGGCGCTGGATATTGAGCGGTCCGGTCACGTCGAAGAACTTGCCGTGAAAGTCGGTGGGGCGGATGTCGCCGACATCGGCAAACCGGCCGCCGGCACGATCGATCTTCAGCGTCTGCTGGTCCCAGCTGTCCCACAGGCGCTTGGCGATCTCGACGAACTCGGCTGCCTGCGCATAGCGCACATCCTGGTCGGGCAGGGGCGTCGCACCGTAGTTCTTTTCGCCGGTCGCCGAGGTGACGATGTTCCAGCCGGCGCGGCCGCCCGAAGCGCGATCGAGCGAGGCGAACTGCCGCGCCACGGTGTAGGGCTCGGAGAAACTGGTCGAAACGCTGGAGACCAGCCCGACGCGGCTGGTGAACGCCGCGAGGTATGAGGTCAGCACCACCGGCTCGAAGGCGTTGAGCACCGGGTTTACCCCCAGCGCCTTGGGGTCGAGGGACGGGATATCGGCAAAGAAGATCGCGTCGATCTTGGCCGCCTCGGCGGCCTGCGCGAACGCCACATAGAAGCCGGGCGTATTGGCGAGCTCGATATTGCTGCCGTTGCGCCGCCAGGCCCCCTGGTGGTTGCCGCCGCCGGAAACGAGCACGGCTATGTTCATCTTGTCATTGCCGGTTGGCCGGGCGCTGGACATGGTCGAAATACCCAATGGAAATGAGGCGGGCGCCGGCGGTTGCCGGCGCCCTGGTCTGGATTACCGGCGCGATCAGCTCTTCGGCTTGGGTTGCACCCAGTTCGAGGCGTTCTGGCCGATATTGACGCCCGGCGCGTCGAGCTTGAGGTCGGTAATGTTGTAGGCGGCGAGGATCTCGGCGTATTTGCCGTTGTCGAACAGGATCTTCAGCGCCGCCTCGATGGCGTTGGCCAGTTCCGTGTTCCCCTTGTCGACGATGAAGCCGATATAGAGGTCGCCCAGCTCGGGCGCCGGGACCAGGATCTGGCCTGGATTGAGCCCCGCCGCCTCACGGTAGCGGCCCACCGCAGTGGCCGAAATGTCGGCGCGCGGCAGTCGGCCGGATTGGATAGCCTGGTCCTTGGCGGTGGCATCGGGGAACTCGATGAAGTTCGCCGGCTTCAGCCCCTTGCTCTCGCACTGCGACAGCGCCTTGAAGATGATGTTGGTGGTGCCCTGCACGATCCCGAGGTCGCGGCCGCAGAGGTCGAACACCGTCTTGATGCTGTCCTTGTCGGCTTCATCGATCAGGAGCTGGAAGGTCAGCCGGGTATGGTCGATGAAGTCCACCTGCTCGCGGCGCAGGTCGTTGTCGCCGAGATCGCCCAGCGACACATCCGAACGCCCCGACTTCACCCCGGCGATCAACTGCTGAAACGGCGCTTCGGTGTAGACTGGCTTCACCCCGAGGATCTCGCTCACCGCGTTGAACAGCTCGATCTCGTAGCCGGTGAACTCGGTCGTGCCTTCCTTGAAGAACGAGTGCGGTGCATAGACCGTCGAGGCGCCGACATTCAGCACGCCGGCATCGCGGTATTTGGCCGGCAGCAGGGCACGGGCGGCTTCGGCCGCGGCATCCTGGGCGAAGGCCGGTGCGGCCAGCAGCGGCGCCGCCACCGCGAGCGTCAGGGCGGCGGCGCGTAGCCCTTTGGTTACCAGTATCGAAAGCTTGGTCACGATCAGTCTCTTCCTTGCATGAGGGGCCCCCGGCCCGGTGGTTCAGGCGTGGCCGCGCCGGCCCTCGGCCGGGGCGAACCTGAAATGATCCCTGAGGAACTCGGCAGTGCGCGGCTGGCGCGGTCGGCTGAAGATCTCGCTCGCCGGTCCGTCCTCGATGATGCGGCCGGCATCCATCACCGCGATGCGGTCGCCGGCTTCCTCGGCGAAGCGCATCTCGTGGGTGACGACCACCATGGTCATGCCGTCGCTGGCCAGCGCCTGCATGACCCCCAGCACTTCGCCCACCAGTTCGGGGTCGAGCGCGCTGGTCGCCTCGTCGAACAGCATTACCTTGGGGGTCATCGCCAGCGCCCGTGCGATGGCGGCGCGCTGCTGCTGCCCGCCGGAGAGCTGGCTGGGATAGCTGTCATGCTTGTCGGCGAGCCCGACCCGCGACAGCAGGTCCGTCGCCGCGCGCACCGCCGCGCTGCGGCCCACACCCAGCACCTGTACCGGACCCTCGATGACGTTCTCCAGCACCGTGCGGTGCGAGAACAGGTTCACATGCTGTGACACCAGCCCGACCCGGCTGCGGAATGCCGCGGCTTCCCGTCCGCTCCACGGCTTCAGCACGCCGTTGCGTTCGGTGTAACCCACCCGGGTTTCGTCCAGCACCACGGCGCCGCTGTCGAAATCCGTGAGCCCATTGAGGCACCGGAGCAGGGTGCTCTTGCCCGAGCCGGACGGCCCGATGATGCAGCGCACTTCGCCCTGCCGGACATCGAGGTTGACCCCATCCAGCACCCGGTTGGCGCCATAGGCTTTGGTGACGTTGCGCACGCGGATCAGCGCCGGTACCTCGGCGGCGACCCGGATATCGGGCGGGGAGAAGTTCATCGCGCCACCCCGGCCGAAAACCGCCGCTCCAGCAGGCCCTGCACGAAGGTGAACACGATGGTCAGCACCAGGTACCAGATGCTGGCGACGATCAGCAGCGGGATCACCTGGTAGTTGCTGGCATAGATGCCCTGCGCCCGGGTCATCAGGTCGCCGACTCCCACCACCGACACCAGCGAAGTCGCCTTCAGCAGGTTGATCATGTCGTTGCCGAGCGGCGGGATGATCGATTTGGCCGCCTGGGGCGCGACCACCCGGCGGAACGCTTTGGCGCGCGTCATCCCCAGCGCGATCGCAGCCTCGACCTGGCCCGGCTGCACCGACAGCAGCCCGCCGCGGATGATCTCGCCCATATAGGCGGCCTGGTTGAGGCCTATGGCGATCAGGCACGCCACCAGCGGGCTCACCAGCACGTTAGTGTCGCCATAAAGCCCGATATCGGTGAACGGGATGCCGAAGCCGAGCTGCGGAAAGAACGTGCCGAGATTGTACCAGATGAGGATTTGCACCAGCAGCGGCACGGCCCGGAACAGCCCGAGATAGCCGACTGCGATGGTCTTGAGCAGTGGGTTGGACGACATCCGCATCAGCGCGATCACCAGCCCGCCGACGAGCCCGATCACCGCCGAGAGGAAGGTGATAAGCAGCGTCGTCAGCAAGCCCGAGAGAATGATGGGTGCAGTGAGGAACTTGCCGATCGAATCCCAGCGCATCGCCGGGTTGGTGGCGACCACCGACACTGCGTAGGCGGCAACCAGCACCGCCAAACCCCAGACGAGGCCGCTTCGAACCAGATGTGCAAAGCCTGAGCGCGGCCGCTCCACGGGCCGCTCTTCGAGCGGCACGTCGGTGCG
This sequence comes from Devosia sp. A16, assembly GCF_001402915.1. Taxonomy (GTDB): domain Bacteria; phylum Pseudomonadota; class Alphaproteobacteria; order Rhizobiales; family Devosiaceae; genus Devosia_A. The sequence goes on from NZ_CP012945.1 coordinate 4,163,676, forward strand.
TTCGGCGATATCGAGCGTCAGTGGCGTCAAACCAGGCCCCCGCTGCATCCCGACAGGATACAGTGTTGATTAAATCGACTGGATTAGTAGTCTATACGTCCAAACCGGTCGAGGAACTCCGGCAGCGCGCCGGTCGCAGGTGACGAAAAAACCTGCCCTCGGAGAACGTTAGCTTAGGACGGACGTTTCAATCGGGACGTTTTGCGTCGTGACCAGGCCACAAGGAAACACGCATGAACGAAGCGCATCCACGCCTCTCCATTCTCATTGTCGGCGGCGGCGCCAGCGGCGTGCTGCTTGCCGCGCATCTGTTGCGCAGCGCTGCCGATACTCGCGTCACGCTGGTCGAGAAGCGCCCGAGCCTCGGTCGCGGCGTGGCCTATTCGACCCGGCAACTCGATCACGTGCTGAACGTCGCCGCCCCGGGCATGAGCGCCTTCGCCGACGATCCGGATCACTTCTGGCGCTGGCTGCGCGAGCGGAAACTGGTAACAGAAGGCGAACGGTTCGTCTTTGTCCCGCGCCGGCATTATGGCAGCTACCTGGCCGACGTGCTGGCCGAGGTCGAAGCGGCGGCCCCTGGCCGCCTGCACATCGTCCATGACGAGTGCATCGACATCCTGACCACGGGGGCAGGGGTGGAAGCCAGGCTCCAGGGCGGCGCCAGCCTGATGGCGCACGTCGCGGTCCTGGCGGTGGGGCACGAAACCAATCCGGCCCGTGCCAAGGGAATTGCCGTCCGCGTCGGCTCCGACGCCGATACGCCGCTTGATCCCGAGGCCGCGGTGCTGCTGCTCGGCTCGGGCCTGTCGATGGTCGATGCCTGGCTGTCGCTGGCCGAGGCGCGACATCGCGGCCCGATCACCGTCGTCTCGCGCCACGGCCTCCTGCCCAAGTCGCATCGGCAAGTGTTGCCGATCCCGCTCGAGGCCGCCGACGTGCCGTTCGGCACCGAGCTCCACTACTTCACCGCCTGGTTTCGCGACCTGGTCGAGGAAGCGGCCGGACGCGGTGAGGATTGGCGCAGCGTCGTCGATGCACTGCGGCCGTTCAACCAGCGCATCTGGCAGAACTGGTCGCTCGGCTCGCGTCGCCGCTTTCTCAGCCATGTCAGGCCGTTCTGGAACATCCACCGCCACCGCCTGCCACCGGAGCTGCATGCGCGCCTCGAGCAGGCGGTGGGGGCAGGGCAGGTCCGGCTGGTCGCCGGCACCTACCTGGACATCGAGCGGCGCGGCGCCGAAGTCCGCGCCACCGTGCGTCGCAAGGGTGCCAGCAATCTCACCTTTTTCGACGTTGCCCGGGTCTACGATTGCGGCGGCATCAGCGTCGATGTCGAGCACTCGAGCAACCCGACGATCCGCGCGCTGCTCTCCCGCGGCGACATCCGGCCCGATCCGCTGCACATCGGCCTCGAGGTGGACGCCGAATGCCGCACGATCGACCGCTTCGGCACCCCATCCGACCGGCTGCTGGCGGTAGGCCCGCTCACGCGCGGCACCTTCTTCGAGATCGAGGCGATACCCGATATCCGAGTGCAGTGCGCGGACCTGGCGGCAAGGCTGGCGCTGGAAACGCTCCGCCGACCTCAAGGCTGAACGGTCACTGATCGCCCGTCGGGGCGTTGCCGAACCGTCGAGTAAGGTCGGCCGCCAGCTGCTGCAACCTCGCCAGATCCTCCTCCCCGAACGCGTGCGGTTCGTAGTCGACGATGACCAGCGAGCCTACCGTCAGCCCGTCGTCCAACGTAAGCGGAACGCCGGCGTAGAAGTCGATCCCGTTTCCGATCAGGTAGGGATTGTCGGCGAACTCCTCACCTTCGGCACCGGGAGAGACCACAAGCGGAGCGCCACGCTCTGCGATTGTTTCCGTAAGCTTGTACGCCCCCTCTTCGTCCCGGTGCCTTTCGTCGTCCAAGAGGTTGATCGTCGCCAAGGGAACCTGCATAGCCTCGGCCACCGCCTGCAACGCTCGCCCAAGCTCGTCGTCGCCCCGCCCCGCTCCACGGAAGGGTTGATGCCCCGCCAGCTTGATGGCCGCCGCCGCGATGTCGAGGTAGCTGTCGATCTCGGCCAGCGTGTCCTCAAAACCCTGCGTGACGCTGTCCACGCGTAGAGCGTCCCCGGACAGGGCAGGGGGCGTTGCGCCGAGATGGGCGACGATGACTTTCAGTTTGGGGCGGACGGACTTGAGCCGGCGCGCAACGTAACGCGTTTGAGCCTTGATGTCGGCGCCGAGATAGAAGAGGCAGACGACTTCCGCGCCTTCGATGTCGATACGACCGATGCTCTCCTGGCGGACAGCCATCGGCGGCAGGACGCGAGATCCCACACTTTGCGCAGCCAACCGCTGTGCAACCACTCTTGCGGCGCTCTCGTCGATTTCGCTTCGTCCTCCTATGAGAACGACCGCATTGCCCTCCAGCGGCTCGGTTTGTCCCAGTTCCTCGATGAGCGTGTCGATGCTGGTCGCGAGCACCCGCCGCTGCGCCAGCGCCTCCGGTGTGTCGACCAGTTCGGCGCTCGCCAGCCTGAGGGCCGGAAGCAACGTATTCTCCTGGAAGCTTTCGAGACCGTTTTTCTCGACGATCTCTTCGGCGAGTTCGATCGCTTCTTCCACGCTGCCCTTGAGCATGCGCTGATAGAGCCGCTCGGGCGGTTCGAGCACCGGTTCGCTGCCCAGAAGGGTTTCAAGCACCTGAAACTGCGGAATGTAGCGGCCGATCACGACCAGACAAACCGTCATCGGCGTGGCAAGGATGAGACCGACCGGTCCCCACAGGGTGGCCCAGAACATCGCGGAAAGCAGGATGGCAACCGGAGAAACTCCGGTGCTGGCGCCATAGATGCGCGGCTCCACCACGTTGGCGACCGTAAGATCGATGATGACAAACAGTCCGACCGTTGCCAGCAGCATGCCCCAGCCTGAATCCACCGCAAAGGCGAGCAGCATCGGTATGGACGCGACCAGCAGCCCGCCGACGAACGGGATGTAGCGGAAGAGCATTATCATCAGGCCCCACAGGATCGCTCCCGGCACCCCGATGACCAGCAGACCGAGGCCGAAGACCGTCCCGTAGCCCACGTTGATGAAGAACTGCAGCTGCAGATAGCGGCCTACACGCTGGCTTGCGTCGCTCATCGCCAGGTTCGTGGTGCTGTAACCGCCGCGGCTGACCAGTCGAATGAACCTTTCCTGCAGTTCGCCTCGGCCCATCAGCAGGAAGATCAGGAAGATCACGACGATTGCAGCCGTCGCCAGGGGGCCTGCAAGCGTGCCCAGTAAAGTGCTCACCACTCCCAGTGGATTGCCCACCTCGTTGGCGATCGTCACCGGAATGGGAGTACCTGATCGTGGCGCGGAGGAGCCGACATGCGGAGCCGAGGACAGCTGATCGGTGAGTGACCCCAACGCCGCTGTCAGTCCGTCGAGGAATCCGCCACCCTCGAGTTGCTGTTGCACAACGCGGAGCTTGTTCGCGATGGTCGTCTGGTAGGCAGGGAGCTCGGCACCGATATGGATAAGCTGCGTTGCCGCCACATAGGCGAACAGGCCGAGAATCAGAAGTGCTGCGAGGACGCTGACGATCACCGCGACGGGGTCGGGAAAATGAAGCTTTCGACTTAGCAGCTCAACCATCGGGTTGAGGGCAAAGGCCAGGAGAACGGCCAGCACCAGCGGTACGAGAATACCCGCGCCCAGATACAGAATGGCGACGACCAGCGCGAAGGTCGCCACCGTCTCGAAAATCCCACGACGCGTCAGCGGCGGCCGCTCGGAAAGACGCAACATCGTTATGCCTCGCCCCAGATGACACACAATGGCCGATGAGGGAGGAAGTTGCGGCGCCAAACGCAATATCGGCGCCACGGAGGCCAAGGGATCATGGCACTTGTAGCCCCCCGCAGTAAGGCTTCATGGCGAGATTCCTCCAGGCTGCGCGCTGGCGCGGCAGCCAATCGCAGCCGGACGAATGGCGAGTTGCCGGCGCCGGCCGGTCGGTGCGGCAACCGGCGCAATGGCCGACCACCGCGCTTCACTCAGGGAGAGGCGGGAACAATCTCGCCCATCGGACCGGCAGGGCCGATCGGTCCGGTATCTCCCTTGGGGCCGGGCGGGCCGGCGTCGCCCTTGGGGCCAGCGACACCCGGATCGCCCTTGGGGCCGGCGGGGCCGACTGGGCCGACATCGCCCTTGGGTCCGGTGGGGCCGGTATCCCCCTTCGGACCTGCAGGGCCGGTCGGGCCGGTATTTCCTTTTGGACCGATTGGTCCGGAATCACCTTTCGGGCCTGCGGGGCCAACGGGGCCGGTGCTTCCAGCCGGACCCACCGGGCCTGTCTCCCCAACCGGGCCCGCGGGGCCGACGGCACCTGTGTCGCCCTTGGGACCGGCGGGTCCCGCATCTCCCTTGGGACCTGCCGGCCCGGCGAGCAGTTGCACCGCATCAATGTCGGCGGATCTGGCTCCTCCAAAGGCGTTCACGATCGTACCGCCCGTGACGCTGTTCCAGATCAGCAACAAGACAAAGAAGATGAAGGCTCCGACAAAGCCCGGCAGCACTCTGCCGACCCACCATTCCCGATCCATGGCAACCTCCCGTTTGGGACGAGCGTGTCACGCTCCGGCGTCCAATGCATGTCAGTTTGTTAATTGATCCACCAGAACGGTGCCGGGCATCGATGCTGATCCCGGCGTGCTTGTCGCTGGCGCCGCGCTTTCATCGCTGCCGGCTCGGGAACAGATGCGCGTGGTTTTGGCTCGGCGTCCCATCCAGAAGAAGGTCCTTGGCGCCTAGTGGGCGAAAAAGGCTGGAACCCGGCAGATGATCTGAAGAGATTGGCGCGCCCAAGGGGAATCGAACCCCTGTTCCCGCCGTGAGAGGGCGGTGTCCTGACCGCTAGACGATGGGCGCGGAGGAACTCTGTTATCGGCGATGAGCGCCGTACCGTCAACCACCGGCCCATGAGGGGAAGGTGGCGCGCCCTAGGGGAGTCGAACCCCTCTCTGCACCGTGAAAGGGTGCCGTCCTAACCGATAGACGAAGGGCGCCGCGGTGGCGTCCGTATAGGGAGGTTCATCCGGGCTGGCAAGGGTGTTTTTCGAAGAACTGGTCGCTAACTCCGGCCCTGTGGAACAACTAGCATCCCGAGAACGTGACGGGCTTCTTCCAGCCGCGCGGCCGGTCGCGCACATCGACATGGATGAAGTTGCGTCCGGGGTAGCAGCCGAGGCCGCCGACCTGCTCGTTGCGCATGGCAAAGGCGACGAGCTGGCCCTTGTTGACACCCGGAATGAAGAAGTCCACCGCCATGCAGCGCATGTGGTAGCTCGAGTCCTCGCCGCCGCCGATGATGTTGCGGATCGGGTCGCGATATTGCGAGTTGACGACGATCTTCCTGCCGAACTTGCGTTCGAACGAAGCGATCACCGAGCGCAGCTTCGGCGAGACGCAGGAATTGTCGACGTCCTCGGACGACAGGTACATGCCGGCGCGCTGTACGTAGCCGCTGTACGAGGCGCCGCCGCCGCCACCCACGAAGAAGCAGCCGCTCAGCAGCAGGGCGCTCGCGAGCGCCGCAATCAGTCGGATCATTGGTCACTTCCCATGCCGCCGGAGGGCGGTAGCAGAACGCCGGCCCTTGCCCGGCCGGCGCTCGAGGAAGCTACTCAGTCTTGGCTAACTGCCCGCTAAGCCGATTGGTTAGCGCTCGGTTACCGCATCTGCCCCGAAGGCCGTTACCAGGCGCCGGTGTTCGGCATCGACAGCCACGGCTCGGCCGGAGCGAGCGCCGCGCCTTCCTGCAGGATCTCCACCGAGATGTTGTCGGGCGAACGAACGAAGGCCATGCGGCCGTCGCGGGGAGGGCGGTTGATGGTGTAGCCGAGCTTCTGCATGTGGGCGCAGAACTCGTAGATATTCTCGACCTCATAGGCGAGGTGGCCGAAATTGCGGCCGCCCGTGTAGACCTCGGGGTCCCAGTTATAGGTGAGCTCGACCGGCGTCTCGTGCTGTCCCTTGGGGGCGAGAAAGATCAGCGTATAGCGACCCTTCTCGTTCTCGGTGCGGCGGATCTCCTCGAGCCCGAGGCCATCGCGATAAAACCGAAGGCTGGCCTCGACATCGGTGACCCGCACCATGGTGTGGAGATATTTCAAGTCTTGTCCTCCCTGCAACTGTGGTGCGTGCGGCCTACAACGGCTGGCCGCCCGCATCAAGTTGGACACTCGTCGGCAGCGGGTGGTGAAAAACGGCGGATGATGCTGTCGACCGCGCTGATTTCGCTGCGCCACCGGCGGCTCCGAGGCAGTTGCGAAAAACCCCTGACAAAATCGTAAACGCTTCTTAACTTCCTGTGCTGAATCGGACACAGTGTCCCACATGTGGCGTACCCCGATCAGCAGCGGGGCGAGTACGAAAAGGCTTGACGCATGGGGGCCAAGTTTACAGCCGATGGTGGCGAACCCGGGTTCCGGTCCGATGAGACCGACCCGCGTCGACAGCATACGGCAACCGATCACGGCGGGGACGCCAATCTCGATGTCATCGAGGTTGTTGGGTCGATCAAGTGGTTCGACGTGTCCAAGGGATTTGGCTTCATCGTCCCCGACGATGGCCGCCCCGATGTGTTGCTGCACGTGACCTGTCTAAGGCGCGATGGCTACCAGACCGCCTATGAGGGCTCGCGCATCGTCGTCGAGGCCCTGGCGCGGCCGGGTGGGTTGCAGGCCTTCCGTATTCTCTCGATGGACGATTCGACTGCCAAGCACCCGGCTCAGATGCCGGCGCCGCGGACGCACGTCACGGTCGAGCCGACCAGCCGCCTCGAGCGGCTGGAGGTCAAGTGGTTCAACCGCATCCGCGGCTTCGGCTTCCTGTCGGCCGGCGACGGGGCTCCGGACATCTTCGTCCACATGGAGACCTTGCGGCGCTTCGGCATCACCGAGCTGCGTCCCGGCCAGCACGTGCTGGTGCGTTACGGCACCGGCCCCAAGGGACTGATGGTCGCCGAAATCCGCCCCGACGGCTGGGGCGACGCTCCATCCTCGCACTGATCTCCTGCTGATCGTCCTCCGGAAGCCATGCTCACGGGGATGGAGTGACGAGGGGTGCCGGAGAGCCCAAGCGGACTCGCAACGCTGTTCCCGAACCCGGAGCGTCGCGCTAAGGTGACGCCGATCCACACCTGACCCTAAAGCTCTCCATGAACATCTTCCGGGCCCTGCATGGCGCCTTCGTCGCCTTCCTGTTCCTGACGCTCACGGCGTGCGCCTCCGACGACCGGCTGGTCATCGAGTCGCGCAACGGCAGCCACAGCTTCACCGTCGAGGTGGTGGATACGCCGGAAGGCCGAGCCAAGGGGCTGATGTATCGCGAGACCCTCGCACCCGATGCCGGCATGCTGTTCGACTTCAAGGAAAGCCGCGAAGTCAGCTTCTGGATGAGCAACACGCTGATCCCGCTCGACATGGTGTTCATCACCGCCGAGGGCCTGGTGGCCAATATTCACGCCAACGCCCGCCCGCTCGACCTCACGTCTATCCCATCCGACGGCCCGGTGATGTTCGTGCTCGAAATCCCCGGCGGCCGCGCCAAGGAACTGGGAATTGCCGCCGGCGACCGGGTGGTGCACGACCGGATCAAGAACGGCGCTATAGCCGGCTGATCACCATGCAGTCGAGCACCGCGACGAGGTGGAGGCTGGCGCCGGCCACCACGAAGCCGTGCCATACGGCATTGTGGAAGGTCAGCCGTTCCCACAGGTGGAAGATCAGCCCGACGCTGTAGCAGAGCCCGCCCGCCACTAGCAGCCACAGTGCTGCGCTGGGCAGGTGCGAGGCCAGCGCCTGGAACACGAACACGCCGCTCCAGCCGATCCCCAGATAGAGCACGATCGCGCCGCGCCCGAACCGGTGCGGCACGAACAGTTTCAGCGCCATGCCGGTGAGCGCCGATCCCCAGATCAGCACGCCGGTAATGATGCTGGAGGGCGTCGCCCCTAGCAGCACCAGGAACGGCGTGTAGGTGCCGGCGATGAACAGGAAGATCGCCGCCTGGTCCAGCCGCGCCAGGGTGCGCTTGGCCGGCGAGGCGATCGGGCAGAGGTTGAAGGCGAGCGAGATGCCGAGCACCAGCAACAGGCTCCCCACGTACAGCACCAGGGCCGGCAACTCGTTGGGCGCTGTCTCGTAGCCGGCAAAGGCCAGCAGCACCGCGCCAAGCGCTACCGCCACGACGATGCCGATGCCGTGCACCACCCCGTCCGCGATCAGCTCGGGCAGCGTGAAGGGGCGGCCTCGGGTCCACCAGGTGCGGGCAATGGTCGTTTCGGTCGTCAAAGCTGGTCTTTCGCGAAAATAAGCTGTGACAATCCCGTCATCGGACTGTCACAGTCAACCCATTCGCGCGTCGAGCGCTTGACACGTAACGCAGTTGTTACAACTGTCCGCGCAGTTCATTGTTTCGGAAGACGAAATGAGTCTCGCCGACCTCTATTCTGCCCTCGCCGATCCCACCCGCCTCAGAGTGCTGGAACTGCTGCACGCCAAGGCTCGCCCGGTGCACGAACTGGCCGCGGCCTTCGACATCAGTCGTCCTGCCATTTCGCGGCACCTGAGGGTGCTGAAGGAGGCCGGGCTGGTGCAGGAAGTGAAGCAGGGACGGGAGAACCTCTATTCGTTCCAGCGCGACGAGCTGAAGCCTGGCATTGCCTGGCTGGACTGCCACCGCAAGCCGCCGGGCAAGTCGAGGAAGGCCGCGCTCGTCGAGGCTGTCGCTGCCGTGCCGGAAGTGCCGGCCCCGGTAGAAACACCGATCGTCGTCGCGGAACCGATCATCATGCCCGAGCCGATCGCCCCTCAGGTGCTCGCGCCGGAGCCTGTGGTGGCCGCCGAGCCCGCGCCCCCGCCTGCCGTCGCCGAGGCGGTTCCCGAGGCGATCATCGTCAAGCCAAAGGCGCCGGCCAAGCCGCGTGTTGCCAAGCCGAAGGCCGAAGCGGAACCGGTCGCCCCGCCGCCGCCCAAGCAGACTCCCCAGCTGTCGTTCTTCGACCTGTAGCCCGGACGCCGTCGCCGCGACGTCCGCACGCGTACGCAGATGCCCCGCGGAACCCGGGACCTGCGGCAGCCTGTCAGGGCCCTGGCAGCACTTCGTCGATCCGCCCGGTCAGATAGTAACCGAGGAGGCCGGCCCATTCGCGCAAGGCGAGGCTGCTCACCGAGATATTTTCGGTGGATTGATCCGGCTTGATCCCCAGACCTTCGGCGCCGCTGGCCAGGTAGTCTGCCGGCCAGGGGACCACCGCGAAATCCGCCTTGCGAAACAACCCTACGGCGCGCGGCATATGAAACGCCGAGGTGACCAGAAGCCAGGTCTGCCCATCGGTCGCTCCTGCCAGTTGCTTGGCGAACCGGGCATTTTCTTCCGTGTTGCGGGATTGGTCGTCGGTCAGGATTCGCTCGGGTGCGACGCCGAAAGCCTCGAAAAATCGCTTACCCGCCAGCGCTTCCGGCTCCTGCTGGACCAGCGCTGCGGGGCCGCCCGCAATGACGATCCGCGCGCCGGGATGTCGAATCGCGAGGCGCAGGGCCTCGACATAGCGGTCGCCCGAGCGGTTCAGTTCGTAGCCGCGGCGCACCGAGTTCACCTCGCCATCCATGCCGCCGCCCAGCACCACGATCCCGTCGACCTGCGCCGGCTCGGATGGTCGCTCGAACCGCTGCTCCAGCGGTGTGATCAGCACATAGCCGAACGTGGTGAAGCAGCAGACGAACAGCAGCAGCAGGGCCGATCCGACAAAGAGGCGGGCGATCCACCGGCGCTTCAGCCAGCTCAGCGCCAGCCCGGCCAGCAGCAGCAACACGACCAGCGACAACGGTTGTACGACGAGCCAGAAGATCCGCGTGAGATAGGGGAACAGGGCAGGGTCTCCACGGCGGTCGGTCTGTGGGAGAAGTCTGTTTCCGGCTTCGAAGCGTGGATCAAACCCGGCGTCCTCGCACCCTGCCATCGCGATTGGGAGTCGGCAAACCCGAGGCCTGACATTCCGTCCCGATTGCGCTACACCCCCGCCATGGCCTCGTAGCTCAGGGGATAGAGCAGCAGCCTTCTAAGCTGTTGGTCGCAGGTTCGAATCCTGCCGAGGTCACCAGAAATTCCCGTTTGCACGGTGTCATGCCGAGGGAGCCGGCTCGAACAATTGCCGGTACGATGGGCTGGTCAGCAAAAGTTCGTCATTGGTGCCCGCCGCTGCGATCCGGCCGGCGTCGAGCACCAGCACGCGGTCGGCATTCTCGACGGTCGAGCGGCGATGCGCGATCAGCAGCGTCGTTCGGCCGGCCATCAGCCGGCGCAAGGCGGCATGGACGTGCCGTTCGGTTTCACCATCCAATGCCGACGTCGCCTCGTCGAGGATGAGGATCGGCGCATCCTTGAGCAGCGCCCGGGCGATGGAGATGCGCTGCAGCTGTCCGCCCGAAAGTGTCGACCCGCGTTCGCTGACCGGCGTATCCCAGCCCAGCGGCAGGGCCTTGATGAACGGCAGCGCTCCGGCTGCCTCCGCCGCCGCCTCGATCTCGAGATCGGATGCCCCCTCGCGACCTAAGGCTATGTTCTGCCTCACTGTGCCTGCGAACACTGCCGGGTCCTGGCTCACCACGGCGATGCTGCGGCGCAGGCTGGCGCGGTTGACGGTCGAGATATCTGTGCCGCCGATGCTGATGCCTCCCTGGCGTGGAGCGTAAAAGCCCTGCAACAATCCGGCGATGGTCGACTTGCCCGCCCCTGAAGCCCCCACCAAGGCTGCGACTTCGCCGGGCGCGATCGAGAGCGAGACTCCATCGAGCACCGGGCGGCCCGGTCCATAGTCGAAGGCTACGTCGGAGAAGCTGATCGGGCCGCGGGCCGTCGCCAGATCGGGGCGTGGATCGAAATCCGGCTCCGGTTCCGGCTGATCGAGGAAATCGTACATCTTTTCGATTCCCACGATATCGCGCTGCAGCAGCACATGGGCCTTGGCCAGGCGCTTGGCCGGCTCGTAGGCGAGAAGAAAGGCCAGGATGAAGGCGATGAACTCCCCGGCCGACTTGTCCGCAGCGATCGTCTGCCAGCCGGAATAAAGGATGAAGCCGGCAATCAGGACGCCGCCGAGCCCCTCCATCAGCGGCGACGTCCAGGCGCGGATGCGCACCACGCCGTTGGCCCGTCCCAGCGAATCGCGGCTGGCCGCCTCGAACCGCCTCCGCATCGCGTCCTCGGCGGCATACGACTTCACCACCCGCACCCCTTGAACCGTCTCCTGCATCGACTGGATCACGCCGGCGACGCTCTGCTGCTCGCGCGCCGCGAGATCGCGGATGCGGCGCATGATACGGTTGAGGCCGAGCAGGGCGAATGGCGCCACGAGGATGGTGGCGAGGCCCATGGCGACGTCCTGGGCGATCATTACCGCGGTCAGCAGGATCACCGTCAGCAGGTCGCATCCGACGCTGGTCGAGATCCGCACCAGTACGTTGCGGGCGGCGCCGGCATGGCCGATGAGGCGGTTGATCAGCTTGGCCGAGTGCGAGCGCGCCACATCATCGACCCCGAGCGTCAGCACCTTGTCGAAGATGCGGCGCTGCAGCCCGGCGACCAGTTCGTTGCCGACGCCGGCAAGCAGCACCGTCTGGCCGTAATCGGCGAGCCCCCTGGTCAGTGAGACGGCGAGGACGGCGCCGGCGGTCAGCCACATGGCCGGTTGCGCACGAGCAACCAGCACGTCATTGACGACATGGCGCATCAGCCAGGCCAGCGCGGCGGTGGCCACAGCCACCAGCACCATGCAGATCACCGCCCCGAAATAACTGGCCCGGCGCCCGCCTATCGCTTCGGCCAGAAGTCGCCTGACCACCGGCAACTGACCCGGCTTCGGGATGCTTTCCACCCGCGGCTTTCGGCTGTTGCTGGTCGTCACGCCTGTTGGTCCACTTCCCGCCAGTGCCCGGTCAGTACCCCTGAAAGCGGGCGCTGACAACGTCCTCGGCCCCGCGTTGCGGCCTCCCGGTAGGCATGTGGATAGCCCGGTCAGTCATTTCAGGTTCAGGAAGAACGTCTTAGCGCTGGCACTATTGTCACTTTCGATCGCCGACAGTCGTCTGCACACGGCAATGGCGTGTTCGAGGCCGAATACCGTGATAACGATTGTCATTACCCTGGTGCACGCGTTCGATGCTTCACGCCCGAATATTCACCGACAGCGTCAGCTTCACCGACATCTCGCGGTTCGGCGTTGAAGGAATGCAGGTTACGCCGACAAGGGGGTGGCTCTACCAGCCCTGCGACGTCGCCATCATGTACGGCCTTGCCAATCCGCAGCGTCGGTCGCTGCAGGGGCAACTGCGCAACTCCATTTACCGCGAGCACAAGGGCCCCATCGTCGTCATCGAGAGCAGCCTGCTCGGGCGCAGCTTCAGGCCGGCGCTGCCGAACTGGCTGGCGGCGTTGCGTCGCCGGCCCCTCAGACCGCGACAGGTCCACCCCTATTTCAGGGTGGCGCTCGATGGCGCGCTCGGCGACGATGCCGACTTTTGCGCCGCAAACAGCCCGCCGGATCGATGGGAAGCCCAGCGCCGGGAACTGGGCCTCGAGGTTGCAGCCTATCGCCGCTCCGGTCGGCACGTGCTGATCCTGGGACAGGTCGGGCGGGACGCATCGTTGCGCGGCCTCGATATCGCTCAATGGCTGGGAGAAACCGCGAGGGCGGTACGCGAGCGATCCGATCGGCCGATCCGCGTGCGGTTGCATCCCAGCATGCGCTGGCGCGACCGGGAGAAAGCCATTGCGGCCTGCAGCGAGGTTGCCGATCTGACGATCTCGCCGATCGAGAACACCTTCTCCGCCGACATCAACGATGCGTGGACCTGCATCACCTACTCATCGGGCGGCGCCGTGGATGCGCTGTTGGCCGGCGTACCGCCGATCTGCCTGTCGCCGGCCAATCTCGCCTATCGTCTCTGTTCCACGAGCCTCGACGACATCGAGGCGCCGCTGGAGCCGGATCGCGCCCAGTTCCTCTGCGACCTGGCCTACAGTCAATGGACCCCCGTGGAGATGGCGAACGGTGCCGCCTGGCGACATCTGCTGCCGGCGATCGAGCGGCGGCTCGGCGAAACGGCCGAAGCTCGGGCGGCGCAGCGCCTGCCGGGCGGCGACCTTCCAGCGCGCCGGCGGCGCCAGCTGATCTGGCGCCTCAATGCCTTCACCTGGCTCGGCCAGGTGCTGCCCAAATCCAGTCACGCGCTGCAGGGCAGGGCGGAGGCCCTGCTGCGCCTTGGCCATGCGGTAGAGGCCAAGGCGACGTTCGAAACCTGGCAGCGGCTGCGGCCCGACCGGGCGTCGGCCTTTCGGGGCGCGGCCAAGGCCGCCGAGCAGCTGGAACTGTGGGAAGATGCGCTCGCCGCCTGGGGTGTAGTCGGCAGGCTCAGGCCGCAACAACTCGGGGCGCTGTCGGGCGTCGGCCGGGCGGCGCTGCGGCTCGGTCGGCTCGACGAGGCCGAACTTGCCTATCGCAAGCTCACGGCGCTCGCTCCGGATCTGGTGGAAGGGCTTCGCGGTCTTGAGCGGATCACCAACGAGCGCGGCAACTGGGCCGAAGCAATCGAGCTCCAGCGCCGGATCTGGGCGTTGTCGCGCGATGCTGCCGTGGCCCAGCGGCATGCGCTCCTGCTCTGCCGGTTGGACCGGCTGGATGAGGCGAAGCAGTTCGTCGCGGCAATAAGCGAGCAGGACGAACCCCTGGCTTACCTGTTCGCCGTGACCCAGCTTTACTCGGCCATGCATGATTGGGCAGGGATGGACGAGCTGTTGGCACGGCATCGCGCCGTGACCGAAGGCGACTGGGAACTCCTGGGGATGCACGTCACGGCCCTGCGGCGGTTGGGCCGCATCGACGATGCCCTGCACCTGGTGCAGCGCAGCTCCGCCGGCAGCAGCACTCAACGTGCGTCGCTGACGATCGGGTGCCTGGTCGAGGCGCGCCGCTATGCCGAAGCCGACGGGTTGCTGCAGGCCGCCTGGGAACAGGGAACGATCGAGAAGATCGGGGGCGGCAACCTTGCGGCCATGGTGACGGCTGCTCAGCAGATCGGCGGCGTTCCGCTGGCCAGGTCGGTGCTCGAGGGGTTGCCGATCTCGGCGGGGCGAGCAGGCCGGGCGCTGAAGCTGAACCGACTGTTTCAGCACCTTCGGCTCGACAGCTACGAGGCGTTGATCCAGGGCAGGCTGATGACGCCGGACCAGCCGTCGGAACAACGGGTGCTGGTGGCGATGGATGACGAGGGAGCTGCCGAGGGGACGGACGTCCTGAGAGAGCTTGTCGAGACGCTGGCGCGACATCGTCGCCTGACCCCGGATGCGCACCTGCTCGATGCATCGTTCCTGCTGCAGGACGCACTGGAGGTGGCGCTGCGCATCACCGACGCAGCGGACGCAAAGACGCCGTTCTCGCTGCTTCGGCTCGGCGACGGGGAAGGCGCCATGCTGCCTTATCGGCCCCAGTTGCAGACGTTCCGAGCCATCGATCTTGCCGAAAATAGCAGGACCTGGTGGGGGCGGGACGGTTCGCCGACGCTCGAACTCGTCGGCGAACTGCAACAGGCGATACGCGCCGCGGATGTAATCGGCATCCCCGACCTCGATCGAGCGACCCGCATCTTCTATCAGACGGCGCGAACCGCCTTTCTGGCTAACGGTCGAAACATGCGCGGGCTGCTCGCCGCCACGGATTTTGTCGCGACCAACTGCGCTTCCGCCGCCTGGACCACGTGCCACGTCCATCAATCGCTTGCCTTCTGGGGCTTGTGGGACCTCATTCTGCCGCGTCTCGGCCAGCTCGATCTGATCACCTGCCACGCCGAGCTTGGCGAAGTGCTGGCACGCGCGCACGGCGTTCGCATCGGCCGGACGCATCGCATTCCCCCGGAGCGTAAATACGCAGCGGCTTTTGCCAATGGCAATGGCGAGCAGCACTTCCCTGCCGTCTTCGAGCACTTGCGGGGCGTGCTGCCGGAAACATTGCCGGGGCGAACTGTCCTGGTGTCGGCAGGCATGCTGGGCAAGATCTACTGTCATTGGATCAAGCGGGCCGGGGGGATAGCCATCGATATCGGGAGTGCAGCCGATCATTGGTGTGGCTACGGCACCAGAGGCATCGCCGATGTCGCCATCTACCGCTCGCCCACCGGGACGACGGACAGGGTGCGCTCGCTCATCGCAGCGCATTGGCGCTATGCGCGACTGCTCGGACCCGATGGTGAGTGTCGCGGCCTCAGGAGTTCCACTGCGTGATGGAACCTGAACTCGCCGTCGTCGTGCTGTCGGTCGGCGCGCCGCCGGAACTGCGGCTCGCGATAGACTCGCTGCTCAGGCAACCCGAGCCGCTCGAGATCGTGGTGGTCAACTCCGGTGGCGGGAAGCTCTCCGGCCTGGTGCCGGATGGGCAGGGTATCCGAAGCATCGAGATCCCCGAACTGCTTTGGCCCGGTGCGGCGCGCAATGTCGGTATCCGAGCGACACGGGCGCGCTGGGTGGCCTTTCTTGCATCCGACCTGATTGCGGCGCACGATTGGGCGGCCGAGCGCCTCGCCTTGCACCGGGCGGGCAAGAGCGCTGTGGCATCCGCGGTCGGTAACAGCCAGACCCGCAACATTTTTGCTTGGGCCGCCCATGTCACGCTGCATGCGCGGCGAATGGCGGGCCTGCCGAAGCGAAAGGCGCATCGATATGGTGCCAGCTACGAGCGCAGCCTGTTCGATCGCTATGGGCTGTTCAGGGAAGACCTGCGCATAGGCGAGGATACCGAATTCCACCGGCGTATGCGCCGCCGGGACCGCCCGGTCTGGGCGCCGAAGGTGGTTGCCGCGCATCGCTATCCCCAGACCTGGCGCGATCTGATCGCCGAGCATAAGGTCCGCGGCGAGCGTTGGGCAGTGCATTGGCCGACACCGCAGCGCGGAACATGGTTCGGGCGGGGGCTCAAGCGCTTCGCGGGAACCCTGCCGCTCGCACTACGTGCCTCGCGGGGGCGGGACAGGCTGATGGTGCTGGCCGCATCGCCGGTCGTCCTCGCTGCCTGTCTGGCGTACGAAGCGGGTGCGTCGAGCGCCGGTGCCCATAAGGCAGCCACGCGCCGCTACACGGTCGCCGTTGCGATACTCGACCGCGACGACTGGTCGGCCAATACGGATGTCATCGTGCTGGTCGATCCGGTGATGCGCCATCTGACCTGGGTGCCGCGAGATCTGTGGGTGCCTGGGCTCGACGATCGCCTCAATGCCGCGTTCGCGCGGGGCGGTGGGGCGCTTTTGATAGAGGCGCTGGCCGAGGTTCGGCTGCCGGTCGAAGGGCTGCTGTGCCTGCGCAGAGCCGCGACCGAGGCGGCGCTGGCCGGGGTCGAGGCGACTGTCCCGGTGAGCGAGCCGATGGATTTCTGGTACCCCCTGACGCCGACGCAGCCGATCGAGGCGGGGCGCAAGCAGATATCGTTTCGCCCGCCGAGCGAGCGCCTGTCCGGCGAGCGGCTGCATCAATGGATCGGGGCGCGAACCCGGGTCAGCGGAGCAGGATCGGATCTGCAACGGATCGAACGTCAGCAGGTGCTGGTGCAGGCGCTGTTGGCAGACGGCTTCGATTTTGCCGCCACGCTCGCCGACCGGGGCTTGTTCAGAACAACTGGGCGCGACCCTATCCCCATTCTGAGCATGGTCCGCCGGGATTGGAGCTGTTGCCTCTTCGACTCCGTGTCGGACGCCACTATCAACGGAAAGGCGGTGCTGATCCGATCATAGTTCCACCGATCACGGCAACACCAAAATGCCAGCACAAACAGAGAGATATCGACCTTGGTCGGATTGTGATAACGATGAGCATCCGGCTTGATGAGGTTGCCCGACACCGCGTCCACATCGCCAATCGGGTGGGCCGGGTGTTGTATCCTCACGGAGCAGCATCCGGTTCCCCCTTGCGGGCCTCAATGCTTGCGCCAGACTTGAACGTCTTCGTCGGCGACCAGGCGCAAACCGTCGCTGTTTTCCACATAGACCGACGCGTTCTCGCCCAGCGCCCGCAGCATGCGGGCCGCGAACAGCGCATCCGAGATAGCCTCGTCGCGCTGAGTATAGGGGCGCGGGCCGCCTGAAGTGTCGAGATCGCGCCCTGGGCTGGCGATCCGCCAGCCGGCGCCGTCGTGTCGCACGAGTATTCTCACGGTGGTCATCAGTGGGCGCTCTCCGATCGGTTCTCTGAACGTCCCAACCCGACTCGCGGTTGCCTCGCAAAGCCGTGGCCGCGGCGACACATAACCCCTCTCGTGTCGTGCCGGCGTGATGCAACTGTTTGCCGGACGTCTGTCGCCTCAGCGCAAGCTGCGGGTGCTGTCGCGCACGATCAGCTCGGAGTTCAGCACCACGTGAATCGGATCATCGTCCGGAACCACTCCATCGATGATGTCGATCAGCGTCCGGGTCGCCATCCGGCCGATATCTTCGCGCGGCTGGCGCATCGTGGTGAGCGGCGGGTCGAAGAAGCGCGCCACCGCGATGTCATCGAACCCGATCACCGAAATGTCGCGGGGGCAGTCGATGCCCTCCTGCCGCAACCGATGGATCAGCCCGATCGCCATCTCATCATTGCCCGCGAACACCGCCGTCGGCAGCTCGCCGCTGGCCAGGAGGTGCTCGGCCGCCGCCGTCCCCGACTCCATGTTGTAGGTGCCGGGGAACAGCCAGTCCTGACGCAGCTCGAGCCCCGCATCCCGCATCGCCTCGGTGAAGC
The DNA here is from genome assembly GCF_001402915.1 of Devosia sp. A16. Lineage (GTDB taxonomy): Bacteria > Pseudomonadota > Alphaproteobacteria > Rhizobiales > Devosiaceae > Devosia_A. Next base: position 4,181,484 of record NZ_CP012945.1, read on the forward strand.
CGAGGAAGCGCTCGTTGGTCGACTGGTTGCGCGATGGTCCGATGACGTGGCCGATCCGGGTATGGCCAAGCTCGACCAGGTAGCGCAATGCCCGCTTGGCGGCGAGCCGGTTGTCGGTGATCACCGAGTGGACCTTGGGATCGGGGATCTCGTCATAGGCCGCGACCAGCGGCAGCGCCACGCCATCGTCGCGCAGCCCATGCAGCCGGTTGGTGTCGAGCGAGCCATCGAACAGCAGCAGGCCATCGGCCCGGTTCGACAGCAGGTAGTCGCTGAGCCAGCGGTTGGGGTCGTCGCCGATGCGGCTCGCCACCAGCACGCTGTAGCCGCGCGCCGCCGCCTCGCGGATCACTGCATCGACGATGGTCGAGTAGAACGGGTTGCCGATATTGGGCGCCGCCATCAGAATCGTGCGGGCCGCCTTCAGCCGCAACGAGCGCGCCGCCTGGTTGATGGTGTAGCCGGTCTCGCGCACCGCGGCGTAAACCCGCTCGCGTGTCGACTCGGTTACCCGTTCGGGTGAGCTGAGCACACGGCTGACGGTGGCCGCGGACACGCTGGCGTGCCGAGCAACATCTTGAATTGTCGGTGTTTTTCTGGCCGGAGTCATCGCTTGGCAGCACTCCCTCACCGCTGCGCGTACGCCCTGTCTAGATCGACCTTGACAGCCGCGCAAGGAATGTCTGAAACTCCTGCAATCGATTGCATTGACCTTCTGCAACGGGTTGTGTAATCGATTACACGCAGCCAGCACCGGAGGCTTTACCCGCGAAGAGGGGGCCCTGCGCGGCTGGCAAATTTCGCGAGGGGCGTTTTGCTCCTGGGTGAACGTTGGGAGGACTACATTATGAAGTCAGTCGTGTCGGTGGTGGCCCTGGTGGCCGCCGCCTTGATTGGCAGCACCTCGGTGCGCGCCGCGGACGTTGAAGTCATTCACTGGTGGACGTCGGGTGGCGAGCAGGCTGCCGTTTCGGTTTTCGCGAAGGAGTTCGATGCCACCGGCGACCATTGGGTGGACGGCGCGATCGCCCTGGGCGAAACCGCTCGTGCGACCATCATGCAGCGCGCCCTCGGTGGCGATCCGCCGGATGCCGCGCAGTTCAACCCGGGTCGTCAGTACGAAGAACTGATCGCCGCCGGCCTGCTGCTTGACCTCACGCCGCTGGCCGAAAAAGAAGGCTGGGACAAGATCATCCGTCCCGACTCGCTGAAGGCCCCTTGCCAGATCGATGGCAAATGGTGGTGCGTTCCGGTCAACCTTCACCTGCAGAACTGGGCTTGGGCCTCGATCCCGGCCTTCAAGAAGGCGGGCCTCGAGGTCCCCAACGACTGGGACACCTATCTGGCCGACCTGCCCAAGCTGAAGGAAGCGGGCGTGATCCCGTTCGCCGTCGGCGGTGACGGTGGTGGCTGGCAGATTTCGCTGCTCGCCAACCAGCTCATCCTTTCGCAGCTTGGCGCTGCGAGCGTGGAGAAGATCTGGAAGGACAAGGATCTCGAGCTGGCCGGTGGCCCCGAGGTGCTGAAGGCCTTCACCACTCTCAAGACACTGGGTGAATACGCCGACGACGGTTCGCCGAACCGCTCGTGGGCCGACACTGCCGCGCTTGTCATCAAGGGCGATGCGGCTCTCCAGGTGATGGGCGACTGGGCCCAGGGCGAGTTCCAGGTGGCCGGTCAGAAGCCGGGCGTCGACTACGCCTGTCTGCTGGGGCCGCTTTCGCCTGATCCGCAGAACGTGCGTGGCGGCGGCGACATCTTCGTATTCTTCAAGCAGGGCGATCCGGACGTCGAGCGCGCTCAGCTCTCGCTTGCCTCGTTGATGCTCAGCCCGGCGGTTCAGGCGAAGTTCAATACGGCCAAGGGTTCGGCCCCCGTCCGCGACGACGTCGACATGTCGCTTGCGAACGACTGCATGAAGAAGGCCCTGACCGTTCTCGCCAAGCCCGGTGCGCTGGTTCCCGATCAGAACATCTGGCGCAACGAAGCCTTCGCGACGGCCCAGAACGCCATCTTCTCGGACCTGATCTACAACAAGGCGACAACTCCTGAGTCCGCTCAGGCGCAGTTCGTCGAACTGCTGAAGAACGCCGAGTAAGGTGTTCTGATCTGGCGGCGGCCCGGTTACCAATCGGGCGGCCGCTTTTTTTTCTGGCCATCGGCCACTTGCGGGGGTTGAACTCGAGTGACCACCATTACTGCCAGTGAGCGGGCGCTCTCCGAGCGCCAGCTCAAATCGAGGGCCAGTCGGCGGCGCCTCCTGAGCAAACTGCCCGCCATCATCGGTACAGTTCCGATGATGATCGTGGCGATCGGGGTGTTCGTGATCGGCATCGGCTTTACGATCGTCCTGTCCTTCACCAACGTGAAGTTCTTCCTGATCAACATCGATTTTGTTGGACTGAAGCAGTACGACGTCCTCTGGTCGACAGCCCGTTGGGTAGAGTCGGTCAAGCACATCTGGTTCTACGGATTCGGCCACATTGCCCTGTGCCTCGTGGGCGGCTTCCTCCTTGCGGTCTTCATGGACCAGCGGATCAGAGCGGAAGACGCGTTCCGCACGATCTTCCTTTATCCCTTTGCCCTCTCGGCGGTGATCACCGGCTTGGTTTGGCAGCTTATGCTCGATCCGATCTGGGGCCTTCAGGCCTATGTGCGCAGCCTCGGTTTTTCGGATTTCAACTTCGCTCCGCTCGCCGACGGCAATACCGCGCTCATCGGCATGGTCGTTGCCAGTAGCTGGAATGGCGCCGGCGTGACCATGGCCATCCTGCTGGCCGGCCTGCGCGGGGTTGACGAAGAGATCTGGAAAGCGGCCAGGATCGACGGCATCCCCACCTGGCGCACTTACATTTCCATAGTCATCCCGATGATGCGTGGTGCCGTCGCCACAGCGCTCGTTCTGCTGGTGGTCAATGTGGTCCGCACCTTCGATATCGTCATTGCCATGACCGGCGGTGGCCCGGGCATCTCGACGCAGATGCCAGCCACCTACGTCATCGACAACATCAACTCGCGCAACGTGGGGCAGGGCATGGCCGCAGCGACCATCATGCTGCTGCCGATCGCCGTGCTGATCCTCCTCCAGTTCTTCTTCCGCTGGCGCGCTTCGCTCAAGGGGAGAACGACGTGAGCGTCGCTACCGCAAACAGCCTGGGCGTCGAGCCGTCGGGTCCTAAGCCCCGGCGCCTCACCCCCGGCCGCATCGGCATCTACGCCTTCCTGATCATGGCGGCGGTCTTTTTCCTGCTTCCCCTCGCGGTGATGATCCTCACTTCGATGAAGTCTATGAACGAGATCCGCGGCGGCAACATCTTCGCGTTGCCGACCCAGCCGACCTTCGACTACTGGATCAAGGCGTGGAGTTCGGCCTGCACCGGTGTTACTTGTAGCGGCCTCGCACCCGGCTTCTTCAACTCGGTGAAGATTACCTTACTGGCCGTGCCAATCTCGATCATCTTGTCAATGATCAATGGCTACGCGCTAAGCTTCTGGCGCTTCCGCGGTTCGGAATTGATGTTCGGCCTGTTGGTGTTCGGTGCCTTTGTGCCGTTCCAGGTGCTGGTCTACCCGATCATCTTCGGGCTCAGCCGCGTTGGCTTGTTCGGGACGCTGCCTGGCATCGTCATCGTGCATTCGGTCTTCGGCATGCCGATCCTGACACTGCTTTTCCGCAACTTCTTCAGCTCGTTGCCGAGCGAGCTGTTCAAGGCGGCCCGCGTCGATGGGGCAGGGTTCTGGCGCATCTTCTTTTCGGTGATGCTGCCGATGTCGGTGCCGATCACTATCGTGGCGGTCATCCTGCAGGTCACCGGCATCTGGAATGATTTCATCTTCGGTCTGGTCTTCGCCGGCCGTGAGAATCTCCCGATGACCGTCCAGCTTAACAATATCGTGCGCACCTCTACCGGTACGGTCGAGTACAGCACCAACATGGCGGCCACCATCCTCACGGGTGCCGTGCCGCTGATCGTCTACTTCGTCTCCGGCAAGTGGTTCGTCCGTGGCATCGCCGCCGGCGCCGTGAAAGGCTGACTATGGCTACCAGCGTACAGATCAAGGATCTCTCCCTCAGCTATGGCAACGTGACGGTGCTCGACCGGCTGAATCTCGATATTGCCGATGGCGAGTTCATCGTGCTGCTCGGGCCGTCTGGCTGCGGCAAGTCCACGCTCCTCAACTGCATTGCCGGACTGCTCGACGTCTCGGAAGGTCAGATTTTCATCTCGGGCAAGAACGTCACCTGGGACGAGCCCAAGGATCGCGGCATCGGCATGGTGTTCCAGTCCTACGCGCTCTACCCTCAGATGACGGTCGAAAAGAACCTGTCGTTCGGCCTGCGTGTGGCGCGCATGCCCAAGGCGGAGATCGAGGCCCGCGTCAAGCGCGCCTCGGAAATCCTGCAGATCGAGCCGCTGCTGCAGCGCAAGCCCGTCGAACTCTCCGGCGGCCAGCGTCAGCGTGTCGCCATCGGTCGCGCCCTGGTACGCGACGTCGATGTGTTCCTGTTCGACGAGCCGCTTTCCAACCTCGACGCCAAGCTCCGTAACGACCTGCGCGTCGAGATCAAGCGGCTGCATGCCCGGCTCAAGAACACCATGATCTACGTCACGCACGACCAGATCGAGGCGATGACGCTGGCCGACCGGATCGCCATCATGAAGAATGGCGTGATCCAGCAGCTCGCCGACCCCCACACCATCTACAACAAGCCGGTGAACCTGTTCGTCGCGGGCTTTATCGGCTCGCCTTCGATGAATTTCATCAAGGGCGACCTCAGCGGCACGACGCTGAACGTCGACGGGCAGGCTTCGATCCCGCTCACCAACTATCAGTTCGCCGACCAGACCAACGGCGCCTCTATCCTTGGTATTCGCCCCGAGCACATCGCCGTCGGCGAGGAAGCCCGGAAAATGCCGGTGCAGATGGAATCGGAGATCGAGATCGTCGAGCCGATGGGGGCCGACACCGTCGCCTGGACCAAGATCGCCGGCCAATCGCTGACCTTCCGCGCCGCCGCTGAAGTGCATCTCGAGCCCGGCCAGAAGGTGCTGATCGGCTTCGATCCGGGTCGCGGCTCGGTCTTCAACGCAGCGAGTGGCAACCGCATCTGACCTTTCGGCTCATCGAGCTTACCGGAAGCGTAGCGGCGCGCCGGACGGGCTGTTACGAACTGCGATGAATCAGCAGCCGCCCCGGCAACGACCGGGGCGGCGGCTTTACTCGAGCGTTTTCAGGAAAGGTTGCAGACTTTTCCACCTCGAAAGCGCGACAAACCGAGGATCGAGTGCATTTCTCCGTTTCAGCGAAACGGAGAAATGCACGAGTGGAGGAGATAATCGTTTGGACTTTTCATTCCAGCTCTACAGCGCCCGAAATTTCCCGCCGCTGGACGGTGTGCTGGGCCGCCTCGCCAGGCTCGGCTACAAGCAGGTCGAGGGTTTTGGCGGGCTCTACGCCGAGGCCGATAGCCTCGCCGTCTCATTGAAGAAGCATGGCCTCACCATGCCGACCGGGCATTTCGGCCTGGCGCAGCTCAAGGACACCGACGCCGCGCTGAAGACCGCCGAAACGCTAGGCATGAAGTTCCTCTACTGCCCGGCGATCCCCAAGGAAGAACGCGAGGCTGGGCAGGGCGACAGCAGGTGGATCGAGCTGGGCGAAACGCTCGCCAAGCTCGGCGAGGCCTTCCGCCGACGCGGTTTCGGCTTCGGCTGGCACAACCACGATTTCGAGTTTCGCCCCACCGCCACCGGCAAGCTGCCGATGGATATCATCCTCGACACTGCGCCCAATAATGATTGGGAGATGGATGTCGCCTGGGTGGTCAAGGGCGGCCACGATCCGATCGAATGGATCAGAAAGCACGGCCGCCGCATCAACGCCGTGCACGTCAAGGACATTGCACCCTCGGGCGAGAACGCCGACGAAGACGGCTGGGCCGATGTCGGCCACGGCACGCTCGACTGGCAGGCGCTCTCGGATGCCATCAAAAGCCATACCAACGCCCGCTATTGGGTGATGGAACACGACAACCCCGCTGACGTCGACCGTTTCGCATCCCGCTCGATCGCCGCCGTCACCGCCTGGAAGTGAAAGAGGCCACATAATGGATATCGGTTTTCAGCTGTTCAGCGCCCGCAATTACCCCCTCGCGGACGTGCTCAGGAAGGTTGCCGCGCTCGGCTACACCCATGTCGAGGGCTATGGCTCTCTCTACACCGACCCGCAGGCGCTGAAGGCACAGCTCGATGCCAACGGCCTCACCATGCCGACCGCGCATATCAGCCTCGGCGACCTCGAGGATACCAGCAAGACCCTGAAGCTCGCCGAGACGCTGGGCATCAAGGTCGTCGTCTGCCCCTGGCTCGCCCCCACCGATCGGCCCACCTCGGCCGATGGCTGGAAGACGTTCGGCGATCGCCTGCAGAAGATCGGCAAGCCGTTCCAGGATGCCGGCCTGACCTTCGGCTATCACAACCACGATTTCGAGTTTGCGACCTACGACGGCAAGTACGCCATGGATTGGCTGCTCGAGGCAGCCCCGGCGGTGAACGTCGAGGCCGACGTCGCCTGGATCGTCCGCGGCAAGGCCGACCCGGCCACCTGGCTGCCCAGGTTCGGCGACCGCATCGTCGCCGTGCACGTCAAGGATATCGCTCCGGCAGGCCAGAACGCCGACGAGGATGGCTGGGCCGATGCCGGCCAGGGCGTCGTGCCGTGGAAGACGCTGTGGCCGATCGTGCGAACCGAGACCAAGGCCCGGTACTTCGTCGCCGAACACGACAACCCCAACGATATCGACCGCTTCGCCTCGCGCTCGATCGCCTTCATCAAGACCCTCGGAGCCTAAGACAATGGCAAAGACCTATGGCGTCGGCATCATGGGTGCCGGCAACATCTCGGCCGCCTATCTGCGCCTCGCGCCGCTGTTCAGGAACCTCGAAGTCCGCGCCATCGCCGACATCCTGCCCGAGGCCGCGAGGAAGCGCGCAGCGGAGTACAACGTCGCCGCGCAGACCCCCGACGAGTTGCTGAAGAACTCGGAAGTCGACGTGATCGTCAATCTCACGATCCCCTCGACCCACTTCTCGGTTTCCAAGGACATCCTCTCGGCCGGCAAGCACGCCTATTCCGAAAAGCCGTTCGTGCTCAGCGTCGAAGAGGGCATCCAGCTCAAGGCGCTGGCCGCCGAGCATAAGCTCAAGGTCGGTTCGGCGCCGGACACTTTCCTCGGCGGCGCGCACCAGCAGGCGCGCGCCATCATCGATGCGGGCAAGGTGGGCAAGATCGCCTCGGGCACCATGCACGTCTTGAGCCGCGGCATGGAGCACTGGCACCCCAATCCGGATTTCTTCTTCCAGCCCGGTGGCGGTCCGATCCTCGACCTCGGCCCGTACTACATCACCGACCTGATCAGCCTCGTCGGCCCGATCAAGCGCGTCACCGCCTTCACCGGTTCAGCTCGGGCCGAGCGCGAGGTGACCGCCGAGGGCCCGTTCAAGGGCACGTTCATCAAGGTCGGCACTCCGACCACCATTCACGCCATCCTCGAGTTCCACTCGGGGCGATCATCACGCTGGGCGCCAGCTGGGACGTTTCCAGCCATGGCCATCACAATATCGAACTCTACGGCACCGAAGGCTCGGTCTATGTGCCCGATCCGAACTTCTTCAATGGCGACGTCACCATCACCAACCGCGCCGGCGACAAGGAGAAGGTGACGCCGTGGGATCACCCGTTCGGCAAGGCCAACCAGGATCTCGACAAGCCCAACCCGCGCGCCAACTACCGCAATGCCGGGCTTGCCGACATGATGGACTCGATCGAGACCGGCAAGAAGGCCCGCTGCGACCTCGATGTGGCGCTGCACGCGGTCGACGTCATGACTTCGATCCTCCGCGCCGGCGAGACCGGCCAGGTGATCACCCTGCAGACCACCTGCGAGCGCCCCGCCGCCCTCGGCATCGAAGAAGCCCGCGCGCTGCTGCGCTGAGCCGCTGAAGTTCGGCGCTTTCGAGGCCCGGGCAGCGCTCGGGCCTCTTTTTCAGGCGCCGCGCCGTGGCTCACGCACGATACTTCACCGACGGGCTGGACGCCTCCGACGGTTGACATAGGTCAGATGAGGCACGTCCGGCCCGGCTATCGTCGCACGTCCGGGGATACGCCCCGTGGGGAGACAGCCGTGATAGCAGTCCAGCATGTTCATCCGATGCTCGTGCATTTTCCGATCGTACTGATCATCCTTCTGGCGGCGATCGAGTTGGTGGCCGTATTCCTGGGGCGCGATGTCTCCGGCCGAACGCCCGTCGGCAATCTGGCGACGGGAATGGTCGTCATTGCGGCGCTGGCCGCCGTCGCCGCCTTCTACTTCGGCGACTACGCGCTCAGTTTTGCGGAGGCGGGCGGTTTCGAGAGCGGCGTTGCCGAAGTTCACGAGTCCCTTGGCAAGCTGGTAGCCGTCGCGGCTTCCATCTGGGCAATCGTTCGTTCCGTCCTGTGGTTGCGCGACGTCAGGATAGTGCGCCCGCTGGCGTTTGTCTTCCCGCTGGTGTCCATCGTCGGCGCCGGCCTGATCGTCTGGACGGCGTACTACGGCGGATTGCTGGTATTCGATCTCGGGGTCAACGTTTCCAAGGCGGCGTTGAGCGGCTGAACATCCGGCGACCCTGGTCAGGGCAGACTGGCGAACGGTCGTTTCCTCAGCGGCATCACCTTGACAGTTTCGAGCCGAGCATGAAGGTAACTGCCGACATGTCAGCGGCGGCTCGGCTCCATCCATACGCGGGACTCCAAGCGAGCAGGGCGTCCGACTGATCTGAGGTACGTGCACAACCGACGGCGGAACCGCGCCGTCCCAGGGAGGTATTCTAATGCGCACCATCAAAGGGCCGGCGATTTTTCTTGCCCAGTTCGCGGGCGACAGGGCCCCCTTCGACACGCTCGACAACATCTGCGCCTGGGCCGCCGAGCTCGGCTACAAGGGCGTGCAGATCCCGACCTGGCTGACGCATTTCGTCGATGTGGAAAAGGCCGCAACCTCGAAGACCTATGCCGACGAGGTAAAGGGCACGGTACAGAGCCACGGGCTCGAGATCGCCGAGCTGGCAAGCCATATCATTGGCCAGCTCGTGGCCGTGCATCCCGCCTACGACACGCTGTCCGACGGCTTTGCCATCCCCGAAGTGCGCGGCAACCCCAAGGCACGCCAGGAGTGGGCGGTAAGGCACCTCAAGGCCTGCGCCGCAGCATCCAAGAATCTTGGCCTCAAGGCCCACGCCACCTTCTCGGGCGCGCTTGCCTGGCCGTACCTTTACCCGTTCCCGCAGCGCCCGGCCGGTCTGGTCGAGGAAGCCTTCGACGAACTCGCCCGGCGCTGGACCCCGATCCTCGACGAGTTCGACCGGCACGGCGTCGACGTCTGCTATGAGATCCATCCGAGCGAGGATCTGTTCGACGGCGCCACTTACGAGATGTTCCTCGAGCGGGTGAACAACCACCCGCGCGCCAACCTGCTCTACGACCCGAGCCACTTCGTGCTGCAGCAGCTCGACTATCTGCAGTACATCGATTTTTACCACGAGCGGATCCGGATGTTCCACGTCAAGGACGCCGAGTTCAACCCGACCGGCAAGCAGGGTGTCTATTCCGGCTTCCAGTCCTGGGTGAACCGGGCCGGTCGCTTCCGCTCGCTGGGCGACGGGCAGGTTGATTTCGCCGGCATCTTTTCCAAGCTCTCGGCCTACGGCTTCGATGGCTGGGCGGTGCTCGAATGGGAATGCGCCATCAAGTCGGCGGAGCAGGGCGCGGCTGAAGGCGCTCCCTTCATCGCAAGCCACATCATCAATGTCACCGAGAAGGCGTTTGACGATTTCGCCGCATCGGGCACCGACAAGGCGGCCAATCGCCGGATCCTCGGCCTGAGCTGAAGAACAGACGCGGGGACGCACGCTCGGGTGTCACCCCTGCGTGCGGCGGGACCTTCGCCAACACCACAAGGGAGCAGGAACAAAAATGGCAGAGAACGGCGCTCCGCGCATCCGCCTGGGCATGGTCGGTGGCGGCACCGGTGCCTTCATCGGTTATGTCCATCGTGTCGCCGCGCGCATCGATGGCGACTATGAACTGGTCGCTGGCGCATTGTCGTCCAACGCCGCGACGGCGTTGGAAAGCGGCAAGAACCTCGGCTTGGCCGAGGACCGCATCTACACCTCCTACGAGGAGATGGCGGCCAAGGAATCTGCCCGCAAGGACGGCATCCAGGCGGTATCCATCGTCACGCCCAACCATGTGCACTTCGGCCCGGCCAAGGCTTTCCTCGAGGCCGGCATCCATGTCATCTGCGACAAGCCGCTGACCTCGACGCTGGACGACGCGCGGGCGCTCGCAGCGATCAAGCCGAAAAAAGGCGCGAAGTTCCTCCTCACCCACAACTACACCGGCTACCCGCTGGTGCGGCAGGCGCGTGAGCTGGTGAAATCGGGCGCCCTGGGCAAGATCCGCGTGGTGCAGGTCGAGTATCCGCAGGATTGGCTGACCAATGCCGCCGACCCCGGTAACAAACAGGCGAGCTGGCGCACCGACCCCAAGCGCTCGGGCGCCGGCGGCGCCATCGGCGATATCGGCACCCACGCCTACAACCTCGCGCGCTTCGTCACCGGGCTGAAAACCGAGGCTGTGAGCGCCGAACTGACCAGTTTCGTCAAGGGCCGCAAGCTCGACGACGACGTGCAGATCAAGCTCAGGTTTCAGGGCGGCGCCAAAGGCATGCTGTGGGCCAGTCAGGTCGCGGTGGGCAACGAGAACGGCCTGCAACTGCGGGTCTATGGCGAGAAGGCCGGCCTCGAGTGGCGGCAGGACAACCCGAACTACATGTGGTTTACCGAGTTCGGCAAACCCAGGCAGTTGCTGACCCGCGGCGGCGCCATCTCGGCTCCGCCCGCCGCTTCGATGAACGTCCGCATCCCGGGCGGCCATCCCGAAGGTTATCTCGAAGCTTTCGCCACTCTCTACAGCCAGTTCGCCCAGGTGATCCGCGGCGAGGGCAAGGATGTTGCAGGGCTGCTGCCCAGCCTCGCCGACGGCGTCGAAGGCATGGAGTTCATCATGGCCTCCGTCGCCTCGTCCAAGGCGGACGGCAAGTGGACCAAGCTCAGCGAGGTATAAGCCGGGCGCTATCGAGTTCGCGGCCCCACCCCCACCCCTAATCCCTCCCCTTGAAGGGGAGGGAAGAGCGATAGAACCGAAATGCCGGTGATGGCGTCTCCCTCCCCCTTGTGGGGAGGGATCAAGGGTGGGGGTGGTCACAGCCGCGATGCGGCCGTTACACCCACGCCGTCACCGCCCCCCAGATCAGCACCAGCCCCGACGCCGTCAGCCCGAGCAGCACCACGCGGCGAAACCCGATAGTGCTGAGCCGCCGGAACACCAGCACGCCCAGGATGGCGAAGGGCGCCAGCACGACGCCGGTCAGCGCCAGTGCGCCGACCATGCCTGTCTCGATCGTCCCCATGATCAGGTAGATCGTCAGCGTCGCCGTGTGCATGGCGATGTTGAAGCCTTGCAGCACCCCGCGCTGTTCGTCCTTGCTCCAGCCGCGCAGCGTCGTCCACAGCGTCGGCACCGGTCCGGAGATCGCCGCCATGCCGCCGAGCACGCCGCCGATCCAGCCGATGGCAGCGTCCGCAAGCCGTCCGCCCCAGCGGAAACGGATGTCGGGCCGCAGCAACAACATCAGCGGACAGTAGGCGACGAGGAACAGTCCGAGCCCGAACTTGAACAGGTTGGGATCTGCCGCGCCTACCAGTTGCGCGCCGATCGGCACGCCCGCCAGTCCGCCAACGATGAACGGCAGCGCCATCCTGATGCTGAACCCGCGCCACACGAATGGGAGCGTCACCAGCTGTCCGACCAGCGAACCGAACACCGACAGCACCACCGCCAGCTTCGGGTCGACGCCCCAAGCCCAGACCGAGAGCGCCACTAACGCAAAGGCAAAGCCCGAAACGCCTTGCGCAAAGCCCGCCAGCGCCGCGCCAACGGCGATCAATACCATGGCCTGGTCCATCGCCTAGCGGCGCCGGTTCGGCCGGCCGGGGGTAGGGGCAGGCGCCATCGAGCGATCCATCCGCTCGACCTTGAACCCGGCCGCGCCGAGCAGCGTCGGCACCCCGACCGGACCGGCGAGGTGCCCGGCGCCGACGATGATCATCGCGTCTTCGTTGTCGGCCAGCATCTGGCCGATCTGTGCCGCCCAGCGCCGGTTCCGATCGCTCAGCAACCGCTTGTACATCGGCGAGTCGACCGACCCGAGCGCCTGGTTCATCGTCCGCGCCAGGGCCTCGACGTCACCGGCATGCCAGAGTTCGGCCAGCGTACCGAGCGACTGCTCCGGGCTGCCGCCGATCTCGATCGTGCGCATCAGCGATTCGACCTGAACCGCGTCGGGTGGGCCGGCGAACATCCGGAACTGCGCCTCCGCCGTTTCCAGTTCGCGCCGGCGGTCCTCGTCGATTTCATCGAGCAGCACCAGTTCGACGCCGGCCTGCTGCGTCAGGGCCGCTTCGCCGCCGGCGGCAAGGGTTACGCTCATCAGCGTCAGATCCGCCATCCAGGGGCGCATCGGCTCGATCAGTTCGCGCGATAATCCGTGCGCATCGAGAAAGGCCTGCAGCCGCGCCTGCTGCTCGGCCGTCAGGTAGTCGCTGAGCTGGCGTCCGTCGCGGTTGTTGCCATAGAGCATCGAGAGCCGGGTCAGCGTGGCATAGGCATCCACATCCAGCACGATCTCGAAATATACATGGTCAGCTGCCGCGAGCGCCGCATCGAAGCGCGGCGTCCGCCAGTCCCGGTCCTTATCGAGAACGTGGATCGAGCCGAACAGCCACACCGAGCTGTCGGCGTCGCTGATGCGCCACAGCGCCGGGGCCGCCTGCGTCGAGGCCGGCAGCAGACCGACCAGCAACGACAGCAGCGGCAGGGTGCGGCGGAGGAAGTTCCTCATCGCCGCACGCTCTCAGTGCGTCCAGGGCGTTTTGCGGTCGGAGCGAAAATTGTCCGAGTAGGTGGTGCGCTTCACCGTCGGCTTATGCTCGGGCAGCACCTGGTAGGCGATGCCGTTCTTGTGCGCATAGGCTTCTGCTTCCTCGAGCGTATCGAAGGTGAGGCGAATCTGCGCGCGTGTGTCGGTAGTCGAGGTGTAACCCATCAGCGGTTCGATCGTGCGGGCGGCAGCCGGTTCGTAGGTGAGAATCCATTCCTTGGATTTGCCCCGGCCGGACTGCATGGCGTTGGGCGCAGGCCGGTAGATTCGTGCCGTCATCGCTTCCTCGTCGGACCCATCTTCGTTGGGCTTGGAGCAGGAACGTCTCCCGACTTTCCGCCAAGCGCTCCAGTGGTCGGGGCAGAGTGATTCGAACACTCGACCCCCGGTTCCCAAAACCGGTGCTCTACCAGACTGAGCTATACCCCGAACTGTCGCTCTTCCGTTATCGGGAGTTGCTGCAAAGAGCAAGCTGGGCAAGCCAATTGACACCCGTTGACGGCGTGCCCCTCTGCGCCGACAAGAGCGGCATGATCGATCTGGGCAAATCCTGGCCGTTTGGCCTCAGTCGTCGCAACGGGCTGTGGTTCGTGCTGGGGTTCATCGTGCTGATCGCGGCGCTCTACTGGCTCGATCGGCCGATCTCGGCCTGGGGGCAGGGGCTGCCGGACAGTGTCCGCGAGGTGTTCTTCCGCATCACCCAGTGGGGCAAGTCGGATTGGATCCTGGTCCCCAGCTTCGCCGCCTGGCTGGTCGCCTGGCTGCTGTCACTGCTGACCCGGGACACAATTCGTCTCGCGCTGCGCGAACTGGCAGCGCTCGCCGGGTTCGTCTTCGTCGGGGTCGGCCTGACCGGCCTCGTCGCAACCTTGCTGAAGCGCGGTATCGGCCGCGGCCGCCCCGAGACTTGGGCCGTCGACGCGCCGCTCAGCTTCCAGTCGCTGAACTGGAGCGCCTACAATTACCAGAGCTTTCCCTCCGGCCATGCCACCACGGCGTTCTCGCTCGCCACGGTCGTCGCCTTCATCTGGCCCAAGGCGTTCTGGCCCGCCATGCTGCTGGCGGCGCTGGTCGCCATGTCACGGGTGATCGTCGGTGAACACTATCCCACCGACATCACCGCGGGAGCGATCCTGGGCGTGCTCGGGGTCTATGCCATCCGCCAGCTGTTCGCGAGCCGAGGCTGGCTGTTCGTCGCGACCCCGGAGGGCCGCACCGAACGTAAACCGTTCCCGCCCCTCCACGCTCTGGTCTTCAGGCGATAGCCCGATAGCGCTGCAGCGCCGCGCTCATGTCTGCCTTGAGGTCGTCGAGACTCTCGAGGCCGACATGTACCCGGAACAGCTGCCCCGGCGCCGTCCATGGCACGGCGGTCCGGATGTTGGTCGGGTTGAACGGGATGCAGAGGCTTTCATAGCCGCCCCACGAATAGCCCATGCCGAACAGCTGGAAGCCGTTGACCATCGCCGCCAGGGCGTCGCGCGAGCGCTGCTTCAGGCGGAAGGTGAAGAGGCTCCCGGCGCCGGTGAAATCGCGCTTGAAGATCGCGTGATCGGGATGGTCGGGCAGGGCAGGGTGGTACACCTCCTCGACCTCCGGCTGGCCTTGCAGCCAAGCGGCGAACGCCGCCGATTGCCCGCTGTGGTGCTTCATCCGCACGGCCAGCGTCCTGAGGCCGCGCAGCGTCAGGTAGGAGTCGTCGGGCGAGATCGCGACGCCAAGGATGCGATGCGTCCGCTTCAGCCGACCCCAGAGCTTCTCGTTCGCCGAGACCGTGCCCACCATGGCGTCGGAATGCCCGACGAACATCTTGGTCGCTGCATGCATCACCATGTCGGCGCCCAGTTGCAGCGGCCGGTGGTAGAGCGGTGTCGCCCACGAGTTGTCGACGATCACGGTGATGCCGCGCGCCTCTGCTGCGCCGGCGATCGCCGGCAGATCCTGCATCTCGAAGGTCAGCGAGCCCGGGGTCTCGACGAATACCGCCTTGGTCCTCTCGGTGAACAGGGCGGCGATCCCGGCCCCGATCCGCGGATCGTAATAGCGAGTCGTCACCCCGAAGCGGGCCAGCCCTTCGCTTGCGAAGGTGCGCGTGGGCTCGTAGGCGGAGTCGGTCATCAACAGCTCGTCGCCTGCCGACACCGCCGCCAGCAGGGCCGTCGAAACCGCCGAGAGACCGGACGGGGCAACCACCGTGCCGGCGGCGCCTTCGAGCTCGCTCACCAGGTCGCAGAGCGCCCGGGTCGTGGGGTTGTCGTTCCGCCCGTAGCGGTAGGGCGCCTTGTAATCCTCCAGCTCGTCCAGGGTCTTGAACAGAATGGTGGAGCCGCGGAACACCGGCATGTTCACAAAGCCGAGGTGGTCGTCCGACGCACGCCCTCCATGCGTCAGGATGGTTTCCATCGACGCGGTTTTGTCGCGTTCGCCGTCATTTTTGGTCATTGCACACTCTGCTCAAAACGCAGTCATCGGAGAAATATGGGCAAAAAACAGTCAGGTTTGCTGCCCCAATTCGGCCATGGAGCTTGACGCATCGGTTAATTGCCGCTTCGATGCTTAACAGCATCACATCCGCCCTCCAAGGCGGAGGTGCCGCCGGACAAACGGGCTGGGGCCCTGTTGTCCGGACGAACAGGGTCAGGAAACAAGGTAATAACAATGATCAAATCGCTTCTTTCCGTCGCGCTGGCGGCAGGCCTGGGGCTTGCCGTTTCCGGCGCGTACGCACAGACGACGTCGGCGACGCTCGATGCGGTGAAGGCCAAGGGGTACGTCCAATGCGGCGTGACCGGCGGCGTGCCGGGCTTCTCCGCGCCGGATGCGAACAACAACTGGTCGGGCCTCGAAGTCGATTATTGCCGCGCGCTGGCTGCCGCGATCTTCAACAATGCGGATGCCGTCCGCTACACCCCGCTCACCTCGCAGGAGCGCTTCACTGCGCTCAGCGCCGGCGAAATCGACGTGCTGTCGCGCACCACCACCTGGACGATGAGCCGCGATACCCAGCTGGGCATCAAGTTCGTCGGCACCATGTTCTATGATGGCCAGGGCTTCATGGTCCGCAAAGCCGACAACATCACCTCGGCGCTCGACCTGGGCGGCGCCGCCGTCTGTATCGAGTCCGGCACCACCACCGAGCTGAACGCAGCCGACTACTTCGCCGCCAACAACCTCGAATTCAACACCGTGGTGTTCGTCGACCAGGACGAAGTGGTGAAGGCCTACGAAGACGGTCGCTGCGACGTCTACACCACCGACTCTTCGGCTCTTGCCGCCGAGCGCTCGAAGTTCGCCAACCCGGCCGATCACATCATCCTGCCGGAAATCATCTCCAAGGAGCCGCTCGGCCCCGTGGTGCGTCAGGGCGACGACGGCTGGTTCAACATTGCCCGCTGGACCTACTACGCGCTGCTCGAAGCCGAAGAGCTCGGCGTCAGCTCGGCCAACGTCGACGAAATGCTTGCCTCCGACAATCCGGCCATCAAGCGCCTGCTCGGCGTCGAAGGGGACTTCGGCACCCCGATCGGGCTGACCAAGGATTGGGCCTACCAGATCATCAAGCTGGTGGGTAACTACGGCGAGGTCTACGACAAGCATGTCGGTCCGAACACGCCGATCGGGCTGGCACGCGGCCTGAACGCGCTGTGGAAAGACGGCGGCATCCAGTACTCGCCGCCGATCCGCTAAGTCTTCTGCAGCCCGGCTCTGGATCCCAGCGCCGGGCTGACCGTTTCTGGTGCGCGGCTGGCGGGCCGTCGGCACCAGTACATTTTCTTCTCCTGGGCAGGGAGATGCATGGCTCATGGCATCCATCGACACGGCGCAACCACCGCCGCGGAGCTTTTCGTTCAACGATCCCGTCGTACGGGGCGTCATCTACCAGGTCGTCGTCGCGGTGCTGGTGGTGCTGTTCCTCGTCTGGATCGTCAACAACACGGCGATCAACCTCAAGGCGCAGAACAAGACCTCCGGCTTCGACTTCCTGTGGAAGACGGCCGGGTTCAACATCAGCTTCACGCTGTTTCCGTTCGATCGCACCTCGCTCTACTGGCAGGCCTTTCTCGTTGGGCTCACCAACACTATTCTCGTCGCGGTGATCGGCATCTTCTTTGCCACCATCCTCGGCTTCACCATCGGCATCGCGCGCCTGAGCTCGAACTACCTGGTGTCGCGGCTCGCCACCGTCTACGTCGAAACCATCCGCAACATCCCGCTGCTGCTGCAGCTGTTCTTCTGGTATTTCGCGGTGCTCAAGACCATGCCCGCGGTCAGGGACTCGCTGGCGCTGCCGCTCGATACCTTCATCAACCAGCGCGGCCTGTTCGTGCCCAAGCCGATCCCCGACGAGCAGTTCGTCTGGGTCTGGGTCGGACTGGCGATCGCCCTGGTGCTGTGGCTGATGCTGCGGCAATGGGCCAAGGCGCGGCTCGAAAGGACCGGAAAGCGCTTCCCGGTGTTTCTGGGCGGCCTCGCCATGACCGTCGTGGTCGTTGCCATCGTCTGGGTGGTCAGCGGCGCCTCCGTCACCTTCGATCCGCCGGTGCTCAACCGCTTCAACTTCAAGGGCGGGCTGGAACTGCCGCCGGAGCTTGTCGCGCTGGTGTTCGGCCTCTCGATCTATACGGCCGCCTTCATCGCCGAACTGGTACGAGGCGGCATCCAGTCGGTGAGCCACGGCCAGACCGAAGCCGCCCAGGCGCTCGGCCTCAAGGATGGCGACCGGCTGCGGCTGGTTATCGTGCCGCAGGCCATGCGGGTGATCATTCCACCGCTGACCAGCCAGTATCTCAACCTGACCAAGAACTCCTCGCTCGGCGCCGCTATCGGCTATCCCGAACTGGTCAACGTCTTCACCGGCACCACTCTCAACCAGACCGGCCGCGCCATCGAAGTGATCGCGCTGACCATGCTCGTCTATCTCATCCTGTCGCTGGGCACTTCGGCGATCATGAACTGGTACAACGCCCGTGTGGCGCTGGTCGAACGCTAGGAGCGGCAGATGACCGATATCGCCTTCGTCCGCTCCGAGATCGAGAAAGCCCAACCGGCGCCGCGTAGCCAGAGCGGCTTCGCGGCCTGGTTGCACAAGAACCTGTTCTCGAGCATTTCCGACACCATCCTCACTATCATCGCGGTGGTATTCCTGTTGTGGCTCGTCCCGCAGCTCTACGGCTTCCTCATCGGGCGGGCCGTCCCGCCGGGCGGCACCGTCGAGCAGTGCCGGGTGGAGAATGTCGGCGCCTGCTGGGCCTATATCTCCAGCGAGATCGAGTTCTTCATCTACGGGTTCTATCCGATGAGCGAGTACTGGCGGCCGAACATCGTGTTCGCCATGCTGGCGCTGCTCGGCTTGCCGCTGCTTTGGCCATCGGCGCCGTTCAAGGTCGTCAACGCCGTCCTGTTCTTCGTCGTTTTCCCCGTCGCCTCGGTGATCCTGCTGTCGGGCGGCCTGTTCGGTCTGCGCTATGTGCCGACCGAGCAGTGGGGCGGCCTGCTGGTCACGCTGATCATCTCGGTGGTCGGCATCAGCCTGTCGCTGCCGCTCGGCATCCTCCTGGCGCTCGGCCGGCAATCCAAACTGCCGATCATCAAGACGCTCTGCATCTGCTTCATCGAACTGATCCGTGCCGTGCCGCTGATCACTATCCTGTTCATGGCCTCGATCATGCTGCCGCTGTTCATGCCGCAGGGGACCACCGTGGACAAACTGGTGCGCGCCCTGGTCGGCGTGACGCTGTTCGCCTCGGCCTACATGGCCGAAGTGGTCCGCGGCGGCATGCAGGCGATCGGTCGCGGCCAGTACGAAGCGGCGGCCGCGCTCGGCCTTGGTTACTGGCAGCGCATGGGCTTCATCATCCTGCCCCAGGCCCTCAAGCACGTGATCCCCGGGATCGTGGGCAACTTCATCTCGCTGCTCAAGGACACCTCGCTGGTCTATATCGTGGGCATGAAGGATCTGCTGGAAGCGGTGAAGACCAAGAACGACGCCATCGAATGGGCAGCGCCAACCCAGGCAGTCACCGGCTACATCTTTGCCGCGGCCGTATTCTGGGTGCTCTGCTTTTCCATCTCCCGATACTCCCGATACTGGGAGCGCCGGCTCAATACCGGCCACAAGAGGTAACTGATGTCAGACGTATCTCCAGTCGTCGTCGATCGCGATATCGATCGGCAGAACATGCAGGTCTCCAAGACCGAAGTGGCGGTCGAGATCATCGGCATGAACAAGTGGTTCGGTGATTTCCACGTGCTGCGCGACATCAACCTGAAGGTGATGAAGGGCGAGCGCATCGTCATCGCGGGGCCGTCGGGCTCGGGCAAGTCGACGCTGATCCGCTGCATCAACCGGCTCGAGGAGCACCAGAAGGGGCAGGTCATCGTCAACGGGGTCGAACTCACCTCCGATCTCAAACGGGTCGACGAAGTGCGCCGCGAAGTCGGCATGGTGTTCCAGCACTTCAACCTGTTCCCGCACCTGACGATCCTGCAGAACCTCACGCTGGCCCCGATCTGGGTGCGTGGCGTGCCCAAGGCGCAGGCTGAAGAGACGGCGATGATGTATCTGGAGCGGGTGCGCATTCCCGAGCAGGCGGCCAAGTATCCCGGCCAGTTGTCCGGCGGCCAGCAGCAGCGCGTCGCCATTGCCCGCTCGCTCTGCATGAACCCCAAGATCATGCTGTTCGACGAGCCGACCTCGGCGCTCGATCCCGAAATGGTCAAGGAAGTGCTCGAGGTGATGATCAGCCTCGCCGAAGAAGGCATGACCATGCTCTGCGTCACCCATGAAATGGGCTTCGCCCGGCAGGTCGCCAACCGGGTGATCTTCATGGACCAGGGCCAGATCATCGAGCAGAACGAGCCCGAAGCATTCTTCTCCAACCCGCAGCACGAGCGCACCAAGCTGTTCCTCAGCCAGATCCTGCACTGAGGCGGTTGCACCGAGGCGTTGCTTCCGCTTCCCTCCCCTCGAGGGGAGGGATTGAGCGAGGGGGTGGTCCGGTAATCACCGATGGACCCCCACCCCCACCCCCGGCCCATCCCTCAACGGGGTGGGGAGCGCACACCCTCCGCCGGGCGCCACCATGCCGCCTTGACCCGGTCACCCTCCATCTGGATATTGCGCGCCGAGGGCGAGTTGGAGCAGCGTTTAGACCATGACGGTTTCGGCCGTTTGGCGTGGCCTCGTCCGCGTCATCCTATGCATCGCAGTGTTCGCTCCATCATTGGCCTGGGCGCAGCAGCCGACGCTGGCCCCAGCCGGCCCGACCTTGCAGGCGATCCGTGACCGCGGCCACCTGATCTGCGCCACCGCCGATCCGCTGCCCGGCTTCGCCCAGCCCGGCACCGACGGCCGCTGGACCGGTTTCGACGTGGATCTCTGCCGCGCCGTTGCCGTCGCAGTGTTCAACGATGCCAGCAAGATGGAGTTCGTGCCGCTGTCGGGCGACAGCCGCTTCGCCCAACTGCAGACCGGCAGCATCGACCTCATCACCCGCAATGCGCCCTGGACCATGCGCCGCGACACCGGTTACGGCGCGAGCTACGTCGCGACCTCGTTCTACGACGGGCAGGCGATCATGGTGCCGCAGTCGCTGGGCTTCGTCTCCGCCTACGAACTGGATAACGTCAAGATCTGCGTCGTCGATGCGCCGGAGGAGTTGGCCAACCTCCGGGAGTTCTTTTTCGGCACGCAGGCGACCTATACCGAAGTCCTCTACGAGGATCGCGAAGACCTGACCGTCGCCTACCGGCAGGGCCTCTGCAACGCGGTCTCGGCCTCGGCCAGTTTCCTCAACG
This sequence comes from Devosia sp. A16, assembly GCF_001402915.1. Lineage (GTDB taxonomy): Bacteria > Pseudomonadota > Alphaproteobacteria > Rhizobiales > Devosiaceae > Devosia_A. The sequence goes on from NZ_CP012945.1 coordinate 4,202,323, forward strand.
CCATGCGCCGCAGCCTGCCCGAGCCGGCGACCCACCGTATCCTGCCAGAGCGCATCTCCAAGGGGGCCTTCGGCCCGGTGGTCCGTTCCGGCGACGACCAATGGTTCGATATCGTCGAGTGGACGCTTTACGCCTTGATCGATGCCGAGGAGGCCGGGGTCACCTCCCTCAACATCGACTCGCTCGCCGCCGCCAAGACCCATCGCATCCGCCGCCTGCTCGGGCTCGAGGGGACGTTCGGGCCCAGCATCGGCCTGAGCCCGATGTTCATCGCCAATGTCATCAAGGCTGTCGGCAATTACGGCGAGATCTTCGAGCGAAACTTCGGCCCCGCCACCGGCGCCGCCGTGGTCCGCGGCCAGAACGCCCTGTGGATCAATGGCGGCCTGATCTGGGCCCCGCCGATCGAGTAGCAGTGCACCTGCCGTCCCTCACCCCGGTCACTCCCCAGAGGGGAGAGGGGGCGATGTGCCACCGCCGATGCAAAGCGCGTCCCCTCTCCCCGCTGGGGAGAGGGTCAGGGTGAGGGGCGCCAAGCGAACCAGCTACCCGAACAGCACCGTGACCCGGCGATTGATCGCACCTTTCTTCTCGATCTTACCCAGGCGCAGCGGCCCGATCTCGCTGGTGTTCTTCACATGCGTGCCGCCGCAGGGCTGCAGGTCGACATCGCCGATACGCACCAGCCGCACCCGTCCCTGACCCATCGGCGGCTTGACGTTCATCGACTTGATGAGCCCGGGATTGGCCTCGAGCTCGGCATCGGTGATCCACTCGGCCGTCACCGGCAAAGCGGCCTCGACCAGCTCGTTGAGCTTCCGTTCGACCTCTGCCGCGTCGGGGACGTCGGGCAGGTTGAAGTCCACCCGTCCCTTGTCCTCGCCCACGGCGGCGCCGGTGATCGGGTAGGGCAGCACCACGGTGACCAGATGCAGCGCGGTATGCATCCGCATCAGCTTGTGCCGCCGCTCCCAATCGAGATGCGCGATCACTTCCTCGCCCACCGCCAAGGCCGGCTGGCCCTCCGCCGGCAGGTGCACGACCGCCGTCTTGTCGCCGTCGGGATGGATGGTGCCCATGAGGCTGACCGAGCTGCCATCGGCCCGCTCCAGCCGTCCGGTATCGCCGGGCTGGCCACCCGAGGTGGCATAAAAGATCGTCCGGTCCAGCACGATCCCGCCCTCGGGCGTGATCGCCGTCACCAGCGTCGGCAGCGAGCGGACATAGCTGTCCTCTCGAAAGATGAATTCAGTCACGCAACAGGCTCCGCCTCAACGACTGCTTGCCAGTCTATGGGCGTGCGAGCTTCGAGCCAATGCGGTACCGGCAGGTTCTTGGAGCGCAGGAACTCGGGGTTGAACAGCTTGCTCTGATAGCGGTTGCCGTAGTCGGCGAGGATGGTGACGATGGTCTTGCCTGGCCCCAGATCGCGCGCCAGCCGCACCGCACCCGCGATATTGATGCCAGACGACCCGCCGAGGCAGAGCCCTTCGTGCTCGAGCAGGTCGAACACATAGGGCAGGGCCTCGCTGTCGGGGATCTGGTAGGCGCGATCCACCACGATATCCTTGAGGTTGGCGGTGATGCGCCCCTGGCCGATGCCCTCGGTGATCGAGTTGCCTGAGCTTTTGAGCTCGCCCGTGGTGTAGTAGCTGTAGAGCGCCGCGCCCTCGGGGTCGGCAAGCCCGATCTGGATGTCGGGGTTCTTCGCTTTCAGCGCCATTGAGATGCCGCCCAGCGTGCCGCCTGAGCCGACGGCCGAAACAAACCCGTCGACCTTGCCCTGGGTCTGCTCCCAGATTTCAGGACCGGTGGTCTCGATATGCGCTTGCCGGTTGGCGGTGTTGTCGAACTGGTTGGCCCAGATCGCGCCGCCGGGCAGTTCGCGCGCCAGCTTCTCGGCCAGCCGGCCGCTCAGCTTCACGTAGTTGTTGGGGTTCTTGTAAGGCTTGGCCGGTACCTGGATCAGCTCGGCGCCGAGCAGGGTCAGCGCGTCCTTCTTTTCCTGGCTCTGCGTTTCGGGGATGACGATCACCGATTTATAGCCGAGCGCATTGGCAACCATGGAAAGCCCGATGCCGGTATTGCCGGCCGTGCCCTCGACGATCGTTCCACCCGGCCGCAACAGCCCGCGCCTCTCGGCGTCGCGGATGATGAACAGCGCCGCCCTGTCTTTCACCGATTGACCCGGGTTCAGGAACTCCGCCTTGCCCCAGATCTCGCAACCGGTCGCATCGGAGACGCGGTTGAGTCGGATCAGAGGCGTATTGCCGATGGCGGAGATGACGTCGGGGTGGTTGGTCATGGAGCGCAGGGGGCTGTGGGAGGGTGCGCTGAACCTAGGCGGCAGCCTGATCACTGCCAAGGCTTAAGCTGCGGATTGGTATGCGATTTTCCCGCCCGACAGAGAAAGGGCAGGATTTCGCGCCCGCGCTCGGATTGACGGAATATCGGACCTTGCTACAGCGCATTGAACGCTTCGAGTGCGCGCTCGCGAGAGACCTTCAGGTCGACGATCGGCTCGGGGTAGGCGAGTGCCGCGGCATTGGGCGCTTCCCATGGCCGGTGCACCAGCTTGTCTGGCAGGCCCGCAACCTCCGGCACCCAGCGGCGCACATAGTCTCCAGCCGGATCGAACCGTTCGCCCTGCGTCACCGGGTTGAAGATGCGGAAGTAGGGCGAGGCATCGAGTCCGCTGCCTGCCACCCACTGCCAGTTGCCGGGATTGTTCGCCGGGTCGGCATCGACCAGCGTGTCCCAGAACCACTGCTCGCCCTTCCGCCAGTCGATGAGCAGGTTCTTGGCGAGGAGCGACGCGGTGAGCATGCGGACGCGATTGTGCATGACCCCGGTCTCCCACAGCTCGCGCATCCCGGCATCGACGATCGGGATGCCGGTCTGCCCGCGTTGCCAGGCTTCGAGCGCGGCATCGGCGTGCCGCCACTGCAGATGCGCGTATTTTTCCACCATCGGTACGCGGGCAATATCCTCGCGATGGTAGAGCTGGTTGTAGTTGAAATCCCGCCAACCCAGCTCGGACAGGAATTTCTCGATCGCCGAGGCCGTGGACGGTGCGTGCTGGGCCATCGCCTGTGCCGTGTGCCAGACCTGCCGCGGGCTGATCTCGCCGAATGCCAGGTGCGGCGACAGTCCCGACGTGGCCGCCTTGGCCGGAATGTCGCGGCCCTCCGGATAATCCATCACCAGTTGCTCGAGGAACTGCTCCAGCCGTTGGTGCGCCGCGGCTTCGCCGATCCGCCAGTGCCGCCCGATCTTTCTGCCCCAATCCGGCTCGCGATAGTCGGCATCGACCCGCGTCGGCCGGATCGCTTTGCCGGCTCGTGGCCTCGGTAAGGGGCGTTCGATGTCACGCTTCCTCAAGCTGTTCCAGAACGGCGCATAGACCGAGTAGGGCTTGCCGCCGCCGGTCGCCATCTCGAACGGCTCGACCAGCACGTTGGCGGCAAAGCTCTCGGTCTCGATGCCCTCGCGTTTGAGGCGCGCCTTGATCCCGGCATCGATATCCCGCTCCGACGAGCCGTAGCGACGGTTCCAGTATACGGCATCGACGCCGTGCCGCCTTATCGTTTTGAACAGTTCGGCTTCTGCCACGCCCTCGCCGGTCTCCAAGGTCACGCCAAGCCCGGCCAGCGCTTCCGAGAGCCGATTGAGGCTGTGGTGCAGCCACCAGCGACTTGCACCACCGCGCTGCCGCAGCCGGCTGTCGGTCTCCTCGATGTAGATTGCTCGCGCCTTGCCGTGCTTGAGGGCAGCCGACAATGCCGGGTTGTCGGTGATCCGCAGGTCGTTTCTGAGCCAGACGAGCGCCGTTGCGGTCATGGAATAGATTTTCCTTTGCTCGGGATCCCGGGTGCCGCCGTTCTTGTCGTGACGATCATGCGACAAGCTCCACCTTTACAACGTCGGATAGACGCAAACGGGCAGAATAGTTGAGTTTCTTAGTAGTCTAGTAGCGCTTGCCGCCCCTTTGTCGACCGCGTATTTCACTGGCGTTGAAACATGGTTCCCCAGCGCCAATGAGTTCCGTCGGCCCGCGTGGTCTCAGCCACCTCAAATCCCTCGAGTCCGAAAGCATCGAAATCTTCCGCGAAGTCGCGGCGAGCTTCGAGCGCCCGGTGATGATGTACTCCATCGGCAAGGATTCGTCCGTGCTGCTGCACCTGGCGCGCAAGGCGTTCTTCCCCAGCCGCATTCCGTTTCCGATCCTCCATATCGATACGAAGTGGAAGTTTCGCGAGATGATCGAATTCCGCGACCGCATGGCGCGGCAATACGATCTCGACCTGATCGTGCACACCAATCCGGACGGCCTGGCTCAGGGCATCAACCCGTTCGATCACGGCTCTGCCGTGCACACCGACATCATGAAGACGCAGGCGCTGCGCCAGGCTCTCAACGCCGGCAAGTACGATGCGGCCATCGGTGGCGCCCGCCGCGACGAGGAGAAGTCCCGTGCCAAGGAGCGCATCTTCTCGCATCGCAACGCCCAGCATGCCTGGGATCCGAAGAACCAGCGCCCGGAGTTGTGGCGCATCTTCAACACGCGGCTGGCGCCCGGTGAGAGCATGCGTGTGTTCCCGATCTCGAACTGGACCGAGCTCGATGTATGGACCTACATCTACGCCGAGGGCATCGAGATCCCCGAGCTCTATTTCGCCCGCCGCCGCCCGGTGGTGGAGCGCTCCGGCACCCTCATCATGGTCGATGACGATCGCTTCCGCTTCAATCCCGGCGAGACGGCGCGCGAGGAGATGATCCGCTTCCGCACGCTCGGCTGCTATCCGTTGAGCGGCGGCATCCGCTCCGACGCTGCCGACCTGCCGTCGATCATCATGGAAATGCAGGCCTCCCGTACCTCGGAGCGCGAAGGACGCCTCATCGACTCCGACAGTATCGGCTCGATGGAAAAGAAGAAGCAGGAAGGGTACTTCTGATGGCCAGTGTACCCATGACCGCCCCCTCAGCCGAAACCGCGCTCGAGCTCTGGCTCGCCGAGCAGACCGACAAGAGCCTGCTGCGCTTCCTCACCTGCGGGTCGGTGGATGACGGCAAGTCGACGCTGATCGGTCGGCTGCTCTACGACAGCCAGTTGATCCTCGACGATCAGCTCGCGTCGCTCCGCAAGGAAAGCCGCAACCGCACCACCGGCGACGAAGGCATCGACTTCTCGCTTCTCGTCGATGGCCTTACCGCCGAGCGCGAGCAGGGCATCACCATCGACGTCGCCTATCGGTTTTTCTCGACCGACAAGCGCAAGTTCATCGTCGCCGACACCCCGGGCCACGAGCAGTACACCCGCAACATGGCGACCGGCGCCTCGAATGCCGATCTCGGCATTGTTTTGATCGACGCCCGCAAGGGCGTCCTTACCCAGACCCGTCGCCACAGCTTCATCCTCAGCCTGATCGGCGTGAAGCACGTGGTGCTGGCGGTCAACAAGATCGATCTGGTCGGCTACGACGCAGACGTGTTCAACGCCATCGAAGCGGAATACCGCGCCTTCGCGAGGGATCTCGGCTTCGAAACCCTCGCCGCCATCCCGCTCTCGGCCCTCAAAGGCGACAACATCCTCGCCCCCAGCCCGCAGACCCCCTGGTACGACGGCCCGCAACTGGTGCCCTATCTCGAGAGCATCGAGGTGGCGACCGATCGTGCCAGCAAACCGCTGCGGTTTCCGGTGCAGTGGGTGAACCGTCCCAACCTCGATTTTCGCGGTTTTTCGGGAACCCTCGCGTCCGGCGAGGTGAAGGTCGGCGACGACATCCTTGTCGCTGCGTCCCGCAAGCCGGCGAGGATCAGCCGCATCGTCACCATGGACGGGGACCAGCCCCGCGCCATTGCCGGGGAAGCCGTGACGCTGGTGCTCGACCGCGAAGTCGACATCTCGCGCGGCGATGTGCTGGTGCACCCCGGTGCGACGCCCGACTATTCCAACCAGTTCCAGGCGCGCCTGGTCTGGATGAGCGACGAGCAGGCCATTCCGGGCCGCTCCTACCTGCTCAAGCTCGGCGCCCAGCAGGTGCCGGCCTCGATTACCGCGCTGAAGTTCAGAACCAACGTCAACACGCTCGAGCAATCGGCTGCAAAGACTCTGGAATTGAACGAGGTCGGCACCGTTACCATCGCCACCGACAAGCCGATCGCCTTCGACAGCTACGCCGACAATCCGCTCTCGGGCAGCTTCATCCTGATCGATCGTATCAGCAACGCTACCCTTGGCGCCGGGGTGATCGAGTACGGCCTGCAGCGCGCCAGGAACCTCAGCTACCAGTCGTTCGACGTGAACCGTAAGGTGCGCGCCGAGATGAAGGGCCAGACGCCGCAGATCGTCTGGTTCACCGGCCTGTCCGGTTCCGGCAAGTCGACCGTCGCCAACCTGATCGAGAAGCGCCTGACCTCGGAAGGCCGTCACGCCTACATCCTCGATGGCGATAACGTTCGCCATGGGCTGAACAAGGATCTCGGCTTCACCGACGAGGCGCGGGTCGAGAACATCCGGCGCGTCGCCGAGGTGGCGCGGCTGATGGCCGATGCGGGGCTGATCGTCATCGTCTCGTTCATCTCGCCGTTCCGCAACGAGCGCCGGCTGGCGCGCGAGGTGGCGGGCGACGTCAAGTTCACCGAGGTGTTCGTCAATACCCCGCTCGAAGTGTGCGAGGCCCGCGATCCAAAGGGGCTCTACGCCAAGGCGCGGCGCGGCGAGATCAGCAATTTCACCGGCATTTCCAGCCCCTACGAAGCGCCTGAGAACCCTGACGTGGTGCTGCATGGAGCACTGCACGATCCAGTGCAGATGGCCGAAGACCTCTACGCCCGCATCTTCGAATGGGACACTGGCTACTCGATCTAGGGTGTTTCGCGGTTGAGCCGCACCGGTACGGCTCGGCCTTGGACCACCCGCCGGCTCTCATCCCTGCGAACTTTCGCAAGGGATGACACCGAGTACGGTTCGGTTCATTGGTGAAACGCTTTAGCCTGCCTGCAAGTATGTGACTTGGCAGTCACGCTCGCGAAAGCGCGGGCCTTCGATTCTCGCACTTTCCGCAAACCACTTCCTGTGGACCGTTTTCCATTTGCTGGCGCCGTCCCGCGATCGATGCGACAATGCCGGTCGGGTTGGTTGGCTAGTATCTCATGCGCAACGCGTTTCGGCTCCTGCTATGGCTGCTGCTCCTTTGGATGCCGGCCCTCGCTGCACATGCCTCCTTCGATGATTCGAAGCTCTGGTTCGAGCGGCTGAGCGACGATGAGCGCTCCGCGACCCAGACCGACCTGATCCTGCTCGGCCACTATCAGTACCTGGTTGACGGCCAGTTCGGGCGCGGCACCTTCGACGCGATTGCCGCCTTCCAGAAGAGCCAGGGTCGCGCCCCGACCGGGGTGCTGACCGATTTCGAGCGACGCTCGCTGCGCGACCTCGCGAGGCAAGTCGACAGCAAGCTCGGCATCGAGCTGGTCAGCGACACGCCGGCGCATGTCGCCATGATGATTCCGCTGCGCCTGCTCTCCATCCAAAACCCGACCGATGCCGGCACCTCCTACGTCAGTGAGGATGGCGAGTTTTCGCTCGAGACCATGCACGTCTCCCTGGCCGACCAGTCGTTCGAAACGCTGTTCGACGCGATGACCAGCCCCGATCCGGAGCGCACCGTCACCTATCGCAGCTTTGGAGCAGGGCGCTTCGTGGTTTCCGGGCAGATCGGCGACTACTCGTTTTATACGATGTTCGTCAGCGCGGCGGGCGAGGCGGTGGGCTATTCGCTCGCCTGGGGCGACACCTACAAGAACGAGGGAGCGATCGCCTCGGTCTACATCGCCTCTCACTTCACTCCGCTCAGCAGCCTGCCGCCGCCGGACGAACTGAAGAAGGCCGAGGGGACCGGCGGGGCGCCGCCGCGCGGCGCCTTCGTGCTGCCCGAGGAGCAACCGGAGGTGATCCTCCTCAACGCCGACATCACCGATCAGACCTCCGCGGAGTTCGACCGCGCGCTGGCTGCCCGGCCTGACGTGCGGGTGGTCGCTCTCAACAGTCCCGGCGGTTCAGTCGAATCCGCACTGAAGATCGCCGGCGCCATTCACCAGCGCGGGCTCACCACTTTCGTGCCTAAGGACATGGGGTGTTATTCGGCCTGCGCCTACATCTTCTTCGCCGGCATCGACCGACAGGCCGTAGGGGAGCTCGGCGTGCACCAGATCTCGGCGGAAGTCGCCGATCTGGTGCTGGCGCAGACCACGCTGGGCGATGTGCTCGACGCGATGCAGTCGTTCGGCGTCAACCAGCAGGTGATCTCGCACATGCTACGCACGCCGCCCGACGACATGTATGTGTTCAGCGCGGCGGAACTCAGCGACCTCGGCATCACCAGCGGCGAGCCTTTGACCATCGACGTGGCCGTCGCTGCCTCGCCGGAGCCACCGGGCGGCGGCGGCACCGCCATCGTGCACCTGTCGAGTCAATCGGACCCTGCCGAGGCGGAACGGTCACGGGCGTATGTCGAGGGACGCTGGAGCACGCTGTTCGGCGAAGTCAAACCAGAGGTCGAAAGCTCAGGCAATATCTACCGCGTGCAACTGCCGACGCCATCGCTCGAGCGCGCCAACGCCATCTGCGCGGCCATCAAGGCGGACGGCGGCGGCTGTTATGTTACCGCCGCCGGCAGCTGATCAATTGATCTGACATTCGTCGACGGCGGCAAGCAGTGACTCCCGCGGGCCTTCGTCGCAGACGATCGGCGGGGTGATACGCGCGCCATTGCCGCTGCCCGATGGGCCGATCGAGTGGGTTTCGACCAGCTTGCCACCGCAGTCGGGGTCGGCGCGGAAGGCTGCCAGATCCGTCAGCAGCAGAATGTTGCAGTGAATATTGCGCTCGATATGGGCCGTTTGCTTTTCCGACAGCCCGAACGCTGAAGCGCTGGAAGAATAGGCGATAGTGGCGAGCAAACCAAAGGCGCAAGTGCTGGCAAAGCGCAGCGGAACGCGAATACGCATGACCATCTCCATGGGTTAGCACCGACGCAAAGGCGTTCGTTGCTGTCGATCCGATGCAGATCGAATGCGTTAATCAGGCGCTAATAGAGATGAATGATGCTTGAATACGCGGTTCAGCTGCCGACAGTTGCCACAGGTGCGTATTCAGCGGTCGTCGCCCGCCGTCACGGGCTTGCCGGTGAGCGTGACCATGGCCGTCTCGACGTCGTTGTCGAGCCCCCAGTCCAGGGTCTCGAGCTTCAGCGTCTCGAACAGCGTCTCAGCGCTGACCTTACGCCCATCGAGTTTGGCAAGAACGGATGAGAAGCGTGCACCCAGATCGGCGGGGGCATCAACACCAGCTGCAGGAACCACGGCCACACTTTCCGCAAGAGAACGGCGAAGTCGGACCAGCCCCCGACTTTTCGGGCGCGGGCCTACTGCAGAATCCTTTAAGGAACGCTTCTTGGACAAAGTACAATTTCGCTTTCATTCGGAAAGCGCGCTGTGGGCCAAGCAACAGAGCTTAAGCGCAGTTTTCTACCGCGCTATAAGGGTACCTAGGTGAACCCAGGATGAAAAGCGCCGCCCGCCTCTTATTGGCAGGCGGCGCCGTCATTCGGGCCGAAGGGTTAACTAGTTGATGCCGGCAAACGGGCAACCCAATCGCCCAGCCGCGTCAGGTTCCCGCCGAGCTTGGCATGCGCCAGTGGACGCAACGGTTGGACGAACGCGTTGGTGGCGGGGTCGGGAGCGTGCCGCAACAGCGGCTCGACCCAGGCCAGCATGAACGGCTCGAGCGCCTGCTTGCCGGTCTGGAACGTCTGTTCCTTGCCGTTGATCTGCTGGACGATGGATGGGTCCTGGATGGCCCTGAGGCTGAACGCGGCAATCGTGCCGAGCTTGCCATCGCAGGCGGCGTAGCCGTCGTAGCCGGTGGCCTTGAGCAGATCGGCGGTGACGATCAGCGGGGCGGTGGCATGGAGCTGGTAGTTCAGCGCCTTGTCGGCCCGGTTCATTTCGAGCGGCAGGCTGCCGTCGGGCGAGGCCTGGCAGGTGACGAGCTCGAAGCTGCCCCTGGCCCAATCCAGCATCGCGGCATCGCCATTGAGGCGACCGATGGCGGCGGCAGCCAGCCCGGCCCAGGCGCGCAGGTTTGCCCGCTTGGCGTTCCTGGGCGCTTCGGTCTCGAAGAACTGCTCCATCGCGTTGGCCGCGCCGGTGAGCCAGGCAATGACGCGTTCGCGCTTGGCCGGATCGAGCGAGCCGGCTGTCTCGGCCTGCAGCAATGCGATGGCCAGCCCGGCGTAGCGCGCCGGGATCGCCAGCTTGACGTTCAGCGTCTCGAGTTCAGTGAGCGCCCCGGCTGCAGCCCACTGATCGAGCCAGTCGAGAACGCATTCGCCACGCGCGGCGTCGCCGTCCATCAGCGCGGTGTTGGCCATCTTCATCAGTTCGCCGATGAACGCCTCCACCGGACGCAGAGCGCGATCGACCTCGGCATTGGACACCTCGTCGATGTCCGAACGCGTCTTGCTGTCGTCGGTGTAGCGGCTGCCGAAATTGAGCGCGACAACCGGGGCAGGCGAGGGTGGGCAGGCAAACGGCTTATCCTCCGCGCGCGGCATCGCCGTGCCGAGCAGCAGCGTCATCGTTGTGATCAGGCCGAGTGCCATTCGCATCTCAGTTCTCCACTGCCATCGACGCCAGCAGGCGCTGCGCTTCGGGATTGCCGAGGCCGGCTGCATCCTTCAGCAGCATCGTCGCCTGCTGGATCGACGGTTCGATGCCGATGCCCATGGCATAGGCCTTGGCGAGTTCGACCATGGCAACGGCGTCGCCACCCTCCGCGGCCCGCTTCAGCCATGAGCTGGCGTCGCGTGCCTCTGCGGCCGTGGTGCCGGTCGAACGCAGGTAGAGCGCCAGCTCGCGCATCGCCACGGCGTCGCCCGACGCCGCCGCCGCGGCGTAGCGCGCCGACCAGTCGACCTGCTCCAGTACCGCCGTCATGATCGCCGGCGGGGCCTTCAGCACCTTGTCGCGGATCTTGCCGAGGTCAGCGACCGGCGCGTCGTCGATCATTCGCTTGAACATCGCGACCGCCTTGGTCGGAGCGTAATCTTCGCTGTTGGGATCGGCGTAGATCTTCACCAGCCGGCTGACCGCGGTGTCGTCCCCGAGCGCCACGGCCTGGTCGAACAGCTCGATCGCCGTCTTGGTCCGTTCCTTGCCGCCCATGGCCATGTAGCGGTCGGCGATCGCCGTATGGCGCCAGCCATCATCGCCGGCGAGCCGCAGGCTGACCTCCAGCCAGTGCTCGGTTTCCGCGTCGTCGGCCGTAGCGACGAAGGCGCCGGCCAACTTGATGGTATTCTCGAAAGTGCAGTCGACGACGCTCGCGGCGCGATAGAGGTAGTCGTGCCGCAACTCCTCGTCCCGGGTTTTCGAGGCGGCGAAGATCAGCGCATCGGCGTCGCCGCGTTGCTCGATCGTCTGGTGATATTGCGCCAGCAGGTCGGTGTCGGAGATCCCCTGGGCCTGGAGGATCGGCAAGAGGCGCAGGATGGCCTCACCCGAGCCCTGCTGTGCGGCCTCGGTGAGGTAGCCGATCGCTTCCGACCGCTTCTCGGCGTCGCTGGGGAAATAGTCGAGCAGCACCGAACCCAAGTCGACCGCGGCGCGCGGCAGGCCATCTTCGCGCGCCCGTTTCAGCGCCGCGATGGTCTCCTCGATCACCTCGGGCGTCGGGGTCACGGTGAGCCGATGCCGCGCCAGCGCATCGACCGTCGCCGGCACCGGATCGATGCGCGACTGCCAGAACGCCAGCATTTCCGGGCTGGCGCCGTTGCGGCCCAGATAGTCGACATAGTAGGCGACGGAGTTGGGACGGCCATAGAGTGCGTGGGTCTGCAGCTTGGCCAGCGCGATCGGATCGGCGTTGGGGTCGAGCGCGCTGATATCGTCGGTATCCATGAACTCGGTGGAGTTGCCGGCCGCGTCCTCGGTGCGCTGCCAGAACGCGGCAAGCCGCATGTCGGCGCCCTTGGGAGCTCGGCAGAGATAGGCCTGCCTCAGGTCGGTCATCGGGTCGATCTTGCCGGCATTGGTCACGGCGAAACTGAGCAGCTCGGTGGCGCGTTCGAACACGCCCGGCTCATCACGATGGCGCAAGAGGATGAAGGCCAGCTCCTGGGCCGAATCCGCATCCTCCAGCGCCACGCCCTTTTCGAGCAGCGCCTTGGCCTCGGCCTCGCCGGACCAGCGCCCTTTGTCGCTCAACACCAGCTTGGCCAGCTTCGAGAAGGCCCAGCCTGGCGGTTGCGGCATGTTGACCAGTTCGGTCAGGCGCGCCGCATAGGCGGCCTTCTTGTCGGGAACCGCCTGTTCCTTCTCGAGCAGCGTGACGAGCCGGAACAAGGCATTACGGCTGCCCAGCTCCGAGGCTTCGGCGTAGAGCGCCTCGGCTCGATCCCCATCCTCGGGCACCAGCGCGCCGGCTTCGTAGAGCTTGCCCAGCTCGACCTGCGCCGCCGCTACCCCACGGTCGGAGGCGAGGTTCAGGTATTTCAGCAAGCTGTCGTTGTTCTTGACGATCAGCTCGCTTTCGAGGTGCAGCTGCGCCACTTTCCATGCCGCCCCGGCATCGCCGAGATCGGCGGCCAGCCGCAGCCATTGCTCGGCGATGTCGTGGTCCTGCTGCACCACCAGGCCCTTGGAGTATTCGCGCGCGATGCGGCCGATGCGGTCGCAGATATCGGGATCGAGTTTGCCGACCAGCGCACCGAACGCCATCGTCACGGCAAGCTTGGGGTCGAGCTCCCAACCGGGCACCTGTTCGCCGCCGATGTTCATGGAGGCGAGGCGGAGCAACGCGTCGGCATTGCCGCCCATGGCGGCGCGGGTCAGGTACCCGAGGCCCTTCTGCTTGTCCTTTTTCACCACCAGCCCGTCGAGATAGAGCGTCGACAGCAGGTTGAGCGCCTTGGGCGCAAGGGCGCCGGAATTCGCCTCCAACTGGTCGATGATGCCGGTCTCGCGCAGTTGCGGCAACCGGCCGGCCTTGAGGTAGAGATTGATCCGATCGATCGAAATGTCCGGCACCTTGGGCGCCGGCATCTTGCCGACAACCGCCAGCATCTTGTCGACCAGCTTGAAATTGCCGGTCGGGTTGAGGTCGCGCAGACGTCGCGCGTCGCGCAGCACCAGCTCGGGGTCCCCCTCGGGCACCGACACTTCGTCCCACGCCTGCCAGCGCGCCACCACGTCGGGGTCGGCCTTCTTGGCGACGCAGACCTCCTGGGCCGGAATCTCCGGCGGCAGGAAAGTGACCTCGACCGGCGCGGCAACGGCGGCGGATACGAGGCCCGAACCGAGCAGCAGCAGGGTGGCGAGGCGGGGGACGAATGACGGCATCGGGAGCCTCCGATTGAGACAGTTGCGGCGCGCGCGAGAACGCTATTGCGCGCGGAAGAACGCGTTTTCGACGGCAGTGGCGGTATAGGTACCGTTCGAGCCGGTGAAGACGATCGACACGCCACCGCGACGCTTGAGGTCCAGCGCGGCAACGGTGGCGACCGGCTTGCCCTCCGCCTGCACCTCGAAATCGAGGGTCAGCGGCGCCTTCAGCGCCACCGATTTGCCGGTGTCGCCGGCAATCGCTTCGATGGCCTTGGCCTTGGCGGCGGGGACGAACAGGTCGACGCTCGCGAGGTCGGAGAGGTTGTAGAAATAGACCGTTGCCTTGCTGGGGTCCGAGGCCGGGTCGTCCTGCAGCACCAGCGGTTCGCCTTCGACGCTCCAGGCATAGGTGTAATAGGCGCCGGGCGAGGTCGTCACCGACCCGGAGACGTCCCCCGCCGAAACAGCGATGTCGCCCGGCTGCACGTTGACATAGGCAGAGAGGCCATCGGTGATGTTGTCGACGGTCGTTCCGTTGACCACCGCCACCGCGGCGCCGGGCACCAGCACCCGCACGAAGGCGGAGTTCGGATCGACCGGCGCGTCGTAGAGGCCATCATCCTGGGCCAGTGCGGCCGGGGCGGCGCTGAGCAGCATCAGGCTGGCGAGGGCGACGAGTTTGGGGGTTGAGCGCAGCATGTCGGCTCTCCTTGTTGGCATCAGGTGTTGCAGAGGGAAATCGCCGCCTTCTCCGCGGAAAGGCGATCGAACTGGATCGAAACCTTCGAGAGCTCCAAGCTGTCGAGGGACTCGAGCGGGATGAAGAAGCGCCCGGTGCCGCGGAAACGGTCGCCGCGGTGCACCTCGCGCGTGAAGGTGCGCCCGTCGGTGCTCTCGAAGTTGAGCACCACGTCGCGGCTGCCATTGTCGCCGGCATCCGCCAGCAGCACCTGGTTCGCCGCGATCGGCGTACCGGTGAGGTCAGCCTGGTAGAGGCCCTTGGCCTTGTCGATCACCGGGGCGTTGCCGACCGGCTGGCAGTCGTTGCGGGCAGCAGCGATCAGCTCGGTGAGCGAACCGGTGCCGAACTGCGCCAGGTTGTTGTAGATCGGGTTTTCCCACACGAGGAATTTCGGGCGGTCGGCTTGGAACTCGCGTGAGGTGAGATAGGACGTGATGGCGCCGAACTGGTTGCCGCCGGTGATCGCCATATTGGCCACCGGCAGGCTGGCATACTGGGCGAGAAAGCCCGAGAAGTTCGGCACCGATGCGTCCGAGAAGCTGGTGCCCACCAACGCGATCTCGTCGCTGGTGGCGCCTTCCGCCTCACCGCCGCTATTGCCGAAGATGTCGAGGCTGGCGTCGGCGCTGGCGACCTCGACTGTCTCGTAGGAGGTGCTGATCACCGGCGGCAGGCTAAGCACGCAATAGGCCTGCAGCGTGCGGCGCATGCCCGACACGGCGAGCTCGCTACCTGTCGGCTTGGTCTCGTAGTTGACCGGCGTAACGTCGGCATAGGCGGGGAGCTGCTTGATCATGCCGCCGATGGTCCGCGCCGCAGTTTCCGCGCCGCGCGATGTCCAGTGGAAGTCGGAGCGGAAGAACGGGGGGTCGTCGCCATTGGTGGTGCGCAGCGCCGACAACAGGTCGACGGCGATCACTCCTTGGGCGTTGAGGCGCTTGACCTGGTCCTCGTAGACCGCGACCGCCACGTTCTCGTCGAAACCGAACAGCTTGGCCTCGTCGGGCAGAAACGTCGGCAGCGTCACGCTCTTGGTGGGGATCGGCACATAGAGCATCGTGGTGCCGTGCGCCTTCAGGGCCTCGGCCAGCTTGCCCATCTGGGCCACCGTATCCTCGGTGAACGGGTGCTGCATACGCAGGTCCGCGAAGATCCGATAGAAGAAGCCGTCACGGCCCTCGACCGAGGGAAGCGTCGGATTATCCTCGAGGTGCTTGCAGCCGAAGGCCGAGTTGGCAGCCAGCGCCGGGCTGGCGGAGAGCACGGCGGCAAGGGCCGCGCCAAGCAGCAGGGTCTTGTTCATTCTGTCGTCTCCGTGGAGGCGGTGAGTTGTGGCGAGAGCGTGCGGAGCAGGTTCTCCGCCATGGTCCGGACGTTGAGCGTGTCGGACGCTGCCGCGAGCTTGAGGTAGCCCTTGGCCTCCTCGATCTGAGCCGGCTCCGGCGTGCCCGAGAGGAGCGCGAAGGCGAGGTCGAGCGCCGCCTTGGCGTCGCCCCCCTTGGCGGCGGCGACCAGCAGCTCGTCGGCGCGGGTCGGATCGAGCCCGAACGGTTTGCCGGTCCGGTACATGGCAATCAGTCCGTCCCGGGCCACCGCGTCGCCGTCGCCCGCGAGCTTTTCAAGCAGGTCGCGCGACGCCGCGAGATTCTTCGGCTGATCGAGGAACACATCGGCGTTGAGCAGCCGGATCAACGGGCGGATCGCGGAGGTCCGGCCATTCTCGGCGGCGCGCCGATAGTAGCGGGCGGCCGCGTCGATGGTCTCAGGGTCGTGGTCGGCCTCGATGCGCTTGGCGAGGTTGAGTTGCGCCAGGTCGTCACCGGAGTCGGCCAGCGCCTGCAGCTCCCGATAGCTGACCTTCTTGCCGGCGATCATCCGGTTGCGGATCAGCTTCATCGGATCGACCGGCTTGGCCGCGCGATGCTTGACCTTGGCCTCTTTAGGCTTGCACTTGCCGGGCACCATCGGGCGGGCGCGCTCGGAGTCGCTCGACAGCGACTCCGGCACGCGCACCATGCACGTGGCGGCGTTGGCGGGGTTCACCACCGCCAGTCCGGTCGCCAGCGCCAAACTGGCGGCGGCAAGGGCGAGGATCAGCGGCCGGATCATTGGCTCTCCTCCTTCGCCAACCCGGCCTTCCACAACTGGGTCTGGCCGAGGTAGCGCACCGGGAACTCCCAGATCACCACCTCCGGCGGGGTGTCGCGTAGCGTGGGGCTATCGAGGAAGGCGCGCATCGGCGCCACCGGCCCCTTGCCCTCTTCGGCGAGGTTGAGCACGTCCGAGCCCAGCGCCACCTTGAGGCTCTCGCCAAAACTCCACTGCGGGTTGGCGCTGTAGCTGGTGCCGGTGAGGACGAACGGAATGGAGGAGGGCCCGAAGATGTCGGCGCTCGAGGCCGCAGGGGGCGCAGACGCCTCGCGCGGCACGACAGTCTCCGGACCCAGACCGACGAGCGGTGCCAGCCCGCCGGTGACGATGAATTTCGAGAGGTCGCCTTCGCGCTCGACCGGAGCGGCGTCGGCGATGGTATAGGGGGTGTCGCGCTTGCCCAGCGCCGAGCCCACCGCGTCCGCTACCACTTCGGCGCCGAGCGGCGTCCAGTGCGTATCGGTAGTGAGGAACAGCTGGCCCTTGTCCTTGGCTTCAAGCAGCGGCGCGCGCGTCTCGATGGACTTGATCCCGGCATTGTCGAGGACAGTGCGGAAATCCTCATAGAGGCGCTCGAGATCTGTCGGGATCGCGGCATAGCTGACGTGCTCGCGGTAGATGTCGGCCTTGGCCGGCAACGGCACGACGACGAGCTCGATGCCCTTGGCGGCCAGCAGGTCGCGCACTTCCACGACGCCGGCCGCGGCCTCCGCCAGGTCCGGCGTCCGCTTCAGCGTTGCCTCGAACTCCTCCTTGGAAAACAGCCAGCCGTCATCGCCGACCACCACACCGGGTCGCCCTTCGCGGAACGCCAGGTAGCGGGCCGCCCCCATCGCATCGATCGAGGGGAGCCGGTGCGGCATGATCTTCTTGTAGTAGGTGTCGATCTGGATCGCGGCCTCGCCGTTCAGATACTCGGCCGCCGATTTCGGCATCTCGGCGATGTCGCGACCGAGGCCGGTGACGAACTCGTAATTGGCGACGACCGCATAGCCGAGGAACAGAACGGGCAGGGCGAAGGCCGGAGCGGCAGCGATGGTCAGGGGTTTCGCGGGCATGTTTCGGCCTCAGAACTGGAAGTAGAGGAAGGGCGAGTAGGTCTGCTCGGCGAGCCGCATCAGGCAGAAGATGGCGAGCGCGCTGAGGGCTCCGGCCTTGACCAGGCTGGTGGCGGCCGCCGTGGCCGTGCCGTCGGCATTGACGGTGATCTGCGGTTCCCACAGGTGGCGCATCTTCGGCTCGGCGATGGTGATCGCAATCGCGATGGCAAGCATGGTCATCGCCTCGCGGCTGACCATCCAGGCCACTTCCGGCCGAATGCCGATGCCGTTGAAGCCGAACATGCCGGCATACATCTGGAACGCCTGGCCGACATCGGGGGCGCGGAACATCACCCACCCCAGCACCACGGCGACGAAGCAGAGCGGCAGGCTCCACCAGTAGTTCTGCGCCGTCTTGTCGTAGCCTGTCAGCCGTTCGACGACGAGAATGCCGCCGTGCCAGACACCCCACAGGATGAAGGTGAAGGCCGCGCCGTGCCACAGCCCGCCCAGCAGCATCACCAGGAACAGGTTGATATAGGTGCGGACCGTGCCCTTACGATTGCCGCCCAGCGAGATGTAGAGATAGGTGCGCAGCCACGTGCTGAGCGAAATATGCCAGCGCCGCCAGAACTCGGTGATCGAGCGGCTGACATAGGGCATGTTGAAGTTCTCGGCGAAGCGGAAGCCGATCATCAGCGCCAGCCCGATCGCCATCGCCGAATAGCCGGCAAAATCGAAATAGAGCTGCATCGAATAGGCGAGCGCGCCCAGCCAGGACTCCACCACGGTCGGGTTCGGCGCCGAGAACATGGCGTCGGCGAGGGGCGCCACCGGGTCGGCGATCAGCACCTTCATCGACAGGCCGATCAGAAAGCGCTGCCAGCCGGCGTTGAACAGCTCCCAGCTGTGTTCGCGGTGCTCGAACTGCGGCGCCAGATCCTTGTAGCGCAGGATCGGGCCGGCCACGAGTTGCGGGAACAGCGCGAGGAAGGCGGCGAAGTCGATGATGTTGCGCGAGACCTTGGCATCGCCGCGATAGACGTCGACCAGGTAGCTGATCGAGTGGAAGACGTAGAACGAGATACCGATCGGCAGGAGCAACTGCCAGTGGATGCCCAAGGCGTCCGGCGTGGTGCCCCACAGCATGGCGAAGCTGTCGATGAAGAAGTTGAGATACTTGAACACTCCGAGCACCAGCAGGTGTCCGGTGACGCCGATGGCGACGAAGAGCTTCGCGCGGGGGGTGCCCTGATACTTCTCGACCAGGATGGAAAAGACATAGGCCCAGAGCGTGTTGGCGCACAGCAGCATCAGGAAGTCGAAGCGCCACCAGCCGTAGAACAGGTAGGATTCGAGCAGCAGCGTCAGGTTCCGCCACTTCGGCGGCGTGAGGTAGTACGCGGCGAGAAAGATCGGCAGGAACAGAAACAGGAACGTCTCGGACGAAAAGACCATCAGGCATCCCCTTCGAAGGTACAGCTGGTGGGGCGCAGGGCGCCGCTGGGTGTGAGCTTGGCGCCGGCCTTGAGCTGCAGGCCGTCGATGATCGTCGGCGTTGCGTCGGTGGCGCTGAGGTTGAAGAAGCGGTCGGTGAACTGCACCAGCTCGCCGTCGAGCAGCCGCGGCGCCTGGCCGGTGAAATCGTTCATGGCGAACTGCAGCCGCGCCGTGGTCGACCCCTTGATGCCCACGCGGTTGCCGTCGAGCTGGTTCGAGGCGATCTCGATCATCCCGTAGTCGGGCTGGTGCGTCACGCTGATGCCGGCATTGCCGTTGTCGATCAGCCGATTGGCGCTGACCTTGAGGCCGGCGCTGTCGCGTACCGCAAGGCCCGACTGGGCGTTCTGCAGCAGCAGGTTGTCGGTCACCTCGATACAGTCCGCAGAGGCGACCGAGACACCCGAGCGCTTGCTGCCGGCAATGAGGTTGCCGTCGATCTCGAGTTGCGCGGCGCCGGCATCGGCGAAGATGCCGTTGAGTCCGGCGTTGAGGACGATGTTGCCACTAAGTTCGACCGAAGTGGCTCCCCCGGTGACCTTGATGCCATGGGCGGTTTGCCCGGCCAGCACGACATTGCCGCGCGCCGCAATGGCTTTGCCGCCGTTGAGCAGCAGCGCCGGGCCGCTCGAGGCTGCAAACACGTTGCCCTCCACAGTGGCCGCATCGGCATCGACCAGCGCCAGCGAGCCGACACGCTCGAAGCGGCTGCCGCGCACCACCGAGGGGGCAGGCTTGGCGTAGAAGCCGCCTTCGAGGATGGTGACGCCGGTCAGCGGCGCGAACAGGCCATAGCCGAGATCGGCGAAGCGCATCCGCTCGAGCCGCGCGTTGCCGGAGAGGGCGACGACGACGAACGGGTTGAAATCCTTGAGTCGGGGATTGGCCTCCCCGCTGCCGGCAATGGTCGCCCCGTCGCCGACCAGGTTACCTGAGGCGAGCAGGAAGGCGCCGCTGGAGCGGTCGAGCAGCAGCGTCTCACCCGGCTGCAACGCCAGCGTGGCGCCGCTCCACACCGCGATCGGGAGGTGCGCGACATAGCCGGCGTCGGTCTTGTCGATGATGCCGGTCAGCTTGGCGGCGGTCACCGCCTGGTAGAGCTGGGCGAGGCTCGCGACTCCGGCTTCGACCAGCAGCACTTCCGGCCTTGCCTGCGCCTGGCGCAGCGCCACGTGATAATTGGCGCCGGCTTGCAGCGCCAGCTGGCTCAGCACCAGGTCGATCGATACCAGGCTGACCTGAACCCCGCCCAGTTCGAGCGCCGCGGCCGGCTTTGGTTTGGCTGGCGCGTAGCTGAAACCGAGAGGAATTGCCGCCGCCTGGAGATCGGTAGTCGAGCGGCCGGCCTCGACCATCGCCGCGAGCGCGGCGACGGTCTTTTCGTAGGCGAGGGTCCGCGCGTAGTCGGCTCCCGTGGCGGCCCAAGGGAGAGAGCATGCCGCGGCGGCGAGACCTGCACGGACCCACGCCCTACGCATGTTCGCGGCTCCCGTCGGCCACCGCTGCCAGTTCCAGCAACGGGGTGAGATGCGTCAGGGGGCCGTCCACATGGCAGGCGACCTCGATGACCTGCATCGGGCCTGTACCGTCATTGATGACCTCCGCCGTCTGCTCCGGACCGATCTCGAAGGTCGCACCGGCGCGGATCTCACGGCGGCGGCTCCCCATCTGCAGCGTGCCGCCGCCCGAGGCAACGACCATCAGCCGGCGGAATTCCGAACCGCTTTCCACCGGCAGCGTGGCGCCCGGATTGACGGTGAGATGGCGCAACGTATAGCCGGCGCCCGAGGCGAGCTTGCCCTGCTTGCCCCAGTCGGTGGCGCCGAACGAATGGTCATCGGCTTCGCGGCGGTTCTGCGCCTTGAGCTGTTCGACCACCTTCTTGACGTCCTGCGACTGCTCGCGGGTCGTCACCAGCAGGGCGTCATGCGTATCCACCACCACCAGGTTGTTGACGCCGACCACTGCGACCAGGCGGTCGGAGCCGCGCACGTAGCTGCCGGTCGAGTTCACCATCATCACATCGCCGGTGACGACATTGTCGCCGTCCGACTTCTTGCCGATGGTGTGGAATGCCGCCCAGGCGCCCACATCGTCCCAGTCGACATCCGCCGGCGCCAGCGCCACTGTCTTGGATTTTTCGAACACCGCGCGCTCGGTGGGGAGGCTCTCGGCCGAGCCGAAGCTCGCCTCGTCGAGCACCAGGGCACCGTCCTCGTTGCCGGCGTCGGCAAGCGAAGCGCTCACCGCGCCGAAGGTCACCGGGTCGAAGCGACGATATTCCTCGATCACCGTATCGGCGCGCATCAGCGAGATGCCCGACGCCCAGTAGGCGAGGCCGGTCTCGATCAGCGACTGCGCAGTCTGCGCATTGGGCTTTTCGATGAACTTCTCGGCCCGGTGCACGCCGCGATAGTTGGAGAACTCGCCGCCATCGATGATGTAGCCGTAGCCGGTTTCGTTGTAGCGCGGCTTGATGCCGAAGGTGACGATCAGCCCGTCGGCCGCCGCCTTGTGCGACTCCCGGATGCGGGCATTGAGATCGCCCTCGATGACGTGGTCGGACGGGCAGATCAGCATCACCGCATCGGGGTCGGTGCGCGAGATCAGCAATGCCGCCGACAGCACCGCCGGCCCGGTATTGCGCGCCACCGGCTCGGCGATGATGCGCGCATTGCGCTGTACATCGCGAAGCTGGCGGCGAACCGTGCCCAGATGCCCACCGGCGACCGACACCACGGGGTCATGGAACAGCTCGCCTCGATGCCGCTGCACCGTGGTCTGGAAGAAGGTGATCGAGCCCTCGTGGTCAATGGGCTGGAACTGTTTGGGCTGCTGGCTGCGGGATAACGGCCAAAGCCGTGTGCCCACGCCGCCGCACAGTACGACTGGATGGATGGCGTTCATATCAGTGGCCCTCGTTCGCCGGTCCGTTGAAGGAGAAGAACCGTCCCACCGCCGCCAGCGGGTCGGATTTGATCAGCACGTCGACCGGCGAACCCACGGTGCTCTGGTCGAGCGCGATGGCCGGCACCAGGGTGACGGGGATCGCGGCGCCGTCGGTGGCGCTTCTGAGCAGCCCCGGCAGTTCCTTGGCGTCGAGAGATGCAGTGGTGACCGTGCCGCTCGGCATGTGCACCTCGGCATGAGCGCCCGAGGCGAGTGCCCTGAGCCCGCTGCCGTCGACCTTGGAGGAGATCACGACGGGAGCATCCTTGGGCGCCACGGTCATCACCGTATCGCCGGCCAGCACCGTGGCGCCGCTTTGCGCGGCGCCCGGCGCGACCACGCAGTCGCATGGCATCGACACGGCCAGCACCTCGCCCGAGGTGGTGCGGATGGCGAAGGCGATCTCTCCCTTGCTCGCTGCCGGGTTGACGAAATCGAGCTGGCCGGGGCTGATCGCCCTCAGATCCATGCCATCGAGCGTGATGGTGGAAAGGCCGGTGACCGGCAGCACGAACAGCCGCTCGTAGAGCTTCACGCCGACGAAGCCGACCAGCAGCAGTCCGAGCCCCGCAAAGGCGCCCCAGCGGATGCCGGTCATGAGGCCGCGCGATACTGAGCGCCCGGGCGCAGGCAGTTCGGAGCGAACCTTTTCGGGCTTGTCCGCCGTGCGGATCAGTCCGTCGACGCCGATCAGGTCCCCGCCGACAAAGGCATTGAGGATGTAGCGCAACTGCGGCAGGTGCGGGCCGGTCGGCTCGAGGAAGCGGAGCGTCACCGTGCCCGACTCCGGCGCCCCGGCGCCGATCGCTGCGTCCAGCGGCAGGCTGATGGCGTAGCCGGGGAAGTTGAACACCAGGGTGGCCAGTTGGACGCGACCATGCAGTTGCGGGTCGATCAGCCCGGTGGCTTCCGCCCCCACGATGCTGAGCGCATGCCCCTGCAACGAGCGGCCGTTGATGACCACGTTGAACGGCAGCCGGATCACCGGATGCTCGCCGTGTACGGTGGGCTCCGCTGCCAGCGGGGCCGAGGCGCTTCTGGCGGCTATGGGTTTGTCGAGTTCTGCATGCGCTTCGGTCATTGCTGGTGAGCCCTCAGTTGGCATGGATGGGGAAGGGGCTGAGGAGCCCCGTCACGAAGATCACTCCGGCCACCAGCAGTCCCAGGGCGAGCGCGTGCATGTAGCTGGAGCTGATGGAGCGGACCCGTCCGCCGGCGCCGCCGCTGTTGCTGACGCTGGTCGCCGACTGGCGGGTCCAGCGCTGGCGGTCGAGGCGAAACATGACCGAGGTCTTGATCGCGGCACCGAACAGCTGGCCGAAATAGAGCAGGAACGGGTAGGTGATGGGGAACGGACCGCCGAAGCTGGCGAGCAGCCAGCAATAGGCATAGCGGGTCGCCATCACCCAGGCGATGTAGGCGACCGCGATCAGCGGATCGACGAACACCGAGAACAGCACGATGCCGACCGGCGCGGTGAGCGTCGTCCACATCGAGATTCGCTGGTCGAGGATCGACCACCAGGCGAACGGCCCGATCCGCGTCGGCGACAGCGCCAGGGCGCGGCCATTGGTGCGCAGCATATTGCCGAACCAGCGGCGCATCAGCGTGATGGCGCTCTCGACGAAGCCGGGCTTGGGCTGGGTCTCCATCGAGACGCAGGCAACGTCGGGCAGGTAGGCCATCTCGTAGCCGTGCTTGAGCAGCCAGAACCAGGTCGACTTGTCGTCGCCGGTGAGGAACTTCACCCGTCCCAGCCGCCAGTGGTCGATATAGTCCTCTTCCACCGAGGCGATGAATTCGGGATTGGTGGCGAGGTCGGCGCGAAACACCGACATGCGGCCGGTAAGGGTCAGCACGCGCCCGCCCAGCGCCACCGCCGACATCATCATCTGGCGCTGCGTGAAGCGCAGCTTGAACCAGTCGCGGAACAGTGGGGCGTCGTCGATCTCGGCGCGCTCATGCGTGGTCAGCGCCCCGACCTTGCCGTTGGCGAAGAACGGAGCGGCGCGTTCGACGATGTCCTCGGGGATCTGCGTGTCGCCGTCGATCAGTAGCACGACATCGTCGGCGCTGGGGTAGCGCCGGGCAATGGAGCGCAGCGAGGTGGCGAGCGCATCGCGTTTGCCGGTGCCGTCGATGCGGTCGATCACCACTTCGACCGTGTTGGTTCCGGCCAGCACCTGCGCTGCGACGGCGCGGATCAGCCGCTCATCGGCGAGATCGACCACCGACGCGACGACGGTCGAGCCGCCAGGGGCGCGGCGGGCAGCCTGGAAGATCGAGCGATAGACCCGCGCAGTGATCGCCGCTTCGATCTTGTAGCTGGTGGCGAGAAAGAATGCGTGCGCCGGGCGACGCGTGGCGTAGAGCGCCTCGGCGGCGGCCCGCCGCCGAGGGTAGGCTATGCGGATATAGACATGGGCGCGCACGAAGTTGACCAGCGCCCAGCTGTAGCGCCAGAGCCCGATCACCCCCAGCGTGAGGAACACCCCGGCTCCGCCGGAGAAGGCCGAGGCGGGCACGGTGCTGGCGATGGCCGCGGCAGACAGGATGTAGAGGGCGTGCGCGAAGGGGTTCATGGCTTACCAGCAAATGCCTTCGTAGGTGCCGTTGGAGCGGAGCGAGGCATTGATGCGGGTCAGGTCGACCAGCGAGCGGTATTCGCTCACCGAGTTGAGCGGCGCGATGGTTTCCTCGTAGCGATTGCCCACGAGGATCACGTCGGACGCGGCGATCAGGTCCTCGATCTTGCCGACGAGCCGCGAGGGCAGGTCGGGTACCACGTCGTTGCCGCGGCCCATGGCGCTCACGCCACCGGCGACCGCCTGCGAGACGTAGGGGTCGTAGACCCGCAGCTCGAGGCCCTTGGAGATCAGCCGGCTCGCGAGCTCGGCCAGCGGGCTCTCGCGCAGGTCGTCGGTGCCGGGCTTGAAGGCAATGCCGACCAGCCCGACGGTTTTGGCGCCGGAATTGGCCACCATCTTTTCGGCCCGGTCGATCTGCGCGGCATTGGCGACGAGCACCGAGTCGAGCAGGGGAGACGGAACACCCTTCTGGGCAGCGAGGTGCTGCAGGGCTCGGACGTCCTTGGGCAGGCAGGAACCGCCGAAGGCGAAGCCCGGCTTCATGAAATAGGGCGAGATGTTCACCTTGGTGTCGGCGCAGATGAGCTTCATCACCTGCTGGCCGTCGACGCCCGCCGCTTTGGCGATGTTGCCGATCTCGTTGGCAAAGGTCACCTTCACGGCGCGCCAGGAGTTCGAGGCATATTTGACCGCCTCGGCAGTCGTCAGCGTCACCACGTGTGAGGGCACCGGCATCTGGGCGTTGATGTCCTTGAGGATCGCCTCGGTACGCGGCTCCAGCGCGCCGAAGACGATGAGGCCCGGATCGTAATAGTCGGCGATCGCCGTGCTCTCGCGCAGGAACTCCGGATAGTAGCCGACGCCGAAATCCTGGCCGGCGACCATCCCGCTGGCCTCTTCCAGCACCGGGATGCAGGTCTCGTCCATGGTGCCCGGCACGATGGTCGAGCGGATGATCACCGAGTGGAAGCTCTGCTTGTGCCTGATCGCCTGGCCGATATCGGCGCAGACCCCCTTCACGTATTTGAGCCCGACGGCGCCGGTGTCGTCGCTCGGGGTGCCGACGCAGACGAAGCTGGCATCGGTATCGAGCACCGCCTGCTGCCCGTCGGTGGTGGCGCGCAGCCGGCCCGAGGCCACGGCGCGGGCAATGATCTCGTCGAGCCCGTTCTCGACGATCGGCGACAAGCCGGAATTGACCGCGCTTACCTTGCCGGGGTCGAGATCGACCGCCACCACCTCGTGGCCGTCATCCGCCAGACACGCTGCGGAAACCACCCCGACATATCCGATCCCAAAGACGCTGATTTTCGCCACGGCGGCCCTCTTTCACAAGTGTGAGCAATGTTGTTCTCGCCCGAAGGCAAGTTGTTGAGTTGCGACTAAGTACAGAACGACGAGCTAGACGCTCGTTGGCCCCGTTACGCTAAGTGACATCACACGTACTCTCCACCGCTGGAGTGATCGTTGTTGACGCTTAGTATTGGCATCCTTGCCAGTTGGACGGCCGTTGTTCGCCATCCGATGCCTGAAAGCCTGTTCGCTGGCCCCCAAGCTGAGAAGCAACCCGGACTCATACGAGCCATGCGGTCGATGCATGACGCGTGATCGTCATCATCCCGAAGCATTCCGCCAGCCAACTTGCCAAAGCCTACGCGACCTGCGGCATTGCGTCCGCTCATTCCGTTTTTCATCCGTGCTCGAAGCATGGTCGCATTACGGCGAAACCTTGCACGGCCTCGACGCTCACGGCCGCGTGATTACTTTTTGGGCAGTTTTTGCCGTTCCGGTTCGGATGACGACGGGATGACAGACCGCGGGTTTTGTCCCTCGGCGACGTCCGGCTCGACCGGGACGTCGGCAAAAACCCCAAGCAACATCGGCTAGTGCGGGCTTTTGTTCGGAGCTTTATCTAATCCTCGCGTCATTTCGGCGAGGATTCGTTAGCAGTTTATGCGCTGCTCGGGTCTCGAACGGGAGGGCGAAACGTGGTCGCGCTTTTGCCGTCGTTGCGCGAAAGGATTTCGCATGGGCCGAGTCGAATGGGGATCCTCCCCTCCGACTCGAACGCTTGGGCGTCGATACGCCGGGCGAATGGGTGAGAAAATGCGGGTCTTCATAATTGATATCAACCGGAAGCAGCCGGCCACTGGTCCTTATCGTCGAGGACGAACCCATGATCATGCTGGGGGCAGTGCAATTGTTCGAGGCGGCGGGATTCGAAGCCCTCGTCGCCTTCAGCTCCGATGAGGCGGTGGCGCATCTCGAGAGCCGTTCGGGCATCGTCGTGACCTTCATCGAGTACGATGTGCCCGGCACGCTCGATGGTGCACAACTGGCGGAGGTGGTGCGCAGTCGCTGGCCCACCGTCGAGATCATCGTGGTGTCGCGGCCACGACCCGGCGAGACGCCGGATCTGCCGCTGGGCGCACGCTATTTCGAGAAGCCCTATACGCATGCCGAGATCGAGCGCGCCCTCGACCAGCTCGGGCTTGGCAACACGGTGCCGCGCGCCCGTACCAACCTGCCGCCGCGCGGCTGATCGGGCTATCGCTGCGCCAGGCAGGCGCCGTCGACGAGGTAGGCCACAAGTCCCTTGTCCTTGTAGATGCCTTCGCCTCGCCCTACCGGAGTGGGCGGGGCGAGGTCCGCACAGGAGGCGGGCGCGCTGCGAACGACCAGCAGCGGACCGGTCAGGCCGGCCGGCAGCGGATGGTTCTGCTGATAGTAATCCATCGGCCGGCCATTCGGGCGCGGTGCATAGAACGTGAGCCCGCTGTCGCGTCCGACATAGAACAGGTCGGCGGCGATATCGCGACTCTCGACATAAATCGGCACGTTGCCCTGCTGGTGAGCGAGCGCGATCAGTTCCTGGCTGAGCGCGGCACGTCCGACATAGCGCTCGAGCGGCGGAGCGGCCTGCCAGAGTGTGATCTGCGGCCACAGCGCCAGAACGTGAACCACGATGGCGATGGCGATATTGATGCCAAGGCCGACGCCCCGCAGGCGCGGATATCTGGCCAGCACCGCGATCGCCAGCGGTGTGCCGGCGAAATAGGCCGCCACTGCCCAGTTGGCATAGGCGGTGTCGAGCAGCGACTGCACTGATACGGCCGCCAGCGGCACCAGTGCAAAGGCCGCCAGGGGCCCCGAGCGGCGGAACTTCGAGAGCGCGATGAGCAAGGCGCCGAACAGCACCGGACCCATCACCGCCAACTGGCTGGCAAGAAAGATCACGAGGCCGACGAGCCCCGGGGCGCTGTCGGCTTTGATCCCGTTCTCCACCCAACCGATATTGTCGGCCGTGTGCCGCAGCGTGACCAACCCGTTCTCTAGGTTCCACAAAAGGTTGGGCGCGACCACGACTACCATCGCCAGCAGCATCAGCCCGGCATTTCGCCAACCGATCCGCGCTGCGGGAAAGAGCAGGGCCGCGATCCCGGCGCCGATGACGAAGTAGATCGCCGCATACTTTGCCAGCAGGGCAACGCCGACGAGCGCGCCGACCAGCAGAGCGTCGCGAGCACGACGGGTTTCCGAGAGCCGGTGATGCACCAGCAGCGCCGCGGCGAAAAAGGGCGCCATCACCGTGTCGGTCGAAATGAGGATCGAGCCCAGCGCCACGGCAGGCAGGCTCAGCCACGCCGCCGCCACCCAGATCGCCGAGCGCGGCCCAACGGCGCGCGCCGACAGTGCGGCGAGCAGTACCGCCGTCGCTCCGTTCAGCAGCGGCGCCGGCATCCGGATCCAGAACGGCGCGTCGCTGCCGGCGAGAGTGGTCACCGCGCCGATGAGCCAGGCGATCAGCGGTGGTTTTGAGTAATAGCCCCAGGCGAAATCCTGCCCCCAGAGCCAGTACTGTGTCTCGTCGACGAACAGGTCGATGCCGCTGCAGCCCAGCAGTACCCAGCGCACGACCACGACAGCTGCGGCAAGGGCGAGAACCGGCCAGAGCCAGCCGCGCCCGCCGGCCTCACGCTGCGTCACGGCGCCGTTCCTGGAAGATCAACCACAGGTTGCGCGCATAGATCACCACACCGAACAACTGGCCGAGGATGAACACCGGATCCTGCCTATAGACCGCGTACATCAGCAGCATGACGCCGCCGAGCAGTGAGAAGTACCAGAAGGCGCGCGGCATTACCGAGCGGCGTTCCCGCTCCGAGGCGATCCACTGCACGAGGAAGCGTGCCGTGAACATCGCCTGGGCGCAAAAGCCGAATATGACCCACCAGAGCTCGATCTGGTTCTCGACGTGAAAGACCTGCATCAACCACTCGGCCATCGTCTCAGGAGTCCTCTTGATCGCTGGCAACCGGCTGCGCCTTCTTGCTGCGGCGGATCAGCCACATGACGCCGAAAAGGTCAATCGCGCCGACCAGCGCGCGCTGCAGGTTGGAATAGTTCGAGCGGCCCGCCTGTCGCGGCCGGTGGCTCACGTCGACCAGTTCGACCCGCCAGCCGTCGCGCTTGAACAGCGCCGGCAGGTACCGGTGCATGTGGTCGAAATAGGGGAGGGCGAGAAAGGCGTCGCGGCGGAAAGCCTTGAGGCCGCATCCGGTATCGCGCGTGCCGTCATGCAGCAGTGTGCTGCGCAGCCCGTTGGCGAGGCGCGAGGCGAGCTTCTTGGACCAGGTGTCCTGCCGTCCGACGCGTTGGCCCGCCACCAGTCCCAACCGCCCGCTGGGGTCTCCAGACAGCGGCGCCACCAGCTTGGGGAGCTCCGACGGCGGATTCTGCCCGTCGCCGTCGAGCATGCAGACAAGCTCGGCTCGCGCCTGGCGTACCCCGGAATGGATCGCAGCGGATTGTCCGCCCGAGCGGTCATGTCGGACGAGCCGCAGGTGCGGGCGCTCGCGGCCGAGGGTGCCCAGCACCGAGATCGACTCGTCGGTCGATCCGTCATCGACCACGATGATCTCGAACGGCGCTAGCGCCGACAGCGCGGTCTCGATCTCGGCAATCAGGCGGGGCAGGTTCTCAGCCTCGTTCCGAGCTGGAATGATGACGGAGAGCTGGGGGATCGGTGCGGCCACGCGGCTCTCTATAGCCGGGCCCCCGAGGGCTGGCAATCAGAGCGGCTGGCGCGGAGGCGGCGGAATGGGCGGCGTGTCGAGGCAACGCTGGCGTAACGGCGAGGTCGGAACGGGGCTTGTGCTGGCGTGACGATGCAGCCAAGACTTGGCTGATTTTGCAGCTCGCCATGAGGGTGGCCAATGCACCGACGACAGCTGGCGGCAGCAGCGCTCCTGTTCCTTGCTTCGACCTCGGTCGGCTACGGCGGCACGCTCGACGACGTCCGCACCCGCGGTGAGCTGGTGTGTGGCGTCAGCGAAGGGCTCGGTGGCTTCTCGGAGCAGGATGGGGCAGGGACCTGGCGCGGCTTCGATGTCGACTTCTGCCGCGCCGTCGCCGCCGCCGCTCTCGGCGATGTAGCCAAGGTCCAGTATGTGCCGCTTTCGGCCGAAGCGCGCTTCGCCGCCCTCAGCGGCCGCAAGATCGACCTGTTGTCGCGCAACAGCACCTGGACCATGACTCGCGACCTGTCGCTTGGTCTCGACTTTCCCGGCACCAGCTATTTCGACGGGCAGGGCTTCATGGTCCCCGCGCTGTTCGGCGCGATCAGCCCGCTCGAACTGGACGGGGCGAGCATCTGCGTGGTCCGTGGCACCACGACCGAGGCCAATGCGGCAGCCTATTTCAAGAAGGCCGGGCTGACCGTTACCTTCATGAGCTTCGAGGAGCGCGACGAAGCGCGTGCCGCCTACGCCGATGCCAAATGCGACGCCTACACGGCGGACCGATCGGCGCTGGCCGCCGAGCGGGCCGAACTCCCCAAGCCCGAGGAACACGTTATCCTCAAGGACGTAATTTCCAAGGAGCCGCTCGGTCCGGTGGTTCGAGACGACGACCCGCAATGGACCGCGCTGGTGCGCTGGACCCTGTTCGGGCTGATCGACGCCGAGGAGCAGAAGCTGGATGCGGCCTCGATGGTCGGCGCCGGAGCCGATGAAGCGAGGGCCATGGGCGCCCCGGCGGTTGCTGCGCTGGGGCTTTCCGACGATTGGCTGGTGAAGGTGCTGGCCGGCGTCGGCAATTACGGCGAGCTGTTCGAGCGCAACCTCGGTCAGGAAACCCCGATGCAACTGAGCCGTGGCGTCAACGCCCTATGGACCCAGGGTGGGATCCTCTATGCACCGCCGATGCCCTGATCCGATCCGCGGCATCCTTGCTGCGCTGCTCCTGGCGCTTGCCCTGGTCGTGCCCTCATTGGCAGAGGATCGCGTCGATCTCTCCCCGCGCGACGTGGCGGTGGTTCGCATCAACATCATTGACCTGCTGGCCAACGAGCCGCGGCTGCCCCTGCCAATCAAGCAGCGTCGCGACGTGCTACGCACCTACTACGAAGAGCAGAGCGGCGAGCTGCTCTGGCTCAACAGCGCCCGCGCCGGGGTCATGGTCTCCCGCCTGGTCAACGCCACGGATGATGGCCTGAACCCCGACGATTACCCCGGCCAGCAACTGGCCAGCCTTTTGGCCGCCGCCGGCGACACCGACAAGCGCAGCCTCGCCATCATCGAACTCTACTTCTCGGCGGCCTTCCTCGAATATGCCTCGGACCTGAAGGT
Organism: Devosia sp. A16; assembly: GCF_001402915.1. GTDB lineage: Bacteria > Pseudomonadota > Alphaproteobacteria > Rhizobiales > Devosiaceae > Devosia_A. The sequence goes on from NZ_CP012945.1 coordinate 4,233,311, forward strand.
CGGCCGGTTTCTCCCCAACAAGATCGACCCGAATTTCTTCCTCGCCCCGCGCAGCATCGACGAGGCTGCCGCGCTTGCGGGGGTGTCGAAGGCAGCCGACGTGGAGACCGTGCTGCACGCGTGGGAGCCGCAGAACGCCGAGTATCAGGCGCTGCGTAAGGCGCTGGACGACTATCACGCGCTGGCGGTGCTCGGCGGCTGGGGCAAGGTGCCGCTCGGGGATACCCTCAAGCCGGGGATGACTGATCCCCGTATTCCGGCGCTGCGCGCTCGCCTGGCTGTAACGGACGGCGCCGCGGCCGCCGCGCCGGGGGAACCAGAACTCTACGACGAGGCGCTGGCCGAGGCGGTGAAGCGCTTCCAGGCCCGGCACGGCCTCGACGTCGATGGCGTGGTCGGGCCGGCGTCACTGGTCGCCATGAACGTGCCGATCGAGGATCGGATCGAGTCGATCGATTTCGCCATGGAGCGCTGGCGCTGGATGCCGGACGACCTGGGGCGGCAATACATCATCGTCAACATCGCCGGCTTCGAGCTGCGCCGCGTCGCCGATGGCGAGATCAAGGAGAAAATGGCGGTAGTGGTGGGCAAGCCCTACAGCCGCACCCCGGTGTTCAGCGACGCCATCCGCTACCTCGAGTTCAACCCGTATTGGAACGTGCCGGCGGGCCTCGCCGCCAACGAGGAGCTGCCCAAGCTTCAGAGCAATCCGGCTGCCGTCGCCGCCGCGGGCTTCGAGGCGGTACGGGGCAAGGAGGTCTACGATGTCCGGCAGGTCGATTGGGCCCAGGTGACCGCGAGTCGTTTCCCGTTCCAGCTGCGGCAGAAGCCGGGGCCCAATAACGCGCTGGGCCGGGTCAAGTTCATGTTCCCCAACAGCCATGACGTCTATCTGCACGATACCCCGTCACGCAGTCTGTTCGGCCGCGCCGAGCGCGCCTTCAGCCACGGCTGCATCCGCCTGTCGCGTCCGCTGGAACTGGCGGACCAGGTGCTCATTGCCGGCGGAGTGGCCGACTGGTCGGACGCCCGGATCGATTCGGTGGTCGCCTCAGAGAAAAACACCGTGGTGAATCTCAAGACGCCGCTGCCGATTCACATCACCTACCTGACCGCCTGGGTCGAGGCCGACGGCGTGCACTTCAGCTCGGACATCTACGGCCACGACGAAAAGCTCCTCGCGGCGCTGGACGGCAAGTCGCTGGCCTGGTGACGGGCGCTGCAGCGCGCAAACGCTGGCGCCGTTGGTCGCAAAACTGAGGGAGAGAGTTGGCTCCGCGGCTTGGACTCGAACCAAGGACCATTCGATTAACAGTCGAATGCTCTACCAACTGAGCTACCGCGGAACACGTGCCTCGTGTGAAGCAGCGCCCGTGTAGCGGTTTTGATTTCCTTTGCCAAGCCCGAATTTCCGTTCTGGAAAACTCAGCTCTGGATAGCCCCGGCGTGGGTAGCTTGCCGCTCCGCAGCAGCCAGATCTTCCGGCGTGTTGACGTTGGCGAAGGGATCGCCTGCGGGGCTCGCCGGCCATTCGATGGTGTGCCCCCCAGCCGCAGCGCATAGCGATTTCAGGCTGCGCGGCGCCGTGCCGGCCCGCACCCGTTCCGGTAAATCGCGGAATCGCGCCACACGCCAGATCGCGTTGGTAGGGTAGGGCTGTCCGCTATAGGCGGCGATCGCCGCGGGAGCGTCTCCCAGGCCATCGAGCAGCCGGGCAACGAAATCGGCGGGCAGGAACGGCGTATCCACCGCGACGCTGACCAGCAGTTGTGGCGGTGTGCCGAGGGTGTTGATCCAGGCGATGGCGCCCGCAAGCCCGGCCAGCGGGCCGGCATAGTCGCCAGCAAGGTCGGCCACGGCGACCATGTCGGGCTGGAGGTGCAGCGCCGCGGGGTCGATTCGCCCGTGCGCCACCAGCAATGGCGAACAGCCTGCGAGCCGTTCCGCGACGCGCTCGAGCAGGCGTACGCCGCCAACCGGCAATTCGGACTTGATCACCCCGCCCAGCCTCTCGCCCCGGCCCCCGGCAAGAATGAGGCCAGCAAACGAGTGTTGATTCTGTGCCATAGCAGACTGCTCTACTGCCTTGCTGATCTTGACAAATCCCGCGTCGCCATAGAGGAGCGGCGGTGGGGGGCTTCGGTTTATCTGGAGTCTATATGACTACGCGTATCTTCGCTGCCCTGGCATTCGCCGGGCTGCTCACCGGCACCGCCACGGCTGCCGATCTCTACGTTCCCACTCCCGACCAGGCCATCGTCAGCGCCAGCCGTGATTGGACCGGCTTCTATATCGGCGCCAACGTGGGTTATGCCGATTTCGATGCCGCGCATGGCGGCGACGACACCGACCTCGCTACCCTCAACGGTTGGCAGGGTGGCGTGCAGGCCGGCTACAACGTGCAGTTCGATTCCATCGTGCTTGGCGTCGAAGCCGATCTGTCGGCGGCTGGCATCATTGAGGGCAGTGACACGGACCACTGGAACGAGGATGCCGGCATCAACGGCCTCGCGACCTTGCGTGGCCGCCTCGGCTTCGCCGTCGGCGATCTGCTGCTCTATGGCACCGCCGGTCTCGCCGCGGCCAATCTCGAAGTCTACGATGAAGCGCAGACCATTGGCGGCTGGGTCGCGGGTGTGGGCGCTGAGTACATGGTCACCGACACCCTGTCGCTGAAGGCGGAGTATCTCTACACCAATTTCGGTACTGTCGACGTCAAGGGCTACGGCGACGAGTTCGACATCGACGGCTCGGCCGTCCGTGTCGGCGTCAACTTCCACTTCTGATCGCGCTTGGCGATCGGCCGGGCCACCGCACGCGGGGCCCGGCACCCGATCGGGCTCTCAGCGCCCGAAATACTCGCGATAGTCGGTGTCGTAACCAAAATAGCGCGGACCGACGAGGTCGATCCCGGCGGGGGTCAGCCATTGCGGGTTCGATGGCATGGCCAGCGCCTTGAGCCTCAGGCCATAGCGCAGGGCGTCGGCAGTGACCGGCAGTCCCGACTCGGCATCGAGCACGGTGATCAGGTCAGGCGTCGTGACGAGGATCTCGCCGTCGCGCTCGGCCATCAGGAACTCGTTCTGGAAATCCAGCCGGAAGCTGTGGCCCTTCCACTCGTCCACCCCCTCGAAGCGGGCGGTGCCACGAGCGAAGCCGCCGACGGTGCGGCGTTCGATGTCCTTGATGCGACCGTGGAAGATCACGTCGGCCGCGAGCTTGTCGACGATGGCGTTGACCGGGTCGACGTGGCCGGCCTTGGCCTCGCGCAGGGTGCGACCGAGCTCCGAGCAGAGCGTCAGCGTGCCGCGCACGATCGCCTTCTTCGCCACCGCGCCGGACATCGAATAAAAGGCGAGCAGCGCTGAGCCGCCCATCTCCACCGTTGCGGCGCGGGCGAGCCGCTCGGTCCAGGCATTGCTGACCGTCTCCAGCACCAGCGAATTGCCCTTGTCGTCGCACAGCACCATCGGCGTCGCCGAAACGCCATGCATGGTGAAGGTCACCATCTGCAGCTCGGGATAGGCGCGGCCCATGCCGTCGCCATCGACGAGCGGCAGGCCGGCCATCGCCGCCACGACGAACGGTGTGGTAGAGTTAACCCCACCCGCCTCGCCGCAGAGCACGGCATCGATCTTCCGCCCAAGCAACTGCTCCAGTGCGCGAAAAGCGTTGATCAGCTCCTCGCCCTGCGGGAGCTTTTCGGTCATCACAGTGGGCGCGCCCATCATGCAGACGGGCACGACCAGCGCGTCATCGGGCAACTCGTCGATATCGACCAGGTTGACCGGGCCGTACTGCCTGATCGCCTGCTGGGCCATCAGCTTGCCGACATAGGGGTCGCCGCCGCCGCCGGTCCCGAGGATGGCGCCGCCGGTGGCGATGTCTTCCATGTCCTCGGCGTGGATGGTGCGAAGAAACTTCATGATCTGGTTCCTTTGCCTCAGGCCACGACGGGCTTGGGCTGCAGCGGGTTGAAGGTGAGTTCGGGATAGCCGAAGGCCTTGGGGCCGACGATTTCCAGCGCCTTGGGGGTCTTCATCAGGTCATGCACCGGCAGCCCGATCACCGCGATGCGCTGCCCATAGCGCAGCACTTCGGTGGTGATCGGCTCGCCCGTATCGAGCTCGAGGTTGATGATCAGGTCGGGAACCATGATCACCGGCACGTCATCGACCCAGAGCACCAGGTTCTCGTTCTGGATGGCGATGCGCGCTTCCGAGCCGGCCCAATCGCCGACCCCGGTGAGATGCGCATGGCCGCGTGCGAAGCCACCCACCAGTTCGCGCCGCACGTCGGTGACCTTGCCGGTGAAGAACAGCTTGCCGCCGGTCGAGGCAACGACGCGTTCGACCACGTTCTGCCGCTTCTGGCGGGCGTCGAGCACGGTATGGCCGATCCGCAGCGCCTGGGTCACCGTGCCGGGGACCGCGGCGCGGCGGACGAATTCCATCGACATCGGGGCAATGGCTAGGCCGGCCGCGGCGCCCATGTTGACCGAGACGCCGCGGGCGAAAGTCTCGAGCCAGAACATGTCGATCACCTCCTTGAAGACGACGACATTGCCCTTCTCGTCGGCAATGGCCGCCGGAGCGGCCTTGGCGCCGTAGATGAAGAAGGTGGTCATCTGCACTTCGGGGAAGGCTCGGCCCATGCCGTCGCCGTCGATCACCGGCAGGCCCGCATAGGCTGCGGCGATCATCGGTTCGAGGGCGTTGGAACCGCCGATCTCGGCCGAGATGGTGGCTGCAATCCTGACGCCGGCCGTCTCTTCGACCGCGCGCATGGCGCGATAGCACTCGCCGCCTTCCTCGATCTTTTCGACCCCAACCACCGGCGCGCCGATGCCGCCAACCTCGCCCACCCAGGCATCGTCGGGCAAGGCATCGAGCGGCAGTACGCGGACCTCGGCGCCCTTGCGGATCAGCTCGCGCGCCCTGAGCATCCCGACATAAGGGTTGCCGCCGCCACCGGTGCCGAGCAGCGCGGCGCCGATCGACAGGGGCAGCAGGTCGCTCTCCTTGAGCAGATAACCCTTATCCGACATGCAGTTCACCGACCGCCTTGACGCGGACGCGGGTGGCGTTGCCGGGCAGATAAGCCAGCGGCACGTCCTCGACATCGACGATTTCGATCGACGAGCGCAGCGCGCCGGCGGAGACCGCCGCTTCAGTGGCGCGATCCTTGGCGTCGGCCAATGCCTGGTCGCGGCCGATCTCGGCCAGGGCGTAAACGCGGTCGACCTCGCCCGAGACCTGCGCGATGGCAGCGCCGACGGCGTTGGCCACGGCAAAATGGTTCGGCTTGATCACCTCGAGCCCACCGATCGGGCCGTCGACCAGGATCGAGCCGCCGCCCACCACGATCACCGGCAGCGGTTCGGGCGACAGGCGTGAGCGCTCGACGCAGTCCTCGAGCATCGACATGATCCTGGCCTGGGTGCGCTCGATGAACTCGGGCTTCAGGTGCGCAACCTTCGCCTTGTCGCCGAGTTCGGCACGGCCGGCAGCGACGACGACGTCGGAAGTGGTCAGCGTCGAACCGCCGAAGATCAGCGCCTCGCTGACGATGCGGTAGCCGACCGAGGTCGGGCCGACCTTGATGCCGTCGCCAGTCTCGACGACGTGCGAACCGCCTCCGAGGCCGATCGAGAACACGTCCGGCATCCGGAAGTTGGTTCGCACGCCGCCGACTTCCACGGCCACGGTGGCTTGGCGCGGGAAACCCTTGTGCAGCGAGCCGACATCGGAGGTGGTGCCGCCGATATCGACGACGATGGCGTCCGCAACCCCCGAGAGGAAAGCTGCGCCGCGCATCGAATTGGTCGGGCCCGAGGCGAAGGTCAGCACCGGGAATTTCTCTGCGAACGCGGCATCCATCAGCGTGCCGTCGTTTTGCGTCAGGTAGAAGCGGCCCTTGATCCCCGTCTCGGTGATCGCCTTGCGGAAGGCCTCGATAACGTGCCGGGAGAGGTCGCGCAGGCAGGCGTTCATGATCGCCGCATTCTCACGCTCGAGCAGGCCGATGCGGCCGATATCGCTGGAGAGCGTGATGTGGACGCCCGGCAAGGCCCTGGCGAAAATCTCCCCGGCCTGCTTCTCGAAGTCGCCCGTCACCGGCGAGAACACCGAGGTGATGGCGATGGTATTGATACCCTTGGCTTTGATGTCCTCGGCGATGCCGAGCAGTTCCTTTTCATCGAGCGGCGAGATCACTCGCCCGTCGAACTCGTTGCCGCCATGGGCGAGGTAACCGGTCCCGCCGATCGCCGCCTTCAGATCCTCGGGCCAATCGACCATAGGGGGCAGGGAGGCGGTCGCAGGAAGGCCGAGGCGCACAGCCGCGGTCTTGGCGAGGTCGCGCCGCTGCACCACGGCGTTGGTGAAGTGGGTGGTGCCGATCATCACTACGTCGATGGCGGAGGCATCCAGCTTAGAAGCTTCAAGCACCGCCTTCAGCGCATTGACCACGCCGGTCATCACATCGCCGGTGGTGGCGGCCTTGACGCCGGCAATAACGGTCGCGCCGTCCATGACGACGGCGTCCGTGTTGGTGCCGCCCACGTCGATGCCAATTCTGATCATTTTTCTATCCTTTGGGAGACTGCTGCGCGGAGCGCGATGAGTTGCTCGGCTGTCGGGATTTCTCCGTCGATCAGCGGAATCTTCGGCCGCATGGCCTCCTCCTCGGCCGAGATCACCGGCACCGAGGCGAGGAGAAGGCGGGTGTAGTCGTGCTGCGGCGCCTCGAACACCGATGCGGTGGCGCCGGTCTCGACAATCTTGCCGAGATAGAGCACGCCCACCGTGTCGGCAAAGTTCCGCATCAGGCTGAGGTCGTGCGAGATGAAGAGGTAAGTGAGCCCGAGCTGCCGGCCGAGATCGACCAGCAGGTCCATGACCCGCGCCTGCACCGAGACGTCGAGCGCCGAGGTCGGCTCATCGAGGATCAGCAGCTGCGGCGCCACCGCCAGCGCGCGGGCGATGGCGACACGCTGCTTCTGGCCGCCAGACAGTTCGTGCGGGTAGCGCAGCGCGAAATCGGCGGGCAGTTGCACCATCTCGAGCAACTCGGCGATGCGTCGCTTGTGCTCGCCTCCCGACGTGCCATGGGCGGCCAGCGGCACGGCGATCGACTGGCCGACGGTGCGGCGCGGATTGAGCGAGGAGCCCGGGTTCTGGAACACCATCTGCACCTTGCGGCCATAGGCTCGGGTGCCGGTCTCGCCGATGATGCTGTGGCCGTCGAGCCGGATGTCGCCGCTGGTCGGTTTGGCGAGGCCCATGATCATCCGGGCAATGGTCGATTTGCCCGAGCCGCTCTCGCCGGCAAGGCCATAGACCTTGCCCTTCTCAATCGAGAACGACACGTCGTCGACGGCGCGCACGTCGCCGGTCTTCCGCCCGAAGCCGCTGCGGACCGGGAACAGCTTGGTCAGCCCGGCGATCTCCAGCAGGGTGTTCATGCCGCCGCTCCCCGGTTGCCGAAGCTGGTTCCGCCGGTGAGCCGGGGTACGGCCGCGATCAGCGCCTTGGTGTAATCGTCGCGCGGCGCCTCGAAGAGTTCGGCGGTCGGCCGGTGCTCGACCACCACGCCCTTGTTCATCACGTAGACGTAGTTCGAGGTTTCGCGGACCACGCCCAGGTTGTGGGTGATCATCAGCAGCGCGAGGCCACGCTCTTCCACCAGGTCTTTCAGCAGCTTCAGGATTTGCGCCTGGGTGGTGACGTCGAGCGCCGTGCCGGGCTCGTCGGCGATCAGCAGCTTGGGTTCGCTCAACAGCGCCATGGCGATCAAGACGCGCTGCCGCATGCCGCCCGACAGCATGATCGGGTAGGAGCGCGCCACCCGCTCCGGGTCGCGCATCCGCACCTGGCCCAGCACTTCGTGCACTCGTGCCATCCGCGCCTTGCGGTCGCGGCTGCGGCCAAGGCGACGGTCGGCATATTTGAGGATGGTGCCCATCTGGTCGGCGATGGTGAAGACCGGGTTGAGCGAGCTCATCGGGTCCTGGAAGACCATCGACATGGCGGTGCCGCGCAGCTTCAGCCGCTCGCGGTCCGGCATGGTGAGGAGGTCGCGGCCGTCGTAGAAAATCTCGCCGCCGGTGACCTTGGCCGGCGGGCTGCGCAACAGCCCCATGATGGCCCGCATGGTTACGGTTTTGCCCGAACCGCTCTCGCCCACCAGCGCGATCTGTGAACGGGCGGGCACGTCGAGCGACACGCCCTTCAGCACCGGATTGGTCTGGCCGTAGGTGGTGAATTGCACGCTGAGGTTCCGGACGGACAGCAGGGCGTCGGCCATCAGCGCACCTCCTGCACGTCGAACAGATCGCGGAGGCCATCCCCGAGCAGGTTGAAGCCAAGCGCCACGATGAGGATGGCGAAGCCCGGCAGCACCGATTCCCACCAGTAGTCCGGCAGGAATGCCGAACCCGAGGCCACCATGGTGCCGAGGTCGGGAGTCGGGGGCTGGATGCCGAGGCCGAGGAAACTCAGCGAAGCGCCGACGAGGATGACGAAGCCGGCATCGAGCGAGGTCTTGACCGCCAGCGCCGACACGCAGTTGGGCAGGATTTCGCGGAACAGGATGTGGAACTTGCTGGCGCCCAGCGTCTCGGCGGCCTCGACGAATTCCTGCGTGCGCAACTGCCGGGTGATCGAGTAGATCAGCCGCGTGTGCCACGTCCACCACAGCGCAGCGATCGCCAGCATCGAGTTGATCAGGTCCGGCGACAGCACGGCGGCAACCGCCAGCGCCATCACCAGCGGCGGGATGGCGAGCGCGATATCGGTCAGGCGCATGATGACCACCTCGACCCAGCCACCGAAATAGCCGGCCAGGAGCCCCAGTGTCGTCCCCACCGGGATGGCGATGCCGAGCACCACCAGCGCCAGCAGCAGCGAGATTCGGAGCCCGAAGATCACCCGGGTGAAGATATCGCGCCCGACATTGTCGGTGCCGAACCAGTATTCGGCCGAGGGCGGCAGGTGGCGGGCCCGGAAGTTGACCACCGCGCCGACATGCTCGGGATGCGGGGTGATCCAGGGTGCAAGCAGCGCCGCGAGGATGGCGAGAATGACGATCGCCGCGCCGATCACCGCCGTCGGGTTGCGCGAGAAGCGGTACCAGTTCTGGTAAGCGTTGGAGAGCCGGCGGGGCGGCGTGGTGGGAACGGTTTCGCTGCTCATCAGCGGCTCCCCCGAATGCGCACGCGCGGGTCGACGAAGCCGACCAGCACGTCGATGACGAGGTTGACCAGGACGAAGAACACGCCCGAGACCATCACCACGCCCATCACCGCATTGAGGTCCTTCTGCAGGATCGTGCGGATGCCGTAGGCCGCCATGCCGGGCCAGGCGAACACCAGTTCGACGACGAAGGCGTTGCCGATCAGCGAGGCGAACTCGAGCCCGAGGATAGTCAGCGGCGGCACGAAGCTGGGGCGCAGCATATACTTGAACACCCGGATCGGCTCGGGCACGCCGAAGGCGCGGCTTGCCTCGATGTAATCCTGGCTGGAGACGTCGATCATCGACGAGCGGGTGATGCGGGCAATCTGCCCCATGGTGGCGAGCGCCAGGGCAGTGGCCGGCAGCAGCAGGTAGCGCAGCGCCTCGCCGAACACATCGAGGCGGCCGGCCAGCAGCGAGTCGACGGTCAAGAGCCCAGTGACGCCGGCGACGAACTCCATGTTGTGCGGCAATCGCCCGGTGGTCGGCAGGATGTGCAGCACGTAGCCCGCGAGAATCTGCAGCAGCAGCGCTGCGAAGAAGCTCGGCGTGACGGCGGAAAAGATCGCCAGCACGCGGACCAGCGTATCGGGCCACTTGTCCTTCCAGCGCGCCGCCGCGACGCCCAGCGGCACCCCCAGCACGAAGGCGATGGTGATCGTCGCCAGCACCAGCTCGAGGGTCGCCGAGAAGGTGTCGCGGATGTCGTCGTTCACCGGTCGCTCGGTCAGCAGCGAGCGGCCGAGGTCACCGCGACTGAGCCCGGCGATGAACATGCCATACTGTTCGACGATCGGCTTGTTGAGGCCGAGCTTTTCCTGCAGGTCCGCAACCTGCTGGGCCGTGGCGGTGGGGCCGAGCGCCATGCGCGCCGGATCACCCGGAACCACCCGGGCGATGGCGAAGATGACGATCGACAGGCCCACGAGGACCAGGATCGACCACAAGATGCGCCGGAGAAGGAAAAGCAGGAATTCCAAGAGCAGCCCGCCCTGGTGAGCCGAGAAGGGGTGGTGCGGGAGAGTGGCGTCCCCGGGCCCGTCTTGGGCCGGGGACGCCGCGCGATCAGCAGGTCCAGCTGTAGCGGGTGAAGTCGTAGTCGAACGACATCATCGGCACCGCCTTGAAGCCGGTGAGGCACTTGTCCATGGCGTGCTGCACAGTCTGGGTGTTGAGGAACACGTCGGACTGCAGGTCGACCAGCTTGTGCTGCAGGGTCTTGTAGATATCGGCCTGCTTGGCGGTGTCGCCGGTGCCGCGCGCTTCGTCGATCAGCGCGTCGATCTCCGGGTTCTGCACCCACTCCATCGAAGCCCAGGTGCCGGCCGCCTCCGAGTGGTACTGCGTGAAGAACATCGAATCCGGCGACGGATAGGTCGGGCCGAAGAAGATCTGGTTGACGTTCGGCGTGCTCTCGACCTTGCCGGCGATCTCGGTGATGCGGTTCCACGGGTCGGCCTGCTGTGTCACCACGAACCCGAGCTGCTCGAGGTTCGACTGCATCAACAGGCTGATTTCTTCCTCGAACTTGGTACCGGCCACATAGCCGAGCGTGATCGGGATCGGCGCGCCGGCATATTTCGACTGCGCCACTTCTGCCTTGGCCGCCTCGAGGTCGTAGACCGGCTCTGGGATATCGTCGGCGTGGAAGGCGGCGAACGCCTTGGGCAGCGGCGTCGACAGCACGCCGCCGGGCGAGATCACCTCGCGGATAGTGGCATAGTCTGTGGCGAGCGCGATGGCCTTGCGGATATGCACGTCGTCCGTCGGCGCGGCCTTGCTGTTGAGCTTGAGGTAGAAGGCGGTCGACGTCTCCTCCTTGGCGATGGTGAAGCGGCCCATGCCCTCGAGCGCGGTATAGGTGTCGGGCGACTGGAACTGGCTCGACATGGTCAGCTCGCCCGAAGCGGCGAGCGAGCGCACGGTGGCCTCATCATTGGTGATGATCCAGCGCACTTCGTCGATCGGGCCGGCACCGAACCCCTTGTAATAATCGGGGTTGCGGGTGATCGTCATCTGGCTGCCGCGATCCCAGCTCTTGAGGCTGTAGGCGCCGGCGCCCGCGACATTGGTCGCGAGCCAGGTCTGACCGTCATCCGAGCCCTCATTGGCCTTCACCAACTCCTCGTTGAGGATGAAGATGGCGGGCACCGTGGTGAGGAACGGCGCAAAAGTCTTGGAGAGGGTGAACTTCACCGTCTTGGCGTCGACGGCGGTGACCGAGCCGGGCGCCAGCACGCCGGCGAAGAGGTTGGCCGGGCCCTGGTTGATGCGCAGCAGGCGCTCGACGGTATAGACCACGTCGCTGGCTTCGACCGGCGAGCCGTCGGCGAACTTGGCATCGTCGCGCAGCTTGTAGGTGACTTCCTTGGCGTCGTCCGACACCGTCCAGCTCTCGGCCAGCTCCGGGATGATGTTGCCGGCGGAGTCGACGCTGACGAGCCCGTCATAGAGGTTCACCGCCGCCATATAGTCGGTGTAGTCCGAGATCTTGGCCGGATCGATGGTGCCGAAGATCTGTACGGTGTTCATCGTCACGGTGACCGCCATGGCGGGCGCTGCGCCCAGCATGAGGGTCGAAAGTGCAGTTGCTGCAAGAAGCCTGTGCTTGGTCATGGATGTTCCTGTCCCGTCGTTAGCCGCCCCGGCGCATTACCCCCACGCCGCGACGGTCCGGCTGCGCCGGCACCCTCGATCGCTCGCTGTCACCATGCGGTCGCACGAGCCCGATAAGGCGAGCTTCGCAACAGGCGGGCATCGGCCTCAAGGCTAGGTTTTGGATGAAATCGTCTAGGTTCTAGCCGACAAGTCCGAGAGCGCGTACCGCGATGATCGCCTCGCGACGCCGCCGGCACCCGAGTTTGCGATAGGCATTGGACAAGTGGAACTTGACCGTCGCTTCGCTGAGGCCCAGCGCATTGGCGATGAACTTGTTGGATGAGCCTTCCGAGATCATCAGCAGCACCTTGGTCTCCCGCCGACTGAGACCGTTCTGCACGCCGAGCGCCGAGTTCGGCAGGCCGCCATCGCGCAGCCGGCGCAACACCTGGCGTACCGGCACCGAGATTTCCAGGTACTCCCCGATGCGTTGCTGCTCGATCAGTTCGCTGAGGAACACCCGCTCTTCGGCGAGTGGCGCTATGGCGCCCAGCCGCGCCGCTTCCTCGAACACCTTCTGCAGCAGGCTCCGCGCGCGGGACAGGTTGCGCTGTCGCTTGTAGACGAAGGCCAGCCAGATCTCGGCGCAGAGCCGTTGGCGGCCGGTGAGGTTCAGGTTGCCGATAAGGAAGTTCAGCTGTCGCTCGAGGTGGGGGCGGGTAGGCTGCTCGAAGACGATGTGGCGCAGCCAGATCATCGCTTGCACGATCTCGTCGCGATCCTTGAGCCGCTCCAGTTCCTCGCCGGCAGCCGCAACCCAGGCGCGGGTGACGCGGGTGGCGAGGGCCGCGGTCTTCTCGGCCGCCTCCTGCCAGCGGTTGGCGTTCTGCAGGATCGCTGCCTCGCGCAACTCGATCATCAGGCCGAACTGCCGGTTGGAAATCTGATAAACCCGCCACCGGTCGAGAAAATTCCGCGCCGCAATGGTGGAGAAATGCTCGCTCAGCGCCTGGCTGCCATAGTGCAGCGCGAACTCGATCAAACTGGGCCAGATCTCGCCATGCACGAAGTCGTCGAGCTCGGTGCTGAGAAAGCGCGCCAGCGGCTCCGGCTTGCCCCCTTCGTAGTCGACGCAGGCATTGAGCAGCGCCAGGAGGCGATCATCGCCCGGACTGTCGAACTCGACGGCCCGCAAGTAGCGGGCGGCCTGGTCCGCGTGTTGGCGAGCGTTGCTCGCATCGCCCATCAGCAGCCGCATCAGGGCCTGGTGCAGGCTGATATAGAAGGCGAGCATCGGCACCTTGGCCTGCTCGTAATGGTAGAGCGCGCGCTGCGCCACATCCTCGGCAGCTGCGAGGCGTCGGCCGCGAATGTAGAACTCCAGCACGGAATTGTAGAAGCTGCCGCGCACGATGTGGTCGTCGAGCGGCAGATCGCCAAGGGTGTCGAACACCTGTTCGAACAGCTCGTCGGTCAGCTGGTAGTCCTCGTAGATCAGCATCACGACGCGGAAGGCGAGGAGATCGGTGCTGTAGCGGTCGCGGTGCGTGAACACGCTGTGGAAGTCGTTGATCCCCGAGCCGAAGCGGTCGGCGAGCAGTCGACGAGCCCGCGCCACCTCGCCGCGCTTCAGCGCCTGCATGGCGAGGCTCATCACCAGCGTATCATTGCCCAGTGCGTAGTCGGTGGGAAAGCCGGCGAGCACCCGGTCGAAGGCGGTTGCTCCGTGCCGGTAGAGGTAGAACCGCCCGCCGCCCGATGCGTAGGCGGCGAATGCCTCGTCGTAGCGGCCGATCGCCTGCCGGGTGGTGATCGCCTCCGTTAGCAGGCCCTGTTCGGCATAGCCCGCCGCCAATTCGGCTGCCCGATCAGTGTCCTGGCGCCGCGCCGTGATCTCGCTGGCGAGCGCCTGACGCAGCGCCGGGCGGACCGGATCGAGCAGCGTCCTGAGGTCCGGAGCAACCGCGGGGGTATCGACGCCCTCGATCCAGGCTTCCAGCGCTGCGAGCTCAGCCGCCTGCATCGGCTCCAGCAACTCGCTGCCGAGGAAACGCGCCAGCACGTCCTCGCCGGTCCCCGAGTTGCCGAGCAGGATCGGCCAGCCGCGCGATTGTTGATGGGCGCGTTCTGCGAGGCGGGCCGGCATCGTCTGCCTGAGTTCGTCCCGCCCGATCAGGAGATCGGCGATACCGAGGCGACGGACCCGGCCGTAGATGATGGCGCGGTCGAGCGATGGCAGGATCGTCTCGGGTCGTTTGGCGACGACGATGCGCCGCTCCCCGGAAACGAAGGCCTCCGGCAGCGGGCCTGGCAGGCTGCCTGGCGGAATATCCCACAGGGTGAGCGGGCGGTCGCCGTCGGGTGGCGCCGAGGCGGCGCGATGCACCTTCACTCCCAGTTGCACCGCCAGCTGCGCCAGCAGCACCGATTTGCCCATACCTGCCGGAGCTTCGAGCAGCACCACCGCTTCGGGCGCGGCGAGCAGTTCGCTTCGTTTTAGCACGCGGTCGATATGCGCAGTGGGCGGGGTGGCAGGCGTAGGAGTGGCGGGCACGGCGCGGATCCTGTTCCGGGCCATGCTCCTGCAGACAGGCTGCGATTGCAACGGCCGGCCCATTGATTGTCTGCAGGGCCTCGGGCTCGGCGAGCCTGCTTTAGGCGTGGATTTCGGGTGCGGATCCGCGGGCCTGCGCGCAGACAGGGAGAGTGAAATGGACCGATCCCGGGCCGAGGGCGGTATTGGCATTGCCTGGTTGGAGCGCGCCGATTATCAGCGGCTGCTCGTGCTCTTTGAGGATAGAGACGAGCTTCCTTCAACCTACTACGAATGGCTGGGCCTGGCTGAGGCAACTGCGGGGAAGCTTGCGATCGCCGGCTTCCGCGTCGTCCCCATCAAGCTCGACCCCGACGAGTTCCCCGACTGGTGCAAGCGCCGTGGCTTGAAGATCAATGCACAGGCCCGCTCTCGCTACGCCTCCGAGCGGTTCCGCGAGACTGACCGCGCCCGCCTATCGCCGGGCCGAGTTTGATCGTTTCCATACGAAGCCATCGCCATTGCAGCCGCAGGCTTGGTCTGCCTGTTTCGGTTTGACCAGTTGCACGCCTGCCCAGGGCTGAGGGAGGAGCGCTTGGTCGAGCTTTTCGAGGATGTTCCGGAACTTGGCGGGTTTCCTTCGGAATGCGTTATTGAGGCACCTTGCGTAGAGCCGTGGCCTCGCTTATGAACCGCCCTCGTGAGGCCACATGGCGGAGTGGTTACGCAGCGGATTGCAAATCCGTGTATTCCGGTTCGATTCCGGATGTGGCCTCCAACTTCCCCAACCTAGATTATCCTCGTGTCGCGGCGTTCGCCGGACGGAGCGGTCTGGCGTCCCTGAGACGAGCCGCCACACGTGTGGCGCTGGGGACACGTTCCGGCCTCAATCGAGTAAACTGTCGCCATAAGTTCTTTTGATCACTGCTGAATCCCTGTAGGAGCGGGTCATTGAACTATGGAGATTTACTGTGCGCGCTCTTCTTCTGGGCTCTGTAGCGGCCCTCGTTTTCTCGGCGGGCTCGGCTTTTGCGGCCGATCTCTCGATTCCCGCCGATCCCTATGTTCCCGCGGACGCTGCTTCTAGCTGGAGCGGTTTCTACGCTGGCGCTAGCGTCGGTTACGGCTTCTCGGGGTTCCTTCACGACGGGGACTCGGACGACACCTCGCAGCTGCAGGGTTGGCTCGGCGGGGTTCAGCTCGGTTACAACTGGGACCTCGGCGGCGTTGTGCTCGGCCTCGAGGCTGACGCGGCCTTTGCAGCCATCAACGAAGGCGACGACGAAGACCATTTTGATCCTGAGGATGGGATTCATGGTCTGGCCACGCTGCGTGGCCGTGCTGGTGTCGCGGTCGGCAGCGTGCTGCTTTACGGTACCGCTGGTGCGGCATGGGCTGCGCTCGATACCTACGACGTTGGCCAGTCGATCACCGGTTGGGTCGCCGGCGTTGGCGTGGAGAGCTTCGTGACCGACACTATCTCGGTCAAGGCTGAGTACCTTCACCATGATTTTGGCAGCGTCTACGTTGAAGGTTATCCCGACGATTTCGACATTACTGCCGAGACCTTCAAGGTGGGTGTGAACTTCCACTTCTAGTCCGGCACCTAGGCGGGATTTTTGGGCCTCCGACTGATCAGTCGGAGGCCTTTTTGTTGCTTTGCCGGTCGGCGTTCGGCGGCGCCTTGCGCGGGAACAATTTACAACTTTTGTCGTCGTCTTTCGTGGACCGCTAACGACGGATGAGTTACTACTTTCTCGGCTCAGTAGATGGTCGAGATCATGCAAGCGGCACTGCGGTTTCTCAGAATTGGCGCTCTCCCTGGCGCGGTTTTGTTGTCGATGGCTGGGGCAGGGGCGGTCATCGGCCAGGATGCCGCCGCTCAGCCGGCCGCGCCGCCGGCGCCGGCTCCCTGGGGGGCGCGCTGTGCCAGCGACGGACGGAGCAGCACGCCCGATTGTGTGATCGAGCAGCGCGTCGTGCTGTCCAATAGCGGGCAGTTGCTGGCTGCCGTCACCGTTCGGCTGCCGGCCGACAGCCAGACGCCTGTCATGATGATCCAGACCCCGTCCGGCCTCAACCTGCCGGCCGGCCTGAAGCTTGCCGTCGACGAAAAACCCTTCGAGACCTTACCGCTGCAGACCTGCGACGGCGGCGGCTGCTATGCCGGCAACGTCGTGTCGCCCGAACTCCTCGCTGCGCTGAAGCAGGGAACGACGCTCTCGATCACCTTCCAGGACGTGGGCCAGCGTGACATCGCGGTGCCGGTTTCGCTCAACGGCTTCACTGCCGCCTACGACAAGATCCAGTAGTCCACGGTAGGCGGCGCCCCACAGGGGCGCCCATCGGCCTCGACGTGTGCCGCGCCAAGCGCGGCGCGCGGCTCGGCCCATTTCCTCTGACGAGCTCCAAAGATCAGGGCACTCCGCCCGCGCTCCCCCGATAGCAAGAGGGGTGCCGGCGATCCGCCCGCACCCCTCCCGCTCTCTCCAGGCAGTTCGACCGGTTGGATCAGAACGGCGCGGAAATCTTCATCGAGCCGCCATAACTCTTGACCGTATCGCCGACCTTGGCGTCACCGGTCAGGCGGAATGTGGCGCCGTTGTCGCTGATGACGTCGAAGCCGAGCGTCACGTCGTACAGGGCCTGGTCCAGATCGCCGGTGATGGTGAACGGGTCGACCCCGTCCGGCGCGCCGGCGAACCCGGCCGAGATCTGCGGGCTGGTGCCAAGCACCACATCGAGCGCCCCGACGCGGATGAAGGAGCGAAGGATCGCGTCGTCCCCAAGCTCCATCTCACCACCCAGTTCGACCGACGGAGCGACGGTGACATAGGTCTCGTCGTGCCCTTCGATCTCGAGCGCCACCGGTCCACCGGTCTCGGCGAAATCGTCGACGCTCACCTGGGTCACGCCGACATCGACCATCGGCCGGACATACCAGTTGTCCTGCTCGATGCTGTGCGACAGCCGCACATGGGCCGAGGCGAAGCCGATATCCTGGGTGCCTTCGAGCACGTAGCTCGGCCCCAGCGGCATATCGACAAAGCGCGAGACGTTCTGCGACGACCAGCCCCCGGTAATCGCGCCGGCAAGGACGGTGTTGCCCCAGACACCCTTGAACACTGCGCCGCCCTGGAACCGGTTGCCCGTGCTCGAGACCGTGTCGTTGCTCTCGGTGCCGATATCCTCCCACGAGCCGCCGATGCCGGCGACGAAGTTGTCGTTGAGGCGAGCCTGGACTCCGGCGCTGAGGCCGTAGCTGGTCTGGGCGAAACCGAGATTGGTATCGGTCTCGGAGCGCTCGGTCTTGCGCTGGTTGACTGCCGCCCAGGCGCACTGGCCTTCGGCGTCGACGCTGTCCTGCATCTTGCAGCTCATCAGCGAGTTTTCGAACTGCAGCCCGGCCAGCATCGCCAGCGTCTCGTTGATCAGGTACGGCTCGGGGCTGAGCTTGTCGAGCGTCTCCTGATAGGTTTCGAGGTCAGGAATCTGGAACAGCGACGCCACCACCGGCTCGAGCGCATCCGACCCGCCGGCGAGCTGGAAGGCGTTGACATAGGCGCCGATGGCGCTCTGGTTCGGGTTCAGGCCGTCGACATCGAAGTCGATGCCGTAGTTGAGCAGCAGCTCCTTTTCGGTCTGCGACAGGGCATAGGTGGCGACGATCGACTTTGGAGCCGTGAGTTCCGGCGTTCCCGTCAGAGCCACCGCGGACCTGGCGATCACCACCTGATGCTCGCCCGGCAGGGCGTTGCCCATGTTGAGCAGGGTCAGGTCGACCTTGCCCGTCATCGCCAAGGTGCCGTCGATGTCGATCAGATCGGCTTCGCCGAGCTGCGCCGGGTCCCCCGGCAGCGAACTCTTGGCGAGGTCAAGGTCGACCCCATAGATGCCCGACGCGGACTGCACCATGTTACCGTTGATGGCGGTGGTCATCACCTTGCTCTTGCCGCCGGTCGACATCCAGCCGTTATTGGTCAGCAGGTTCCCATCACCGAGGTTGACGTAACGACCCGAGTTGAACGTGCCCGCGATGGTGCCGTTGTTCTCGTTGACGAAGCTGTTGATGCCGATGCCCAGATCGATCGAGCCGGTCACGGTGCCGAAGTTGGAAATCGCCTCGTTCCCGCCCTTCTGCTGCTTGGCGGCCGTCAGGTTGTCCGGGTCGCTGCCGCCGGCCAGGATGGCCCAGCCCGCATCGACACCATCGGCCGTCGTGATCAATCCCTTGTTGGTGAGCGTGTTGTCCTTGCCATCGACGATAAGCACGCCGATGCCCTTGTAATCGGCATATTTCAGGTTGTCCGGGTCGGAGGCATCAATCAGCACCTTGCCCGTGCGGCCGCCGCTGACCACACCGCTGGCGCTATTGAGATTGATGATCACATCGCCATTGCCGCCCCAGCCCGCGCTCTGGGCCATGATACCCACCGAGCCATAGCCGCGGAGCGGATCGTTCTCGTGGCCGGCAAAGGTCGCTGCGGTCAGAACCGAGCCGGCCACAGTGACGGTGACATCGCTGGCGGTGCCGTCGCCACCGGTGCTCTGGGCAAAGATGCCTGTGGCGGCGTTGCCCGCGGTTGCGATCAGTCCGTTCACATCGACAGTGACCACGCCGGCATTGCCCGCGTCGCCGTTGCTGCCCACATGCCAGGACAGCAGGTTGAGTACCGGCAGGTCGTTGCCGAGCCCACCCAGCACGCCGCCGCCACCGCCGACCGACTGGGCGAACACGCCCGTCGCGCCGTCGCCGTGGGTCAGCACCGAGCCGGTCACGTCGACGTCGATGATCCCGCCGTCGCCACCGGCGCCACCGCCCTGGCCGAATGCCAGACCAATGCCGAGATTGACCGGAAGATGACCCAAGGGCGTGTCGAGACCAGCCGCGAGAGCACGATCGACTGCGCCGGCCATGCCGCCGCCACCGCCGACCGACTGCGCATAAACACCCATCGAGGCAACGCCGAAGGTTTCGATGACGGCGCCGGTTGTGGTGGCCACCTTCACCTTGCCACCGTCACCAGAGGCGCCGCCTTCACCACCGACACCGATCTTGCCGGTTGCGCCGATGACCGCCTTGCCGCCAACGCCGCCGCCGCCACCGACCGACTGGGCAAAGATGCCGTTCGAGTAGTCGCCGAACGTGGTGATGTTCCTGGAGTTCGTCACATCGACGAGGGCGCCGTTGCCGCTGGCCCCGGCGTTGCCGCCCACCGCAACGCTGATGTCCTTGTAGATCGCGGTTTGCCCGACCGGGATGAACAGCAGCTCGACCGGGACGGGGAGGAGTTCACCCGTGCCGAGGATGCCATTGCCGCCCGTGCCGCCACCGCCGCCGATCGACTGCGCGAAGATGCCATCGGCCGTATCGCCGATCGTGACGATCTCGCCAGTGTTGACCACTGTGACGATACCGCCATGCCCACCAGTTCCGCCATTGCCGCCGACCGTTGCGGTCAGCGCCATGTTGTTTCCCTGGTTCTCCGCCGCGGTGCAGATCACCGGCAGGCTGCACTTCGGACCCGCGACGACGTTGATCGCGTTGGCCCGCCCGCCGATACCACCGCCACCGCCGACCGACTGTGCGAAGATGCCGGTGCCGCCCAGGCCGCTGATGACCTTGCCGTCGAGCGTCATGCTGCCGGTGACGATCGAACCGCTATTGGTAACGGTCACCGCGCCGCCATAATTGCCGCTGCCGCCGACGCCGCCCACCGACACCACTGCCTGGTAGGTCGCTGCATCCTCGTTGGTGACGTTGGTGACGCCAAGCATCGCGGCGATCGAGCCGCCACCGTCGCCACCGCCGCCGCCGATCGATTGCGCGACGACGCCCATGGCATTGTCGGCAACGACGCGGACTGCGCCGCTGTTCTCGACGGTTACCGTATTGCCATAGCCGCCGGTGCCGCCGTTGCCGCCAACCGAGACGCCCGCGTTCAGCGTGGTACCGGCGCCGCTGAGGCTGATGCCGCCATAGACCGACATGCCGCCCTTGCCGCCGCCGCCGCCGATCGACTGGGCGAGGATACCGTGCGAGCCGAAGCCGTATGTGGTGATGCTGCCGCCGGCGAGGTTGTCGACATCCACTGCGCCGCCATAGCTGCCGCTGCCGCCACCGCCGCCGACCGATACGCCGATCTGCGCGGAGTCGGCCTGGCTGACGCCGAATTGCGCGACCACGGAAAGACCGCCGTTACCGCCGCCGCCGCCGATGGACTGGGCCATGATGCCAAGCGATTCCGTGCCATAGGTGGTGATGGCGCCGCTGTTGTCGACCGTTACTTTCTGCGCGAAGTTGCCGGTGCCGCCACCACCGCCGACTGACACGCCGACACCGCCGGACGTCTGGCTGACCGTCACCGTGCCGGTCGCCGCAAAGCCGCCCGTGCCGCCGCCGCCTCCCACCGATTGCGCGAAGATGCCGTTCGACTTGGCGCCATCTGTAGTGATCGCGCCCGAGTTGTCGACCGTCACTGTGTTGCCGGTGCCGCCCGCGCCGCCTTTGCCGCCGATGGCGACCCCGACGCTGATATTGGTCATTTCCCCGCCGCCGATGCTGGCAGCAAGTGCGAGGCCAAAGCCGCCATCGCCGCCACCACCGCCGACAGACTGGGCGTGGATGCCGTCAGCTCCGTCACCCCAGGTATGGATGGCGTCACCGGTGTTTGTGAGCTCGACGATACCGGCATTGCCGCCGCTGCCGCCGCGGCCCCCGACTGCGACGGCGAAGCTGGCGCCGGAGCCGATCGACAGCGTTCCGGCGCCTGCAAAGCCGCCGGTACCGCCACCGCCACCCACCGATTGAGCGAAGAGTGCATGGGCCCCGTTGCCGGTGCGGGTGATGGTGTTGTCCGTAAGGTCAGCTGGTGTGCCGTTATTGTCGACGGTCTTGGTGCCCGTGGTGATGCTGCCGTCATTGTTCAGGATGACATGCCCGCCGATGCTGGCCGTGCCGCCCGCACCGCCGATGGCGACAGAGGCTCCGATCGCCGGAACGTTCTCGACCGAGATGACCATCGTAGCGGCAACCGCGCCGCCGCCATTGCCGCCGCCGCCGCCGATCGACTGGGCCAGGACGCCGAAGCTGAGATCACCCTGCGTGGTGATGTTGCCGTAATTGTCGACACCGACGTTACCGCCGTTGCCGCCTTGTCCGCCCTTGCCGCCGACCGCGACTGAGGCGGCCATTACGCCGGCTGCACCGCCGAATGAGAAGCCGCCATCGCCCCCGCCGCCGCCGACCGATTGCGCGAGAACACCGTAGGAGCCGGCGCCATCGGTCAGCAAGGTGTCGCGGTTCTCGACATTGACCTGTCCGCCAGTGCCGCCACCGGAGCCCGAACCTCCCAGACTGACGCTGATCGAGCCCCCGCCGATACCGGCGCCGACGGCGAACCCTCCGTTACCGCCACCACCACCCACCGACTGCGCAAAGATCGCGTGCGAGCCGGGGCCGCGCGTGTGGATGGTCATGTCGGTCGCGTCGATACCCCTGACGTCTATATTGACCGTGCCACCGTTGCCGCCACCGGCACCGGAGCCGCCCAGGCCGACCGAGCCGGTCAAGGCGCCAACGCCACCGGCCACGGAGTAGCCGCCATTGCCGCCACCGCCGCCGACCGACTGCGCAAGAATGCCGTGCGACAGCGCGCCGGTGGTGTCGATGCTGCCCATGGCGTTCACGGTGACCATGGCGCCATGTCCCGCCTCGTCGCCGGCGCCGCCCATCGCAAGGTTCAGGGTGTAACCGGACGACACGCCGGCCGCGACGGCGCCGCCGCCGCTGCCACCGCCGCCGCCCACCGATTGCGCGAAAATGCCGTGAGCCTGGTTACCTGTAGTGGTGATCTGTCCCTTCTCGTTCACCACCACCGTGTCGGCAGACCCGCCTTTGGCGCCGTTGCCGCCCAAGGCGAAGTTCAGGCTGAAGCCCTGGCCGATGCTCGCCGCAACCGCGAACCCGCCATTGCCGCCGCCGCCGCCGATCGACTGCGCCTGGATACCGTGCGAGCGATCGCCGCCTGTGGTTATGGTGCCGATGCCCAGATCGGCAACGGTCTGACCTGCTCCCAGTTCGTTGACGATGACCTTGCCACCCGCACCACCCAGGCCACCATTGCCGCCAACCGCCACGGAGACGCCGACGCTCCCGGAATAGGCATTGCCGCCATTACCGCCACCGCCGCCGACCGATTGCGCGAAGATACCGGCCGAACCGGTGGAGTGGGTCGTGATGGTGCCTGAGTTGAACACCCTGACCAGGTCGGAGCCGCCGCCCGAACCGCCGCGGCCACCAACCGCGAACAGGCCTCCGCTGCTGCCGCCGTCACCGCCACCGCCGCCGATGGACTGAGCGAGGATACCGAAGGAATCAGTGCCCCAGGTCTCGATCGCCCCGGTGTTGCTGACCGTCACCTTGTTGCCGCTGGATTCTCCGCCGCCATTACCGCCGATGGCGACGATACCGCCCGAGCTGCTGCCCGATCCGGCGCCAGCGCCCATGCTCTGCGCAAAGATGCCGTAAGCCTTGGTTCCGTGGGTCGTGATGCTGCCATCGTTGGAGACGGTCACCTCGCCGGCATCGCCGCCGCTGCCGCCACCATCGCCAAGCGCCACCGCGCCCGAAGGTGAACCGCCGGCCCCGCCATTGCCGCCATTGCTGACGGCATAGACGCCATGGCCACCGTTGCCCCAGGTGGTGATGTTCGAGTTGACGCCGAGCACCACCGTGACATCACCGCCGTTGCCGCCGTTACCACCCGACCCGGCATCGGAGGCGAAAAGTCCGAACGACCCACCACCATTGCCGCCAGCGCCGCCGGTGCTGGTAGCCGAAACCCCGTAGCCGGTGCCGTTGACGACGATCGTGCCGTCATTGTTGACGGCCACCGACCCGGCGTTGCCGCCGCCATCGCCATTATCGCACCAGGTGGCGAGCAGGATGGTCGTACAGCCGCCATTGCCGCCTTTGCCGCCAAGCGACTCGACATGGATGCCATCGGCATTCGTTGTGGTGAAGTTCGCGCCCTGACCGCCATTGCTGTTGGTGACGGTCAAGCTGCCGCTGACCGTTCCACCGGTAGCGACAGAGGCGTTCTGCAGATACTGCGCCAGCGCGTCGCTGCTCGCAAAGTTCTGAGCGCCAATGGAGAAGGTGTCGGTACCGGTCTTGCGGATGTAGTCGCCCGACGGCGGGGGAACGCGGATCGGGACATTGTTTCCGTCGGCCAGGACATCCCAGTTCGTCGTGACGGCCGGATCCGGATTGATGTCGATGGTAACGACGTTCTGGTAGTCGGTTCCGGTCGCGGAGTCGGAGGTATTGACCCCGCTCTTCTTGAGGTTGATGCCGATCACGCCGCTATTGACCGTAGTCGTCCCCGGCGTCCCGTTTCCCGTCTCGACTTCGACCACGGTGGGGTCGTTGGTGTAGTCGATGCCGTCGGCAGGGACGTCGGTACAGCTCGCCGTCCCGGCCGCAACCAGACAGCCTGTATTGGCAGCGGTCGCTACCGCGGTGGTGCCAACTGACAGCAGTGCCGCCAGCGAGAATAGCGCCAGCACGGTCAGTGCGGTCTTCCAAACCCGGTCGAGCAATATCCGTGCCGTCAACATCCGAGCGCCCACCCATCATGCGTTACCGATAGGTTAAGGCGGCGTCTTGCCAGACGATATCCACAATTCAGCCGCAATGCAGAAATTGCCGCCTCAGTTGCTCGTCGGCAACAGTATTTGTCGAAGAAATACAGTCATTGCGGCCTAGATGCGCGTAAATGCTTATGTTTCAGAGGCCGGAGAGCAGTCGCGTTTCGGTATCGTTGTCGTCGAATTTTCATCGGCGACGAGGCACGGGCCTCTCCCGCGGGAGATTCCGCGACTCATCGGCTCGCCTCCTTGAAGCATTCATCTGCCGGCGCTATGCACCTGCCTGACGCCTCCAGCCAAGGGAGCCGATATGGCCGATTTCGCAACCGCCCGCCTCAGGATGGTCGACAACCAGCTGCGCACCAGCGGGGTGACCGACCATCGCATCCTTGCCGCGATGGGCACCGTCCGGCGCGAGGCGTTCCTGCCGGCCGATCGTGAGGCGTTGGCTTATGCCGACGTGGTGCATGCGCTGGGCGGCGGTCGCTACCTCGGCGCGCCGGCGCCCTTTGCAAGGCTCCTGCAACTGGCGGAGATCGCCGCCACCGATCGCGTGCTCGATGTGGGTGCCGGCACAGGCTATTCGACCGCCGTGCTGGCGCAGCTGGCGGCCACGGTAACCGGGCTGGAGATGGATGCAGCGCTCGCCGACCAGGCCCGCGCCAATCTCCAGGCGGGCGGTGTCGCCAACGCCGAGGTCGTCGTCGGCAGCTTCGATGGGGCAGGGCTGCCGCATGAGCATTTCGACGTGATCATATTGGAAGGGGCGGTGACGGCGGAGCCGACACCGCTGTTCCACCTGCTGCGTGAGGGCGGCCGTCTGGTGGCCCTGATCGCCGGCGGTGGCCCGGCAGTCGCCCATGTCTTCGTCAAATCCGCTGGCGAAGTGGCCGGTCGCAGCGAGTTCAATACCTCGTTGCCGCCCTTGGCCGAGGCGCCGCGGATCGAGGCATTTGTTTTCTGAGCGGGGGCGTTTTCTTACTGACCCGTGGTTCGGCAGTGTTGCGGGCTCATCACGGGGCCGAACATTTCCAAGGTTAAAACCCCGCAAGACTTGAGTTGCGAGGTTGTGCGTCCCATGTGCCCGACGTAACGTCGGAAGGCTGTCGGAGGTTTTGACTATGCGTTTCCTGGGGGCAATGCGGGCGGGCGCCCTTGCCGTTGTACTGAGCGTGCTGCCGGCAACGGCACATGCGGAGAGTCTGAGGGCGGCGCTGGAGAGCGCGTATCAGAACAATCCCGATATCATGTCGGCGCTGCTGAACGTGAAGGCGACGGCCGAGAACATCGCGCTGGCGAAATCCGGCAAGCTGCCCTCGCTGGGGTTGTCCAGCAGCATCGGCGGTTCGTGGGAAGCGCCACAGGGCGGCGACTTCAACACCGCCGGCAGTTTCTCGACGGGCATCAACTACAGCCAGACGCTGTTCGACAACTACAAGACTGACGCAGATATCGAACAGGCCCGCGCCGGCACCGAAGTCGCCAAATATGCGCTGCGCAACGCCGAGCAGAACGTGCTGCTGTCGGTGGTGCAGGCCTATTACGCCGTCATCCGCGACACCCAGTTGGTCCAGCTGCGTTCGGACAACATGGCCTTCTTCGACGCGCAGGTGAACTCGGCTGAAGATCGCCTGCGCCTCGGTGAAGGCACCAAGATCGACGTGTCGCAGGCCAAGGCGCGCCAGGCTGCGGCAGTAGCGCTCTATCGCTCGGCGATCGCCTCGCTGCAGACCAGCCAGGCGAGCTACGAGCGCTGGGTCGGGCACAAGCCCAAGAACCTGACATCCGATTTCAACTTCGGCAAGGCGCTGCCCACCTCGATCGACAGCGCCATTGCCTCGGCGCAGGATCGGCATCCGGCGCTGCTGTCGGCCCGGGCCGCCATCCGCGCGGCGCAGGCCGGCTCCGACGCCGCCAGCGCCTCGTTCGGGCCGACGCTCAGCCTGATCGGCGCCATCGACGCAACCACCAGCTATTCCAGTAAACTCGGCGACACCAGCAGTTCGCTGGGTGGTTCGGCCAAGCTGTCGCTCTCCATCCCGATCTATTCGGGCGGCGCGCTGAGTGCCAGCCTGCGCAAGGCCAACATTCAGCAGATCAAGAGCGAGGTCGATGCCCTGTCGGCCCGCGACCAGATCAAGGAGGCGGTGATCTCCGCCTGGTCGACGCTGCAGAACGCCAGCTCGCAGATCGACTCGGCCCAGTCGGCGGTTACCTCCAATCAGCTGGTCGTCGAAGGCACGATCCAGGAGCGCGATGTCGGCCAGAAGACCACGCTCGACGTGCTGAACGCCCAGGCAGACCTCACCAGCTCGCGTGAAAACCTGATCGCCGCTCGTTCGACCAAGATGATCGCCGCTTTCTCGCTGCTCTCGGCTTCGGGCAAGCTGTCGCCCGAAGTGCTCGGTCTCCGGGTCGCCGTGCACTCGGCGGACGGCTACATTGCCAATGTCGAGGACGTCTGGGCCGAACTCCGCGCGCTCAGCGACGACTGACATCCCACGCCGCCCATCGATCCCCATGGACCGCGAGGCGCCGCAGGCATACCCTCGGAATCGGGCCGCGATGCGAATTACCGCGTCGCGGCCTCTTTTTTGATGCGGGCGCGAGGGGCGCCCACCTTCCTGGGGGAAAATATGAAATCACTGCCGTTCTGGTTCATCGCCGTCGGCGCGGTGCTGGCGCTTGCGGGTATGGCGTGGGGCATCGAGATGGCCGTCACGCAGGATCACGCGTTGGCGCCGGGGCATGCGCACAACAATCTCATCGGTTTCGTCACCATGGTGATCTACGGCGTCTACTACAAGCTGGTGCCCGCCGCCGCCCAGACCCGTCTCGCACTGGTGCATTTCTGGGTGGCGCTGCTTGGCGCACTGACCATCGGCATCGGCGTCGCCATGGCGACATCGGGGCAGGGCGAGTGGCTGGCGCAGATCGCCTCGATTGCCACGACCATCGGCATGGCGATCTTCGTGGTGACCATCTTCCGCAACCGTGCGGCGCTCGCCTGAGGCGGCCGGTCAAGCGCGACACGAGGCTCTTCCCCCGGAAATCCCTGGGGGAAGACGCTACGGCTGGTGTGCCGCCGATTCACAAAGCGCCATGGCTTGCACTAAATTGAACGCAGTCGATTCGGTCGTGTCGCCGAATCCGCCCAAAGTACGGCCGCGTGTCTGGCGGGTAATGTGAGGCAGTTATGAACAAGCCGGCGCCCAAAGAGCCCTCGATGGACGAGATCCTGTCGTCGATCCGGCAGATCATTGCCGACGACGATGCCGGAGCGGCACCCAAAAAGCCGGTGGCCCCTGCGCCAGCACCGGCGCGCAGCTTTGTGCCGCAGCCTGCGCCGCGTGCGGTCGAGCCAGAACCCGAACCGCTGGCACTGTCCTCCGAGCAGATCCTGCGCGACACCGCCGCCGAGGACGGCGCCAAGCCGGGTCTCAGCTTTTCCGAGTTGCTTGGGGGCAGCGCCCCGGCGCCTCAGCTCGATGCGTCGCTGATCGATCCCGACGATATTTCGTTCGAACCCGAAGAGGAGCCGGCACCGGCAGCCCCAACTCCGGCGCCGGTATTCGCCCCGCCGCCGCGCGCCGCGGCTCCCGCTTACGAGCGCCCGGCGCCGCGTCCTGCCGCCTCGGTGGCGGCGGCCGCGCCAATGCCCGATCCGTCGCTCTCGGCCGATCTGGCCGAAGAGTTGCTCGAACCCACCACTCAGTCGGCGGTCAAGAGCACCTTTGCCCGTCTCTCGGGCCTGTCGACCGTCACCAGTGGCGTCACCATCGAAGAGATGATGCGCGACATGCTGCGTCCCATGCTGAAGGAGTGGCTCGACGAGAACCTGCCATCGGTCGTCGAGCGCATGGTCGAGAAGGAAATCGCCCGCGTCTCGCGCGGCGGCAGGTAGGACCGAACGAGTCCCCACGCACGGGGGTAGTTCCCGCGAAAGCGGGAACCTCTGCTTTCTAGCAGCATGCACCGCAAACGGAGTTTCTCGCTTTCGCGGGAATGACCCGTCGCGCGTTAAGGCGGGAGTCACTGCCGCCCTTGCGAAGTATACCCACGCGTCACCACATGCGTCGGTGTTGACTTATCCCTCACGCCTTTGCTTTAGACCTAGCCACTGAGTTCTGGGGCCCGCCGGCGCTTTGGTGCGCGCGGGCCCGTTTGCCGTTGGAAACCACCGATGCTTGAGAAGACTTACGACCCCGCCGCCGTCGAGACCCGCATCTACGAGCAGTGGGACAAGGCCGGCACGTTCAAGGCCGGGGCCGGGGCCAAGCCGGGCGCCGAGACCTTCTCGATCGTCATCCCGCCGCCCAACGTCACCGGCTCCCTGCATATCGGGCACGCCCTCAACAACACCATCCAGGACATCCTGATCCGCTTCGAGCGCATGCGCGGCAAGGACGTGCTGTGGCAGCCGGGCACCGACCATGCCGGCATCGCCACCCAGATGATCGTCGAGCGCCAGTTGGCCGAGCGCCAGCAGCCGGGCCGGCGCGAGATGGGTCGCGAGAAATTCCTCGAGCGTGTCTGGGAATGGAAAGCCGAATCCGGCGGCACCATCCTCAACCAGCTCCGCCGCCTCGGCGCCTCGGCCGACTGGTCGCGCGAGCGTTTCACCATGGACGAGGGCCTCAGCGAGGCGGTCCGCAGGGTGTTCGTCACGCTCTACGAGAAGGGGCTGATCTACCGCGCCAAGCGGCTGGTGAACTGGCACCCCGGCCTCGAGACTGCGATCTCCGACCTCGAGGTCGAGAACATCGAAACCAACGGCAAGATGTGGCACCTGCGCTACCCGATCGAGGGCAGCGAGGAAACCATCACCGTCGCCACTACGCGCCCCGAAACCATGCTCGGCGACGTCGCGGTCGCTGTGCACCCCGAGGACGAGCGGTACAAGCACCTTATCGGCAAGCACGTCATCCTGCCCATCGTCGGCCGCCGCATCCCGATCATCGGTGACGAGTATGCCGACCCCGAGCTTGGCTCGGGAGCCGTGAAGATCACGCCGGCGCACGATTTCAACGATTTCGAAGTCGGCCAGCGCCATGGGCTGAAGCCGATCAACATCTTCACCACAACGGCCAAGTTGAACAACACGGTGCCGGCGGAGTATCGCGGCCTCGATCGCTTCGATGCCCGCGCCAAGATCATCGCCGAGCTCGAGGCCTCGGGCGTACTCGTCTGGGTCGACGACAAGAAGATCATGGTGCCCTATGACGAAAAGTCGAAGCTGATCGTCATCGAGCCGTTCCTCACCGACCAGTGGTTCGTCAAGGCCGACATCCTGGCCGAGCCGGCGCTCGCTTCGGTCAGGGAGGGGCGGACCAGGTTCGTCCCCAAGGCGTACGAGAACACCTATTACGCCTGGATGGAGAACATCAAACCCTGGTGTATTTCGCGCCAGCTCTGGTGGGGCCATCAGATCCCCGCCTGGTACGGCCCCCGGCTGAGTACCGACCCGGATTTCAACAACCGCGATGCCGGCCTCAAGTGCTTCGTCGCCGAGAGCGAGGCCGAAGCGGTCAGGCAGGCCCAGGCCTATTACGGCAACCGCAAGATCGAGGTCTATGCGGGCGGCGTCAACGCGCCGGATTTTGCCAAGGCCGTCAGCAGCTTCGACACCACCCAGCGCGATCGGCTGAACGCCGAGACCTGGAACATGCGCAAGCACCGCGATCCGTTCGCTGAGCTCAGTGACAGCAAGGTGCCGCTGCATCGCGACGAGGACGTGCTCGATACGTGGTTCTCGTCGGCGCTGTGGCCGTTCTCGACCATGGGCTGGCCCAACAAGACGCCTGAACTCCAGAAATACTACCCCACCGATGTGCTGGTCACCGGCTTCGACATCATCTTCTTCTGGGTCGCCCGCATGATGATGATGGGGCTGGAATTCACCGGCACCGAGCCGTTCCACACCGTCTACATGCACGCGCTGGTCCGCGACGAGAAGGGCCAGAAGATGTCGAAGACCAAGGGGAACGTCATCGATCCCCTGAACCTCGTCGACGAGTACGGCGCCGACGCGACCCGCTTCACCCTCGCCGCCATGGCGGCGCAGGGCCGCGACATGCGACTCGCCATCGCGCGCGTCGAGGGTTACCGCAACTTCGTCACCAAGCTCTGGAACGCCGCGCGATTCCTCGAGATGAACGGCTGCGCCCGGGTCGAGGCATTCGATGCCAGGAAGAACACCCTGGCGATCAATCGCTGGATTGTCGGTTCGACCGCCCGCGCCGTGGCCAACGTCACCGCGGCGCTCGAGGACTACCGCTTCAACGAAGCCGCCAACGCCGCCTACGACTTCGTCTGGGGCACCTTCTGCGACTGGTACATCGAGCTCGCCAAACCGGTGTTTACCGGCGAGGACGAGGCGGCCAAGGCCGAGACCCAGGCGACCGCCGCGTTTGCGCTCGACCAGATACTGAAGCTGCTGCACCCGTTCATGCCCTTCGTCACCGAGGAGCTGTGGGCCGAGACCGGCAAGACCGGCCCGGCGCGCGAGAAGCTGCTGATCATCTCGGAGTGGCCCGAACTCGCCGGCCTCGAGGATCCCGAGGCGCAGGCCGAACTCGACTGGCTGGTGTCGCTGATCTCCGGCATCCGCTCGGTTCGTCAGGAAATGAACGTTCCCGCCGGGGCGAAGGTGAAGCTGCTGGTCGTCGGGGCAGGGGAGATCACCGGGACCCGCGTCGAGGCCAACCTCTCGGCGCTGACTCGGCTGGCCCGCCTCGAAAGCGTCGACTACACCTCCGACGTGCCGCGCGACTCCGCCCAGCTGATCCTCGGCGAGGCCACTTTCGTGCTGCCGCTTGCCGGTGTCATCGATCTGGATGCTGAACGCGGTAGACTGAAGAAGGATATCGCCAAGGAGACGGTCGAGATCGACAAGATCGACAAGAAGCTTGGCAACGAGCAGTTCCTGGCCAAGGCCGCCGAAGAGGTGATCGAAGAACAGCGCAGCCGCCGCGCCGAGGCGGAGGATCGCCGTGCCCGCCTCGTCGAGGCACTGTCACGCCTGAGCTAGAGCGTTTTCAGGAAAGGTGCAGACTTTTCCGTTTCGAAAGCGCGACCAGATCAAACCTGGGGCATTTCACCGAAACGGGGAAATGCCCCGAGGGAGCCCCGATGGGCGAAGCAATGCCGGCCAGCAATCAGCGCCAGCCGATCAAGGACTGGATGACCATCGTCCAGTTCGACGGCCGCGGCGGCGTACGCAAACTCGAAGAGACCGAGGAGGCGACGTTCGTCACCCCGGCCAGAGGCTTTGCGCTGATCTCGGGCAACTCGCGGGCGCCGGAGTTCAAGGTCTGGCTGAAGCGCGAGCTCGGCGATTTCAACGCCGACCTCATCACCGTGCCGTCGACCCGGAGCCGCTGCACGGTGCTCGACGACCGGGCCCTGGTGGTGCTGCGCGTCGCCCGCCCCGGAGCCGACCCCGAGGATGTCGGCCGGCAATTGCTGACGCTATGGATCGAGAAGGGGCGGGTGATCATCGCGTCGGAGCTCAACATCGTCGAGTTCCTCGGCATCACCCAGTGGCAGCAGACGCACCATGCCCCGGTCTCCCCGGCGGACCTCGTGGCGCGGCTGGCGCTGCGCGCCGCCGACCGCATCGAACCGCTGATCGAGCGGATGGGTGACAACCTCGATACCATCGAGGAGACCCTGATGCTGAATCGGGGGGGCGACAGCCGCTCGCGGCTGGCACATCTGCGGCGCACGCTGATCAACATGCGCCGGCTGATCTGGCCCCAGCGTGACGTGCTGACCACGCTCGAGATCGAAGACCTCAGCTTCTTCACTGCTCGCGACCGGGTCCGCCTGCGCGAGGCGGCCGCGCGTACCGCCCGCCTCGGCGACGAGATGCAGACGTTGTCCGAGCGCGCCGTGCTGGTGCACGAGCAACTGCTCGATACCCGCGCCGAGCAGATGAACCAGACCATGCTGCTGCTGGCCGCCGCGACGGTGGTGCTGATGCCGTTGACCGTGATCAGTGGCATCCTCGGCATGAACGTCGATGGCATCCCCTTCCACGACAGCCCCTATGCCTTCTGGGTGGTGACCGGCTTTCTCTCCGTCCTGGGCGTCGCCATCTACCTCTTCATGCGCAGGAAGAAGTGGATGTAGCGACCTGAGGAGACTCGGGTTTTGCGTTTGTCTTTCCTGCCGGTCGATGGGGCCGCACGATCACCGGCCGCGACGCGATACTGCTTCGAGCAACTGAGGTTCCCGTGGGCCGGTCAGCTTCCTGAACGGCGGATGAATCGTTCGTGACGTTTTTGCAACAGCAAGTTTGAATCCCGTTTTCGCCACTTGGCGGTCAACGTTTTGCTGAGGATCGCCGCCACAATGTGACCCTAAAAGAAGCAGAGGACAAAACTCGGACGGGCTGCGACGAATGTGGAAGCCATTTGCTTTCCCACCGAACCATTCACACGCTCCCCGCCCTTGTGCCTTGTCAGGCCGAACCCCATAAACGGCGCCTTCTGAGGGGCGCCGGAGAACACCGGCCGGACAAGCAGGACGAAGAAATGGCATCGAACTACGTCGACAAATCGCGTCTTCCCAGCAGGCATGTGACAGAGGGTCCGGAGCGCGCTCCGCATCGCTCGTACCTCTATGCCATGGGCTTGACCAGCGAGCAGATTCACCAGCCGCTCGTCGGCGTGGCGACGGCCTGGAACGAAGCGGCGCCCTGCAATATTTCGCTCGGCCGCCAGGCGCAGGCCGTCAAGAAGGGCGTTGCCGCCAATCACGGCACGCCGCGTGAATTCACCACCATCACCGTGACCGATGGCATCGCCATGGGCCATGCCGGCATGAAATCGTCGCTGGCCTCGCGCGACGTCATCGCCGACTCGGTCGAATTGACCATGCGCGGTCACTCCTATGACGCGCTCGTCGCCATGGCCGGCTGCGACAAGTCGCTGCCCGGCATGATGATGGCGATGATCCGGCTCAATGTGCCGTCGATCTTCATCTATGGCGGCTCGATCCTGCCCGGCCGTTTCCGCGGCCGCGACGTCGTGGTGCAGGACCTGTTCGAAGCCGTCGGCCTCCATTCGGTCGGCAAGATGGACGACGAGACCCTCGACGAGCTCGAGCGCGTCGCCTGTCCGTCGGCCGGTTCCTGCGGCGGCCAGTATACGGCCAACACCATGGCCATGGTGGCCGAAGCTATCGGGCTTGCATTGCCGTATAGTTGCGGCGCTCCGGCTCCCTACGAAATTCGTGACGCGCTCTGCGCCGCCGCCGGCGAGCAGGTGATGGAACTGCTCAAGGTGCAGCTCCGTCCGCGCGACATCGTCACCCGCAAGGCGTTCGAAAACGCCGCTATGACCGTTGCCGCCACCGGTGGTTCGACCAATGCGGCGCTCCACCTACCGGCAATGGCGCACGAGGCAGGCATCGATTTCGACCTGTTCGACGTCGGCGAGATCTTCAAGAAGACGCCCTATATCGGCGACCTCAAGCCGGGCGGCAAATACGTCGCCAAGGACCTGTTCGAGGCCGGCGGCATCCCGCTGGTGATGAAGGCGCTGCTCGAGGGTGGGTACCTGCACGGCGACTGCATGACCGTCACCGGCAAGACCGTCGCCGAGAACCTCGCCAAGGTGAAGTGGAACGACCAGCAGGACGTGATCCGCACCACCTCCAACCCGATCTCGCCTACCGGTGGCGTGGTGTCGCTGCGCGGCAACCTCGCGCCCGACGGCGCCATCGTGAAGGTGGCGGGTTTGAAGAACCTGCGTTTCGTCGGTCCGGCCCGCGTGTTCGACACCGAAGAGAAGTGCTTCGAGTGCGTCGAGAAGCGCGAGTACAAGGAAGGCGATGTGCTCGTCATCCGCTACGAAGGCCCCAAGGGCGGCCCGGGCATGCGCGAAATGCTGTCGACGACGGCGGCGCTCTACGGCCAGGGCATGGGCGACAAGGTTGCGCTCATCACCGACGGCCGCTTCTCCGGCGCCACGCGCGGCTTCTGCATCGGCCATGTCGGCCCGGAAGCGGCGGTAGGCGGACCCATCGCCCACATTCAGGACGGTGACATCATCACCCTCGACGCCACGACCGGCGAAATCTCGGTCAACGTGTCGGAGGAAGAGTTTGCCCGGCGCAAGACGAGCTGGGCCCCGCGTGAGACCGAGTATGGCTCGGGCGCGATCTGGAAGTATGCCCAGCTGGTGGGGCCGGCGCGTTACGGCGCGCTGACCAACCCCGGCGCCAAGGGCGAGAAGGAGCAGTATGCG
Organism: Devosia sp. A16; assembly: GCF_001402915.1. Taxonomy (GTDB): domain Bacteria; phylum Pseudomonadota; class Alphaproteobacteria; order Rhizobiales; family Devosiaceae; genus Devosia_A. The sequence goes on from NZ_CP012945.1 coordinate 4,267,582, forward strand.
GACATTTAGGGCAGGAGCCCTTGTTTCCGTTGTGTTTTGGGCTGCGCTCGCGATTGCGGGCGTGGCCACCCCGGCCGCCGCTCAGGTGAGCGGCGTGCTGCCCTCGATGCCGGCTGCGCCGGAGACGGCGGCCGATGCCGCGCTCGCCATGGCCAATCAGCTCGACGGCGCCGGCGGCGGCATCTCGAACGCCGACCTCGTCGCTGCGCTCGAGGATGCGGCGTTGGCCGGCCAGCCGATGGCTCTGTTTCAGCTCGGCCTGATGTATGAAAGCGGCGAGGGCGTCGACAAGGATCCGGTCAAGGCTTTCGGCTATTTTAGCCAGATTGCCGACGAACATGCCGATGCGGCTCCCAAGGGAGTGGAGGCCGATATCGTCGCCCAATCCTTCCTCAAGGTTGGTGAGTATTACCGGCAGGGCCTGCCCGAAGCCGGTATTCCCAAGAACGAAGCCTATTCCAACAAGCTGATCATGCACGCGGCGTCCTATTTCGGCGACGCCGACGCGCAGTACAAGGTCGGCGAACTCTATCTCGACGACGCCGAACTCGGCGACAATCCGCTGCAGAGCGCCCGCTGGCTCAATCTGGCGGCGCGCAAGGGCCATGCCGGCGCGCAGGCCAAGCTCGGCAGCATGCTGTTCAACGGCGAGGGCATCGAGGCCGATCCGATCGAAGGCCTGATGTGGCTCACCGTGGCGTCGCGCCGGGCGGCCGGCACCGCCGATGACGGCTGGATCCACGACCTGCTCACCAACGCCATGTCGATCGCCACGCCGGACCAGCGCAAGAAGGCAGTCGAGCTGGCCGACTCGCTCGGCACCCGGTTCGGCGGGCTCTGACCCGCCCCAAACTGACGCCTCCGTTCAGCCGCAGTTCAGCCGCCGCGTGGCAACCATCGGGCAGTTAGCTCGTTGGTGTGCCATCATGCGTTTGCCGATCATTCTTGCCCTTATCGTCGTCATCACGCTGCCCAAGGATGTGCGCGGGTTCGTCGATGACCTGTCCGCTCAGGCCCGCGTCGCCACGGCATCGATCAGCCAGTTGCTCGATCGCAACAAGGATGACGGCACGGTCAAGGTCGCGCAGGCCAGCGTCACCAATGTGCTCAAGACCAAGCACGACACCGCCAAGAACTCGGTGGGCAACTTGCGGTAGTTCCGCGAACCCCTAAGCTGCGGGCCCGGTGCCTCCCATGGGGGAGGGCATGACGCTTTCGATCGTCAGAAGGCGAAGTCGCCTTCGACCGGAACGTGATCGCTGGGCTTGTCCATGCCCCGCACTTCGCGGTGCACGATCACGTCGTTGAGCCGGTCCGCCGCCTGCGGCGACAGCAGCAGGTGATCGATACGGATGCCGTCATCGCGATCCCAGCCGAACGTCTTGAAGTCCCAGAACGTGTAGGATGGCTCGTCGGTCACCGCTCGGATCGCGTCCGTCAGTCCCAGGTTGACCAGCGCGCGCCACTTCTCGGCACTCTCCGGACGGAACAGCGCATCGCCCACCCACTGCTTGGGGTTCTTGGCATCGATGGCCGCCGGAATGATGTTGTAGTCGCCCAGCAGGATGAACGGCTCTTCCAGCGCCAGCCGCCCTTCGACGAAGCTGTGCAGCCGGTCCATCCAGCTCAGCTTGTAGGTGAACTTGTCGGTGCCGACCGGATTGCCGTTGGGCAGGTAGATGCAGCAGACCCTGACGACTCCGCCTTCGACCGAGAACACGCCTTCGATCAGCCGCGACTGTTCGTCGGCGTCGTCGCCAGGCAGTCCCCGCGTCACCTCGTCGAAGCGGTGCTTCGACAGGATCGCGACGCCGTTCCAGCTTTTCTGGCCGTGCGTCTCGACATTGTAGCCGAGCGCCTCGATCTCCAGGCGCGGGAAGGCTTCGTCGACCGATTTGATTTCCTGCAAGCAGACAATGTCGGGCGACACGTCTTCAAGCCATTTGAGAAGAAGTCCCTGCCGAGCTTTGACACCGTTGATATTCCAGGTGGCGATGCGCATGCGGGGACTCCTTTGGTGCGAGCAAACCTACTGGTTGGCAAGCCCAGCGTAAACCGCGTCGCGGATGTCTTCACGGAACGGGCCGTTGCAGCCCTCCGGCGCGACGTTGGTGCAGACCAGGATCGTCAGCTTGTTGCTGCGATCGATGATCCAGTTGTGGCCCCAGGCGCCGCCCCAATCGAGCGTGCCGACCGGGCAGGGGCTCCGCGCCGCCTTGGGATCGTCGATGACGGCGCCGAGCAGAGTGAAGCGCTTGCCGGCATCGGTGTCGCGGCGCGGCAGCGCGCCGATCTGGTTGCGGAAAGCCTCGTCGACAGTTGCGGGCTTGAGGTGCGTGCCGCCATTGTAGACTTCGAGCATCTTCATGACGTCGTCTGCCGTGCCGCACGAGCCGCCGCCACCCGACTGCGGGGCATCGGCCCGGAAGATGCGGTCGACCTGCCAGCCGGTGCCTTGCGAGTTGTCCTCGGTGATGCGGACCGGCGGGACGACGGGCGCTTCCGGCGGATTGCCGTTGGCGTAGTTGGCGGTGACGCGGGTGGCATCGGTCGGGGTGAAGCGCCAATCGACCATGCCCAGCGGGCCGGCGGCATACTTGACCACCGCGGCTTCGAGCGTCGAACCGTTGATGGTCGCGATGACCCCGCCCAGCACATCGATGCTTGTGCCATAGCCCCAGGCGGTGCCCGGCGCGAAGGCCAGCGGCGCCCTGGCCAGCCGGCGCAGGTTTTCCTCGAGCGAAATGTAGGGCCCGGACATGCCCGGCGCGACATCGTCGGGGGTCGTCTCGTAGGTGAGTCCGGACGTATGGGCAAACAGCTGCCGCAGCGTGATCGGCCGCAACACACCATCCGGGCTCGCCGGCGTGAAATAGGGCAGATACTTGCTGACCGGATCGTCGAGCTCCAGCAGGCCCGCTTCCATCATCTTCAGCGCCGCGGTGGCGACGATCGGCTTGGTCACCGAGGCCAGCCGCCAGATGGCATTGCGCTCAAGCTTGCGGTTGGCTTCGCGATCGGCCAGCCCGGCCGTTCGAGCGTAGACTTCCTTGCCGGCCTGGTTGACCAGGACGACGCAACCGACGATGCGGTTCACCAGCGCAGCATCGATCGCCGCGTCGACTTTAGACTGCAAGCTCATGGATCCTCCCCGAGATTAGGAAGGACGCTAACGGTTCGGCCGGGAGATGTGCAAGCCGCCGAAAGGCTTAACCGACCAGTGGATCAGACGCGTCGCGGTAGACGGCATGCAGAATGTCGTCCCGGAACCGTCCGTCCGATCCCTCGAGCCCGGTATTGCTCATGGAAACGACGCTGAGGCCTGCGGCGGGATCGATAAACCAGTTGTGCCCGTAAATTCCGCCCCAGCGCACCATAGCGCGCGGTGCCGGCACGCCGGCGGCTGCGGGATCATCGAGCCAGGCGCCGAACAGGCAGAATTTCCAGCCGGGCGAGACGGCCTGAGCCAACTGAGGCGTCTGGTTGGCGAGAGCCAGTCTCGCCGTTTGGGGGGAGAGGATCGATCCACCGGTCCGCAGCGCCTCCAGCAGTTGCATGAAGTCGGGGCCGCTGCCGGCCGCCCCGCGGCCGCCCGATTGAAACGCCGCGGCATCGAAGATGCGATCGGGATCGTAGGTTGTGGTCGTGCCCCAGGGGTTCGGAATGGTGTGCGCCGGTCCCATGCGCTCCGGGCCATTGGCACCGTCGGCGTAGGGAGTGGCCAGCCGCGACGGGTCGTAGACGGTGAAGCCGGTGTCGGCCATGCCCAGTGGGCCGGTCACATATTGCCGGATCGCGTCATCCAGCCGTCCTTCCACCAACCGCGCGGCGATATATCCGAGCACGTCGATGGACGGCCCGTATGTCCAGTTGGCACCGGGAGCAAACAGCAGGGGCAGCGCGCCGAGGCGGGCGATGATGACGTCGTCGCCAAGTCGCCAGCGATTTGCGCCCGCGGCCTCTTCGTCCGGGGTAAGTATCGACGCGTTGGAGAGGCCGGAGGTGTGCGTCAACAGTTGCCGGATGGTGATGGTTGGCTGGGTGCCGTCGGCGAGGCGCGGACGAAAGTCCGGCAGGTAGTCGGTGACCGCCGCGTCGAGACCGAGCTTTCCGTCCTCGATCAATGCAAGGATGGTTGCGGCGACGATCGGCTTGGTGAGGGACGAAAGACGAAAGATCGCGTCGACGCTCATCGGACGCCGGCTTTCGCGGTCAGCAAGGCCGTGCGCGGCTTGGTGGACGAGTTCACCGTGCCGGCAGACGATGACGACCGAGCCGGCGATACGGCCTTCATCGATCGCACGTATCGCAGCCGTATCGAGCCGTTCGGACAAGGTCATGCTCGGCCTTCCAATTGGGGGCCGGACGCTAGCGCTGCGATCCTGGCGAGGCAAGACGGGGCAGCGGCGCGAACGACAGGCTCAGGCCACCGCGAAGCTGGTGCCGCAGCCGCAACCGGCTACTGCGTTCGGGTTCTTGATCTGGAAGCTCTGGCCGATCAGGTCATCGACGTAGTCGATTTCGGCGCCGCCCATGAACTCGAGGCTGAGGGAATCGATCAGCACCGTGGCATTGTCCTTAGCCAGTACCAGGTCGTCGTTGGCAGGGGTTTCCTTGACCAGCTTGTACTCGTACTGAAAACCCGAGCAGCCGCCCCCCGCCACCACGATGCGCAGCACCGTACCTTCGCCCTGTTTGGCGAGGATGCGGCCGATCTTCCTCGCGGCGCGGTCTGTCAAAATGACATTGTTCGGTGCTAGAGCAGCTTCAGTCATCACGTACCTTTCGGCCGCCCGCATGCCGGGCAGCGCTGGAAACTAAATCTAATATCGTCAGGCGACGATGAAAAGGGTCTTGGCCGCATAATGGGTGAACGCGCCGCCTATGCTTCCGATCCGTCGCTGAGTCGTGGCCGCCTGTTTGCGCCTGGCGCCAGCCCCACGCGCTCGGAATTCCAGCGGGATCGGGACCGTATCGTGCACTCGGCTGCGTTCCGGCGGCTGCAGCACAAGACGCAGGTGTTCCTGCACCACGAAGGCCAGCACTATCGCACCCGGCTCACCCATACGCTGGAAGTCAGCCAGATGGCCCGCTCGATCGCCCGGGCGCTGGCATTGGACGAAGACCTGGCCGAGGCGGTAGCGCTGGCGCACGATCTCGGCCACACGCCGTTTGGTCATGCCGGCGAGCGGGTGCTGCACGACAAGATGGCCGAGTGGGGTGGATTCGATCACAACATGCAGGCGATCCGCGTGGTGACCCGGCTCGAGAACCGCTACGCCGAGCATGATGGCCTGAACCTCAGTTGGGAAGCGCTCGAGGGCATCCTGAAGCACAACGGTCCGCTGGCCGACCGGCAGGGCCGGCCGCTGCGCCCGGACAAGCCGCTGCCGCCGGGGCTCGACGATATCCCCGCCAGCGCCGACCTGATGGGCTGGAGCCATGCCAGCCTGGAAGCCCAGGCTGCCGCCATCGCCGACGACATCGCCTACAACTCCCACGATATCGACGATGCACTGCGAGCCGGGCTGATCCGGCTGCCCGAATTGGAGGACGTACCGTTGGTCGGGCCACTGGTGCGCGAGGTGCTGGAACGCTGGCCCGACATCGACCGCAGCCGCCAGGCGCATGAGGTGCAGCGCCGCCTGATCACCGCGCAGATCGAGGACGTCATCGCTGAGAGTTTGCGCGCCATTGCCGAAGTGGCGCCGACATCGGCCGACGAGGTACGCCATGCCGGCCGCACCCTGATCCGCTTCTCGCCGCCGGTTGCGGCGGCCGAGCAGGGGCTGAAGCGCTTCCTGTTCGAGCGGGTCTATCGCAGCGAGGAGGTGATGGAGCCGGTGCGTCGCAGCCAGACCATCGTCGGCATGCTGTTCGACCACTATCTCGTCACTGGTGCCATGCCCGGTCGCTGGGGCGAGGCGGCGCGCCACGCCCCCGACCGCACCGCGTGCGCTCGGCTCGTCGCCGACTTCATCGCCGGTATGACCGATCCCTATGCGCTCGAGCAGCATGCCCGCCTGTTTGACGGTGCGGGCCAGTTGCGGTAGGGGCACTCAACCCGCCGCGTGACCCGGGTCATTCCCGCGCAAGCGGGAACCTCCGTTTCGGATGTTGCCGAGCCACCGCAATCAGACTGTCCTGCCTTGGTGGGACGATCTGGTGGGTAAGCCGACCCCCAGCCAATCATGGCACCTATGAGATCAACATGAACGTCTTCGCGTTGCTTGCCACCCGTGTCGCCGACGCCCTAACGGGGCTCTATCCCTCGATCACCGAGGAAGCCCTGTCGCGCATCGTGGTGGAGCCGCCACGAGATGCCGCGCATGGAGATCTCTCCACCAACGCCGCCATGGTGGTGGCCAAGCCTCTGGGCAAGAACCCGCGCGAAGTGGCTACGGCGCTTGCCGAGCATTTCAAGGCGGACCAGGACATAACCTCGGTCGAGGTGGCGGGGCCGGGCTTCATCAACTTCCGCCTCGCCACGCCGGTATGGCACGCGGTGCTGAAGTCGATTGCGGCGCAAGGCGCCGATTTCGGCAAGTCGAATGTCGGCGGCGGCGAGCGGGTGAACATCGAATACGTCTCGGCCAACCCCACCGGCCCGATGCATGTCGGCCATACCCGCGGCGCCGTGTTCGGCGATGCCTTGGCCTCGCTCATGGCCTATGTCGGCTATGATGTGACGCGCGAGTACTACATCAACGACGCCGGCAGCCAGATCGATACGCTCGCCAGGTCGACCATGCTGCGCTACCGCGAGGCGCTGGGCGAGACCATCGAGATCCCTTCGGGCTTCTATCCCGGCGATTACCTGATCCCGGTCGGCGAGGCGCTGAAAGCCGAGTTCGGCGATACGCTCTTGCAGAAGTCCGAGCCCGAGGCGCTGGCGATCGTCAGGGATCGGGTGCTGGCGGCGATGATGGATCTGATCCGGGCCGACCTCGCCCAGCTCAACATCCATCACGACGTGTTCTTCTCCGAGCGCCAGCTGCACGGGCAGGGGGGCGACATCGACACCACGCTCGACTGGTTGCGCTCCGAAGACATGATCTACCAGGGCCGGCTGGAGCCCCCCAAGGGCAAGACCCCGGAGGACTGGGAGGATCGCGAACAGACCCTGTTCCGGGCCACCAACTATGGTGACGACGTCGATCGACCGCTGGTCAAATCCAGCGGCGCCTATACCTATTTCGCCGCCGATATCGCCTATCACCGGAACAAGTACCTGCGCGGCTTCAAGCACATGGTCAACGTGCTGGGCGCCGACCACTCGGGCTATGTTTCCCGGCTCAAGGCGGCGGTGAAGGCTGTCTCGCATGGCGAGGCCGATATCGACGTGCGGATCTGCCAGCTGGTGCGACTGATGAAGAACGGCGAGCCGTTCAAGATGTCGAAGCGCTCCGGCGACCTGGTTTTGCTGTCGGACGTGGTCGACGAGGTGGGTTCGGACGCCACCCGCTTCATGCTGCTCTATCGGCGGAACGATGCGGCGATGGATTTCGACTTCGCCGTGGTCAAGGAGCAGACCCGCGACAACCCGGTATTCTACGTGCAATACGCGCACGCCCGCACCTACTCGGTGTTCCGAAAGGTTGCCGAGGAAATGCCCGCGCTCGATGTGTCGGCCGAGGCGCTCGCCACGGCAGATACATCGCTGCTCTCTTCGGACGCTGATCTGGAGTTGATCAGGGCTCTGGCGCAGTGGCCGCGTATCGTTGCTTCGGCGGCAAGTGCGCATGAACCGCACCGGGTGGCGTTTTACCTCTATGAACTGGCAGCGGCATTCCACGGCTTCTGGGCCAAGGGCAATCAGGACGTTGCCTTACGCTTTGTTAACGCCGATGATTCAAAGCTGACTACGGCCCGACTCGCCCTTGTCGGCGCCGTGCGTCAGGTGCTCGTCAACGGTCTGACTCTGCTAGGCGTCTCTGCCCCGAGGAGCTTTCATAATTCGGGCGCATTGGTTGGTAGAGTGGCCGGCTTGCTCGGCGGGGGGTCTTAGCCGGGCACCGGGTCCACGAGTTTAGGGGCGCTGCTTTCAATGACAGCGAGACCGCAGCAGATGCCTGATGGCCAGGATAAATCCGACGACCTGATCGCCGAGCTTGCCAAACTGATGGCCAGTAACGCCCAGGGCGCCGAGCCCGAGGCCAACCCGGCGCCCAAGCTGGTGACACTTTCGGACGAGCCTGCGCCGGAAGCCCCGCGCCCCGCCATGGTTCGGATTCCCGGCATGGACGCCCCGGTCGCCTCGACGCCGGCGGTCAGTCCGGTGGTGGCGCCTTCACCATCCGATCGGCCGGCCCCGATTTCGCCTGGCGTCCTTCGCATTCCGGGCATGGATCAACCGGTGGCCGCCGCACCCGCGCGTCCGCTGATCGCTCCCACGCCCGCCGCGCCCTCGCCGGCTCCGGCAGTCGCCTCGCCGTCTCCGGCAGCTGCGCCCACCGAAAGCCGGCCGGGCGCCTCGTTCGATTTCGGCACGCTGCCGCCTGCTGCGACCAGTTTCAAGCCCGAGCCTATGTCCAATTGGCAGGATCGAGAAATACCGCGCCCGGTGCCGTCGCGTCCTGCTGCACCGGAGGTCGCCGCACCTGTCGCGCGTCCGGTTATCGCTCCGATGCCGGCCCCGAGCCCGGTGCGCCCGGCGGCGGTGGAACCGAGGATTGCCGCGCCGGCCGTGCACGCCGACCCGATGGCGGAACTCGAGGCCGAGTTCGAACCGGTCGTCGACACGCAGCCGGTCGAGAGTGAACCCCGTGCCGAGCCTGAGCTGAAGGCCCCGGCGCCGCGCGTCGAGCCGAGCTTTTCGGCGCCGCGTCCGGCAACGTCGGCTCCGGCTGTCCAGGCCGGCGCTTCGCCCATGGTCGCGGCCGCCAAGGCGGCTCCGACTGACGACAGCTTCGATTTCGACTTCGGTTTCGCCTCCGAGCCGCCCGCCCCGATCCCGACGGCCGATACGCGGCCACCGGGCAGGGCGGTTGTCGCCACGCCGAGCCCGGCACCTGCTCCGGCCCCAGCGCCCGCGTCGGCATCCGATGATCCGATCGCCGACCTGATCGCCATGGAGCTCGATTCCGCGGAGGCCGAGACCGCCGAAGCGGCAAAGGCCGAGCAGCGCCCCGCACCGGCTCAGCCGGCTCCCCGCAGCTTCCCGCTGCCCGCCAGCATGCCGGCGCCGCGGCCGGCCTCCGGCCCGTCGCAGTTCCGTCCACAGACCTCGACGCCGACCGCCCCGCCGGCCTCCCGCCCGGAAGATCGTTTCGGTGTTGCTCCGGTGTTCGGTCCCACCAGCAAGGTGCAGGCGCCGCGGCCCCAGCCGCAGCCGCAGGCCGAGCGCGACCCGATGGACGAGATCGAGAGCCTGATCGGCGAGGCCGTGCGGGTCGAATTGACCAGCGAGAAGCCTGTCGCGCCGGCTCCCGCGGTGCCGTCGCAGACTCAGCCGCCGCCGCAGTCTCAGCAGGCGCCGATCGTGCCACCGCTGAACACCGGCTTTGCGCCGCGCCGCGCGACGCTGAAGGATACCGAACCGCAGGTGCCGTCGGCCGAGGCCGCCATCCTCGCGGCAGCCGCTGCCGGTGGCGCCGAAGTCGGACGGATGGATGGCGGCGTGGCGGCCGAGCGCAGTCCCTATAAGCGCCCCAAGGCCAAGCCCGAGCGCCGCTCCGGCGGAATGCGTCAGTATATCGGCATGGCGGTTGCGGGTACCCTGCTGCTCGCCGCCGGTTTCGGCCTCTACTGGGTGCTCGGCATGGGCCGCGGCAATGACGCCGAAGCGCCGGTGCTGCAGGCCGACGCGACCCCGGTCAAGCAGACGCCGCCGCCCACCACCAATACCGCCAACCAGCAGGGTTCGGTGGTGTTCAACGAACTCGACGGCAAGTCCGCCGCCGCAGCAGCCGACGAGCAACTGGTGTCGCGCGACGATACCGCCGAAACCAGTGTCGCCGATGTGGCGCGCACGGTAGGCGAGGGCGACGACGCGGCCAGCGAGAGCGAGCTTGCCAACCGCAAGGTCCGCACCGTCACCGTTCGGCCCGATGGCACGATCGTGTCAGGCGATGAGGCCGTAGCGGGCAACGAGGAATTGCCGGTCGATCGTCCGGCCGTGCCGGACCTGCCGGGCGCCGATGTTCAGCCTTCCGAACTGCTGGCGGCAGTGCCGAGCGGTTCGGCTGATACGGCCGCCGCGGCGGTCGGCACCGATGGCGCCGCGACCACCGACAATACTCAGCTCTCGGCACTGGCCCCCACGGGCCCGGCGCCCACTATCGATCCCAGCATCGTTGCACCCATCCCGGTGGCGCGGCCGGCCGATCGCTCCACCCTGGGCGGCGGCTCGAACCAGCGGGTTGCCGCAACGCAGCCCGTCGAGCCGGCTCCGGCAGCGCAGGCTCCGGCAGCAACCAGCAGCACCGGGCCCTACGTACAGCTGAGTTCGCAGCCGACCGAAGGCGATGCGGCAGCCTCGCTGCGCAGTACCCAGAACCGGCTCTCCGGGTTGCTGGCGGGCCGCAGCCTTGCGGTGCGGCAGGTCAATCTGGGCGCCAAGGGCACCTGGTATCGCGTCGTGCTGCCGGTCGATTCCTTCCAGGAAGCGACGCAGACCTGTGCGAGCCTCAAGGCCAACGGCGTCGACTGCGTGCCGATCGGCGGTTGATCCGCCCCCTCTGTTCCTTGACCGCAGTCTCGGTTAGGGACCAAGCTCGCGCGAGCTGAGCGGGCAGGCGACCATATGAGTGACACTCCCACCGACTGGTTCGCGGCGCCCGATGCGCCGCGTGACGACGAAGTGATGTATGTCGACGTCGCCGGCTACGAGGGGCCGCTCGACCTGTTGCTCGACCTGGCGCGCCGGCAGAAGGTCGATCTCGCCAACATCTCGATCCTCGCGCTCGCCGAACAGTATCTGGGCTTCATCGAAACGGTGCGGGAGAAGCGCATCGAGATCGCCGCCGACTACCTGGTGATGGCCGCCTGGCTCGCCTACCTCAAGAGCCGCCTGATGGTGCCGCAGGCACCAAGCGACGACGAGCCCTCCGGCGAGATGATGGCCGCGCTGCTGCAGTTCCGCCTGAAGCGGCTCGAAGCCATGCGCAAGGCGGCGATGCAGCTCATCAATCGCCCGCGCCTTGGCCGCCAGGTGCATGCGCGCGGCCAGCCCGAACCGGTGGTGGTGGAACGGCGCAACCTCTGGGAGGCCTCGCTCTACGATCTGCTCAAGGCCTACGCGACCGGCCGCGAGCGCACGGTGCCGCGAGACTACCACCTGTTCGAGCGCAACGTCTGGTCGCTGCAGGAGGCACGCGAGATATTGACGCGGCTGATCGGCGAAAGCATGGACTGGGTGCCGCTCGATGCCTATCTGGACCGCTATCTCAGCAATCCCGAGCAGCGCAAGACCGCCACTGCCTCGAGTTTCGCCTCGAGCCTTGAACTGGCCCGGCAGGGCCAAATAGAACTGCGCCAGACCCTGACCTTCGGACCGCTGTTCATGCGCCGGCGCCAGGACCGCAAACCGCCTGCCGACGAGAAGAAGGCCGAATGACCGACGTAGCGCCCGACGACGAGTTCGACGAGCATGGCGAGATCGCCGAGCGGAACCTCCGGGTGCTCGAAGCGATTCTGTTCGCCTCGGCCGAGCCGCTGTCGCCGGCCGACATTGCTCCCTATCTCGGCGAGGGCGCCGATGTGCTGATGCTGCTCGAGCAACTGGCGCAGCGCTTTGTCGGGCACGGTGTCGAACTGGTGCGTCGCGGTGACAAATGGGCGTTCCGCACGGCGGAGGACCTGTCGTTCCTGCTGCGCCGCGAGGAGACCGAGAGCCGCCAGCTCTCCCGCGCCGCGCTCGAGACCCTCGCCATCATCGCTTATCACCAGCCTGCCACCCGCGCCGAGGTGGAGGAGGTCCGCGGCGTCGGCAGCGGCGGTGGCACGTTCGACGTGCTGATGCAGACCGGTTGGGTGCGCATGCGTGGCCGTCGACGCACCCCGGGCCGGCCGGTGACCTATGGCACCACCGAAGCCTTTCTCGACCATTTCGGGCTCGAAAGCTTGGCCGACCTGCCGGGCCTCGAAGAGCTGAAGGGCTCGGGGTTGTTGTCGAGCCGGTTGCCGCCGGCCTTCCAGGTGCCGCTGCCGTTCGATGGTCCGTTGCGCGACGACGAAGATCCGCTGGAGCCGGACGACCAGGGCGAGAGCGATCCGATCCAATGACCGACAGCGAAGAATTCAGGGATTGGGGGCCGCGCGGCACCGCCGGCGTATCGTTCGCCGCGGCGCTGCGGTTCGACGCTGTCGACGTGACGCTCGGCGGGCGGCCGGTGCTCAGGAACTTCTCGCTGGCGCTGGTGCCGGGCGAGATCGTTTGCCTCCTGGGGGAGAGCGGTTCGGGCAAATCCACCATTCTGCGCGTCGCCGCCGGCATTCAGCGCATCGATAGCGGTACGGTAAAGATCAACGACCAGGTGGTCTCCGGCCCCGGCATCCACTTGAAGCCCGACCGGCGCGGCATCGGGTTGATGTTCCAGGACTTCGCGCTGTTTCCACACCTGACGCTGCTCGAGAACGTGACCTTCGGGCTGCGCAAGCTCGGCCGTGCCGCCGCCCTCAACCAGGCACGGCAGGCGCTGAAGCGCGTTGGTCTCGACGACCGCGAGGCCGATTATCCGCACCGGCTTTCCGGTGGACAGCAGCAGCGGCTGGCGCTGGCGCGCTCCATCGCGCCCCGCCCGGGCATCCTGATGCTGGACGAACCGTTCTCGAGCCTCGATGCGAGGCTGCGCGAGACCGTTCGCAACGAAACGCTCGCCGTGCTGCGCGAGACGCACGCAACCACCATCATCGTCACCCACGATCCCGAGGAGGCGATGCTGCTCGGCGATCGCATCGCGCTGCTGCGGCACGGCCGGCTGGCGCAGATCGACAGCGCCTCGGAAATCTACAATCGACCCATCGACCTCAATGCCGCCCGCTTCTTTTCGCCGCTGAGCGAGATCGAGGCGCGGGTCCGGTCGGGCAGGGTGGAGACGCCGCTGGGGCCGGTTCCGGCTCCCAGTCATCCCGACGGCACCGCCGTGACGGTGGCGATCCGGCCGATCGGCTCGCTGGATGTAGCGACCGAGGGCCCCGGAATTCCTGGCCGCGTGCTGGCCAAGCGCGACGCCATCGGTATCGATCTATGCGAGGTCAGCGTCGCCGGCCTCGACCGTCCGATCCAGATCCGGCGTCGCGCCGATCGTAACCTTGTTGTCGGATCGGACGTATTCCTTACGCTGAACCCGGAACACGTCCTTGTGTTCGCCAAGGATTGAACCTATTTCTCTGCGCTAGTGTAAGGCTAGAGCATTCTTTCGGAGACCATCCATGCACGCGCCAGGGATTTGGGGCATCATCGTCGTAGCGATCGTCGTGATCCTGCTGTTTGGACGCGGCAAGATTGCCGGGCTGATGGGCGAAGTTGCCTCCGGCATCAAGTCCTTCCAGAAGGGCATGCGCGACGAAGAGCAGAAGCCTGCAGCGCAGATCGACGCTTCGACCACGGTCGAGCCGGCCCGCGAGACCGAAAAGGCCAAGGACGCCTGATCGTCTGACGGCCGCTCCCAGGAGCCAAAACTATGCTCGGCGTCGGCTGGACCGAAATGCTGGTGATCGGGGTCGTGGCGCTGATCGTCATTGGCCCCAAGGAGCTGCCGGCCCTGATGCGGCGTGTCGGCCAGTTCGCCGGCACCATTCGCCGCATGGGCGCGGACTTTCAGCGTGAGCTGAACAAGACCACCGGCCTCAACGAGATCACCAACCTGCGCCAGTCGGTGACCCAGCCGCTGAAGGCGACGGCCGACGCGATCCGCAAGGAATTCAACACCACGACTGCCTCCGGCGAGGTAAAGCCCTCAGGCGCCATCAAGCCGGCAGACCCCAAAGTCGAGAGTGTCGTCGACGAGATCAAAGCGGCGGCCGGTATCGCGACGCCCGCTGTGGCGGCGCCCGTAATGACCCCGATTGCGCAGCCCGCTGAGGCTCCCAAGACGCCGGTGAAAGCCGCCCGCCCGACAAAGATCAAGGCGCCGACCGAGAGCAAGGTCGCCACCGCCGATATCGCGCCGGCGAGGAAGGCCGCTGCCAAGGCAAAAAAGCCGATCGATTCGCCCGCCCCGGTCGAGGCCATCGCTCCCGCCAAGGCGGCGCCTGCTGCTCCTGTCGCTCGCAAGGCTGCCAGGTCCCCCGCCAAGGTCGAGACCGCGGCCGCCAAGCCGGCTTCGAAAGCCGCGGCACCGAAGTCGACTAAGGCGGCCAAGCCCGCCGCCAAAAGGCCGGCCGCCGCCAAGAAACCGGCCGCTGCCGCCAAGAAGCCGTGACCATGGCCGAACAGACCAAGCTCGAAGCGCCCAAAGATGCCCCTAAGGTCGAAGAGGATGAGCTCGCCGGGAGCGAAGCGCCGCTGCTCGACCACCTGATCGAACTGCGCAAGCGCCTGATCCGCTCGCTGGTGGTGATCTTCGGGCTGTTGATCGTTATGTTCTTCTTTGCCAAGCCGATCTACGAGGCGCTGCTTGAACCCTATCGCGCTGCGGTCTTTCCGCAGCCCGTGGAAGTGATCTTCACTTCGCCGCCAGAGTGGTTCTTTACCCAGTTGAACGTGGCGTTCTTCGCGGCACTCTTGCTCGGCTTTCCGTACCTCGCCACGGAAATTTACGGCTTCGTCGCACCTGGCCTCTACAAGAAGGAGCGTGGTGCCTTCGTTCCCTATCTCATCGCTACGCCGGTGCTGTTCGTGCTCGGTACCGCACTGGTGTATTTTGCGGTGCTGCCCATGGCGCTGCACTTCTTTCTCAGCACGCAGACCGAGGAAATCCGGCTGCTGATGAAGGCCAGCGAATACCTTGGCTTCGCCATGACGCTGATCCTGGCGTTCGGAATTTGCTTCCAACTGCCGGTGATCCTTACACTTCTTGCGCAGATCGACCTTATCTCGTCAAAGACGCTAAAGGGGGGCGAAAGTACGCTATTGTCGCCATTCTGGTGTTTGCGGCGTTCATCACGCCACCCGACCCGATCTCGCAGCTCGGTTTGTCTTTGCCACTTTACCTGCTGTACGAAGTTTCCATCTGGTCAGTGATGATGATCGAGCGGCGCCGCGCCAAGGCACTTGCGGCCGAGGGCGCCCAAGCCGCGGACGTCGAAAAGGCGGAGTAGGTGCTATCGGCGAGCGCAACGCCTCAGGGACTTGCGCTCACCCCTCAATCCGGTAAAGCAGAGCCCTTCTCCCCCGCAGGTCTCTCCATGCTCGATATCAACTGGATCAAAGCCAATCCCGCCGCGTTCGATGCTGCGCTCTCGGAGCGCAAGAACGTGCCGTTCAAGGCCTCCGATTTGATCGCCATGGACGACTCCCGCCGCAGCGCCATCGCTGCCGTCGAGGATGCGCAGGCGCGACGCAACGCCCTGTCGAAACTGATCGGGCAGGCCAAGGCAAACAAGGATGAGGCGAAAGCCAACGAGCTGATGGCCGAGGTCGCCTCGCTCAAGGACGCGATCCAGGCCGGCGAGGCCGCCCGCCGGCAGGCGGAGGAGAGCCTGCGCAATGCGCTGCTGGTGATCCCCAACCTGCCGCTCGACGAGGTGCCGCGCGGCGCCGACGAGGCCGACAACGTCGAGTATTTCGGCCGCAACGGCTCGCCGGCCACCGCAGCCGCGACGCGTCCGACCAAGCCGAGCTTTGCCTACAAGCCCAAGGAGCATTTCGAGACCGGCGAGGCGCTGGGAGAAATGGATTTCGAGGTCGCGGCCAAGCTGTCCGGCGCGCGTTTCGTGGTGCTGAAGAGCCATCTGGCCCGGCTCGAGCGCTCGATCGGGCAGTTCATGCTCGACCTGCATGTCGACCGGCACGGCTACACCGAAGTGCAGCCGCCGCTGCTGGTGAAGGACGACGCGCTCTACGGCACCAACCAGTTGCCGAAATTCGCCGACGACCTGTTCTTCACCCCGCATGGGGAGGGCCGGCTGGCGCTGATCCCCACGGCGGAAGTGCCGCTCACCAATTTCGTGCGCGAGAGCATCCTCAGTGAAGATGAGCTGCCGCTGCGTTTGACGGCGCTCACGCCGTGCTTCCGTTCCGAAGCCGGGTCGGCCGGGCGCGACACCCGCGGCATGCTGCGCCAGCACCAGTTCAACAAGGTCGAGATGGTGGCGATTACCACGCCGGAGACCTCGGGCGACGAGCACGAGAAGATGCTGTCCGACGCCGAGGACGTGCTGAAGCAACTGGGCATCCACTATCGGGTGATGCTGCTGTCGACTGGCGACATGGGCTTTGGGGCGCAGAAGACCTACGATATCGAGGCCTGGTTGCCGGGGCAGGACACCTATCGCGAAATCTCTTCAGTCTCGGTCTGCGGGGATTTCCAGGCCCGCCGCATGGATGCGCGCGTAAAGGGCAAGGACGGCAGAATCCGCCACGTCCATACGCTGAACGGTTCCGGCGTCGCCGTCGGCCGCGCGTTGATCGCCGTGATGGAAAACTACCAGCAGGAAGACGGTTCGATCGCCATCCCTACCGTGCTGCAGCCCTATATGAAGGGCCTCACCTCGATCGGTGCGCGCTCGTGAGGATCCTCATCACCAACGATGACGGTGTCGACGCGCCGGGCATCGCGGTGATGCGCGAGATCGCGCTGACGCTCAGCGACGATGTTTGGGTTGTCGCGCCCGACGGCAACCAGTCGGGCGCGGCGCACCGCTTCACCTTCGGGCGTGAACTCGGGGTCGATCAGCGCGAAGAGCGGGTGTTCTCGATCGTGGGCGGCTCGCCCGCCGACTGTGTCGTCGCCGGCATGACCCATATCTGCAAGGATTTGAAACCTGACCTGGTGCTCTCCGGCATCAACAACGGCCAGAATCTGGGCGACATTCTCAACTGCTCCGGCACGGTCGCCGGGGCACGCGAGGGCGCGCTGCACGGCGCGCTCGGCATCGGCATCAGCCAGGGCGTCGACTACGAACGCGGCGCCGATATCGACTGGACCAATTCACGTGCCTATGCGGCCCGGGTGGTGAGCCAGTTGCTGGCTCAGGTGCAGAGCCGCGGCGAAGCCTATTTCAACGTCAACATCCCGTTCTGCGCCCCCGAGGATGTCACCGGCATCCGCGTGGTGCCGTTTCAGCGTTTCGCCCGCTCGCCGATGGCGTATTACCCCAGCGACAATGCCGGCAAGTTCTTCATCGCCATCCCCGAGACGCCCAGGCCGCTCGATGACGAGCACGACTTCCGCCTCGCCATGCACGGCAACGCCATCACGGTGACGCCGCTCAAGCTGCAGCATACGCACTACGAGATGGTCGCGGGGCTGGACGGGCAGTTGGGGCTGTAGGGCAGGGGGCGTCGCTCCTCGCTCCGCTCGGATCGCGCAACCTGCGGTTGCGATACCCCCTCATCCGGCCTTCGGCCACCTTCTCCCTCAGGGGGAGAAGGCGATGGAACCGAGGATTCTCAGTTTGTGCCTTCTCCCCTTGAGGTCGCGGGACGAGGGCTTAGCCCTCGCCCGGAGGTGGCGCGTAGCGCCGGATGAGGGGTACGCGGAGCGACAACAGCCCCCCGCGCCCCTTAACCCTACCGACTCCTGAATCCCCCATCCAAAGCTTTGAGCAAATTGCTTCGCATTTAAATCACTCTTTACCTTAACGCCCTAATCTCCAGTCCATTGAGTACCTGCGTAGAGTGGACTGATGAGTAACCGCGTGACCGGTAAGACGTTTAGAACCGCCGCGATTGTGGGCCTGTTCGCAGGCGCCACGGCGCTCTCGGGATGTAGCTCGCTGGGTGGCCTCGGCTTCGACAGGACGACCACCGGTTCGGTCAATGCCAGTGCTCCCATGGCCACCGCGCAGGCCATGCCCAAGACGCTCGTTCCTCCAGAAAACATCGGCGGTGGATCCGGTCCCATGCTGGTCGGCTCCAACAGCATGGGCAGCAGTCAGCCCATGCCCAGCCAGCCGCTTGGCTCAGTTTCGACCGAAGACTTGCCTGTGCTCACCTCATCAGCCAACGGAAGCAATCAGATGATGCCCGCTGCCCAGCCCCTGAGCCCGGTTCCGGCCACTCCCACTCTGGCGTCCGCTCCGGCTACCAACACCCTCGTCTCCGTCCCCTCCGATGCCTATGTGCACGTGATCGAGAGCGGGGAGAGCCTCTACACCGTGGCTCGCCGCTACAACGTCACGGCGCAGGCGATCATCCAGGCCAACGGCTTCTCCTCGCCCGACAAGATCTATGTCGGCCAGAAGATCGTCATTCCTGGCAAGGCCTCGACGCTGGCCGCGCTGGGCCCCAAGGGAGGCGCCAAGCCGGAAACCACGCTCGGCGCGCCGCCCGCGAACCTCGCCGCGCCCAAGCCGGTCGCTGTTGCTTCGATCGAGCCCGAGAACAAGATTCCGGCCGCGACCGTCAAGCCGCTGGCGCCGACCGCCGCCGCTCCGGCTGCGGCCGCCGAGGCGAAGCCGCTGCAGCAGCCCAAGACCGAGCCCGTGCTCTCGGGCGCCGACAAGTTCCGCTGGCCGATCTCCGGCCGCGTGATCACCGACTTCGCCAATTCCAAGGGCACCGGCATCAATATCGAGGCGCCGGAAGGCGCGGCGGTCCGCTCGGCCGAGAACGGCCAGGTGATCTATGCCGGCTCGGGCGTCGAGGGTTACGGTAACCTGATCCTGATCCGCCACCCGAACGGCTATGTGTCGGCCTACGCCCACCTCAAGGACATGAACGTCGCCAAGGGCACCGTGGTGAACCGTGGCGACAATATCGGCACCGCCGGCAAGACCGGCTCGGTCTCCAAGCCCCAGTTGCACTTCGAACTGCGCAAGGGCGCCACGCCGGTGGATCCGCTGCCGCTGCTGGCGAGCTGAGGCGAGACCGCGATTTGACAAAGGCCCCGGAGCGATCCGGGGCCTTTTTGCTTTGCCAACTGATGAGCCGGTGCGGGCTGACCCCCACCCTTGATCCCTCCCCGCAGGGGGAGGGAGACGCAAACTGAGATGCCGGTGTGAAGCCGGTGCGGGGCTGCCCCACCCCTGTCCCTCCTCGCAAAGGGGGAGGGAGACCCTATGTCAGACCGCAAACGCCCGGATCGAATGCCGGATCTCCAGCGGCTTGGCCGGGTCAAGATCGACCCACGTCTTGATGCCACGCGCGTTGATCGGATTGGGGCCGGTCGACACGTCGGTGTGGAGATCGAACGCAGAGGCCAGCGGCTCGAGGCCGACGGCGCGGAACTGGCCGTTCCATGGTTCGCCCTGGATCCCGCCGTCGGTGTGCCAGATCATCAGCGTCGGCAGCAGCTCCCGGTCCCAATCGAGCTCAAAGCCCATGTCTTCATCGAGATACGTGCCGGTGAGCGGGCTGCGCACACCGCAGAGCTGCACGTTCTTGTCCGTGCGCGGCGACAGCGGGATGTGCGACATGTCCACCCGGGCTCCGTCCTTGGGCACGGAGCTGAGGCTCTTGAACTCCTGCGGATCGCCCTGGGCGGTCTGGCCCGGATGGGTGAGGCCGAAATCGAAGTCGAGCTTGAGTTCGAGCCGCCCCGGATTGTCCGGCAGGCGGAAGTTCGGATGGAGGCCGGCCGAGATCGGCGCCTTGTGGCGCGCGAAGATGCGCATGACGAAATCGAGGGCCGGCGCATCCGTGCGCGCGGTGATCACGCGCTCGACCTTGCGGACCACGGAGTCGGGATCATAGTCGAGCGACAGGGTGACGCTCTGCTCGTCGCCGCCGACAATGGTCCACTCGCGGTGCGCCGTGGGGCCGTGGATGGTGCCGGTGGCCGACTGGGTCAGCAGGCTGCCCCATTCGGGCAGGTTGGGACCGGCGTGGCGCCCGCCGGTGCCGAAGGGCAGGCCGACGAAGTCTCCCGCCAGCACCCGCAGGTGGCCGACAATCGAGGGGTCGTCGACGGTGCCCAGCCACGGCGCTCGCGCGAATGGCTTGAACGGCCTGTCCGCCACCAGGAACGTGGCGTCGGCCAGCATGGCAGCCGTACTCAGGACGGTCGCCTCGCCATGCGACCATCTCAACTTGTGCGATAGGCTCATTATTTCCCTCGGTCCTCGTCGCAGAAACGCGACGGCATTCGTCGCAGCAAACGGGGCTGCGCCGCAAGCCGGCGAGACACGGAAATAGGTCTGATCAGCCGACCAGCACCGGTCGGTTGCAGGTGGCGCTATAGACCCGCACATCGGCTTCGCCGATGCCGACCCCCAGCACTTCCAGGACGCCGAAGATCGTGCTGTCGAGCACCGGCGCCAACGGCGCCACCAGGGTGCGCACCGCCGCCTCGATCACCGCATTCGACGACAGGCCGATGCCGAGCACGTCGACGTCGATGTCCAGCCCGTCGAGCAGCGATTTCGACAGGCTGCCCACCAGCATGTGGTTGGTCGCCGTCTTGATCGTGCCCTGCTTTATGTTGCTGCTCGAGAAGTTGAGCAGGATCGGCGAGGTCTGGCCCAGCACCACCGATGCGCCGGCCTTGATCTTGAGCAGCAGCGGCACGCTAAGGATCGTGGTCTTGTCGACCACCGGGAACGCGCTGAAATCGGTGAAGCTGCTGCTCGACAGATTGCCGATCGCTACCCGTGCCACGCCAGGCAGCACATCGACCACTGCGGTGCCGGCCTGCTGGCCGAACGCCGGGCAGGTCACCGAGCGTAGCCTTGCCTCGGCATAGGCTGCCTCGACGTAAATGGGCAAGGTGACGCCGGCGCCCAGAAGGATAGGTCCGCCCAACAGGCTCGCCGTAAGCTTCAGACGGGTCTGGGCGGTCCGCGCCACGGCGCCAGCGCCGCCGACCGCGTACCAGGCATGCTGGGGTGGCTCGCCGATCGCCACGGTCAGTTTGAGGCTGGCGAGCCCGGGAAGGCTGACGCCGACATTGAGGTCGATCTGTTTGCCGTTCCCGGCGATCACCGCTGCGGCGTTGAGCAGTTCCAGCGCCGAGACACCGGCGGAATAGCCCGCCTCGGCGCCCAGCTTAAGGCTCGATAGCGGGCCCAGGTCGAGCAGCTTGCTGAGCGGAATCGTGCCGGTGTCGGCGATGGTGGTGGAGATCGTCGTAGCCGCAGTCTTGGCCGTGCCGTTGAGCAGCGTCGCCAGCGCCCCTGCGATGGCGCCGCGGCTCGCTGCGGCCTTCAGCACGTCGCCATAGGTCACTGCCGAGAGGTTGAGCTTCTGGTTCATCGCCTCGAGAAAGTCGAGCAGGTCGACATTGGCGTCGAGCAGGGCGTTGTAGCTCATCACGTCGAGTGTGGCTGAAGTGCCGAGCAGGCTCTTGAGCAGCGCATTGGCCACCCCGCCATTCAGCGAGGCGAGCCGCGAGCCGACCGAGAAGGAGGCCTGCGGGGTTGCCGTGGCCAGTGCCGCTACGGAGATTTCGGGTGCCGTCTGCCAGGGACGGGCGAGGAACAGAGTGCCGGTCTTTCGATAGGTCACCTGCACGGCATTGGGCGGCGTGCCGCCGGGCGAGAAGCGGGCCGACACCGACAGTTCCGGCGCGGCCTTGTAGCGGCCGGTCACTACCTCCACCGGACGGCCCGAACGCACCTGGATCGACGGATCGTCGATGCTCAGCGTACCGCCGATCAGCCCATTCGCCTGGAAAGTCCTGAACGCGGTATCGAGTGCCTTGCTGGGATCGGTTGCCGCGGCGATGGCGGCAAGGTCGGCCACCGCCTGCGCCTGGCGTCGTTCGAGGTATAGCGACCCCTCGTCGACGGCAAAGGCGCCCGCCAGCAAGACCACTGGCAGCACCAGCGCGAACAGCACGGCGACATTGCCGCGCTCGGTGCGTCCGAAAGCTGTGAACCGCGTCATGAGCCACCCAGCCGGATCGTCGAGGTGAAGCTGATGGTCTTGCCTGGCATCGGCACAGGCAGCGCCCAGATCGGCAGGCCTGAGGCGTCGTAGGTGACGGTCACCCGATACTGGTTGGGGTCGGCGCCATCGTCGCCGATCTGGAAGGCGACCTGCTTGGGATCGATGAATACATAGGCGCCGGCGTTGCGCTGGATGAAAGCGGTCACCAGGGTGTTGCGCTCGCTCGCGTTGAGGCCGGCGATCGAGGTGCGCGCCGCGTCGGCGGCGATCTGCTGCACCGAGTTGGCGGCGCCGAAATAGATCCCGTACGCAAGCACCCCGACCAGCATCAGGATGAACACCGGGGCGATGATCGCGAATTCCACTGCCGAGGTGCCACGGGAATCACGGGCGAGGCGACTGTGACGGCGCCACGGGCCATGAACCGGCGCGACGGCGCGCAACGGAGGGTCTCGGTGCTCCCGCATGCAAGTCTACCCCACAAATGGCCGCCACCCATTCTGGGTGGGACGCTCGGCCGTCAGGTCAGATGCATGAAGTTGCCCTCTGATCTGATAGAATATGAGACTAATCAAATATATCTAAGTATAGGTGAGATAAGTCGAATTCCTGTGAGCAATGCGGAAACACCGTACTGGCAACATCTGCGCGTGGGGTGCCGCGGAGTCGCTTAGTGACGTACGTATTGATGCTTAGTGAAATAGGGGGTAGCGAATAGCGAACAGAGAAACGGGGGCATCGGCCCGTGTGGTGCCGGCCTCCCCTTTCGCCACTCGCTACTCGCTCTAGATCGCCTTGCCCTGTTCGCCGGCCAGCGCGCGGACGAACTGGATGGCGACGCGACCCGAGCGGGCGCCACGGGTCATCGACCACTCGACCGCGCGGGCGCGCAGCGTTTCGTCGTCGATCACGAGGCCATATTCGTCGCAATAGCCACGGATCATCGCGAGATAGGTCGGCTGGTCGCAGTTGTGGAAGCCGAGCCAGAGGCCGAAGCGGTCCGACAGCGATACCTTCTCGTCGACCGCTTCGCCCGGGGTGATGGCGGTGGAGCGTTCGTTCTCCACCATGTCGCGCGGCATCAGATGGCGGCGGTTTGAGGTGGCGTAGAACAGCACGTTGTCGGGCCGGCCCTCGAGGCCGCCATCGAGGATGGTCTTCAGCGACTTGTAGCTGGTCTCGTCCTTGTCGAAGCTCAGATCGTCGCAGAACACGATGAAGCGGGCATCCTCCTGCGTCGAGATGAGCCGCATCAGCCGGGGCAGGGCCTCGATGTCCTCGCGGGCGATTTCGATGAGGATCAGCCGCCGGATGCCGGCTTCTCCCAGGCCGTTGATATGGGCATGCACCGCCTTCACCAACGAACTCTTGCCCATGCCGCGAGCGCCCCAGAGCAGGGCGTTGTTGGCGGCATAGCCACGCGCGAACTGCAGGCTGTTCTGCAACAGGATGTCGCGGACGTCGTCGATACCCTTGAGCATGGCGAGCGGCACGCGCGATACCTTGGGAACCGGGATGAGTGCATCTGCCGCAGCGTCCCAGTGATAGGCGTTGGCATCGGTGAGGGCGGGGGCCGGCGCACCAGCTCCGGGCTTCATGGCGTCGAGCGTATCGGCGATGCGGGCGAGGGCCGCCGCGATGTCGGCGGAATAGTCGGTGGTCATAAGGGCGAACTCCCGGGTACGCTCCCGTTTTGACGCAGCCGGATTGGCTTTGCAATCCTTGTGCACGGCCTCTATATTCCGGCCGATTTTTGCCGGGTTGGACTGTCCAGCGCCGGAGACCGGCCCTATATGGGTCAACAACGGCCATCCGTCGTGCCGACAGCAACTATGCAAGGAGCCCTTAATGTTCGTGACCCCCGCCTTCGCGCAAGCCGCAGGTGCAGCCCCCTCGATGGGCGCCGGTGATCTGCTGATCCAGTTCGCCCCGATCCTGCTGCTGGTCGTGATCTTCTGGCTGCTGATCTTCCGCCCGCAGCAGAAGCGCATGAAGGCGCACCAGGCGATGCTCTCGGCGATCAGCCGGGGCGACACGGTGGTCACCACCGGCGGCCTCGTGGGCAAGGTCACCAAGGCGGTTGACGGCGAAGACCTCGAAGTCGAGATCGCCCAGGGGACCCGCGTCAAGGTCACGCGCGGCGGCATCTCCGACGTGCGCTCGAAGTCGGCGCCGGTCAACGACAACAAGGCTTCCTGAGCCTCCCCATTTCAGCCGGCGCCGCCAACAGCGCCGGCTGACGCATTTCTGACATAGACGCGGAGCCACTGGGCTCCGTTTGCCCGTGACAGCTTGCTGTCTTGAGGGCGCCATACAGGACCCAAGTTCCGACCATGCAGTCATCGCCCATCCGGTCAGCCATCATCGTCATCGTTGCGATACTTGGCATCCTGTTCACTATTCCAAGCTTCCTGCCCAAGGATATCCTCGCCAACTGGCCGGGCTTCCTGCCCAAGCAGACCGTGGTGCTCGGCCTCGACCTGCAGGGCGGCTCGCACCTGCTGCTGGAAGTGAAGCCCGAGGCGATCACTGCCGAGCGGATCAAGGGCCTACGCCGCGACGTCCGTTCGGCACTGGCCAATGACAACGGCATCGGCAACCTCATCACCACCGGCCCGGACTCGATCACCATCGAGCTGACCGATCCGTCGCAGAAGGCCGCCGCCATGGCGGCGGTACAGAAGCTGCAGAACAACGTCTCGAGCAATTTCGGCGTGGGCGGTGTGCCCGAACTCGCCTTCTCGGAGACGCCGGACGGCAAGATCGTCGTGTCGCTGACCCCGGAGGGTGTCAGGGCGCGGATGTCGGCCCTGGTCGCCCAGTCGATGGAGGTGATCCGCAACCGCGTCGACCAGGTGGGTACCACTGAACCGACGATCCAGCGCCAAGGGGACAACCGCGTGCTGGTGCAGGTACCCGGCTTCGAAGACTCGAGCCGGCTGAAGGACCTGATCTCGAAGACCGCCCGCCTCACCTTCCACCTCGTGCATCCCTCGATGACCGCGGCGCAGGCGCAGGCGCAGGGAATTCCGTCCGGGTACATGATCGTGCCCAGTCGCGATGGCGGCGACGAACTGCTTAACGAGAATGTCGAACTGGGCGGAGAATCGCTGACCAACGCGCACCCCGGCTTCGATCAGCAGACCTCGCGCTCGGTGGTGAGCTTCCAGTTCGATACCCGCGGTGCCATCACCTTCGGCGAGATCACTTCCAAGAATGTCGGCAAGCGGTTTGCCATCGTGCTCGACAACGAGGTGATCACCGCCCCGGTCATCCAGCAGCCGATCACCGGCGGCCAAGGCCAGATCAGCGGCAACTTTACCCCGCAGAGTGCCAACGACCTTGCGGTGCTGCTGCGCGCCGGCGCACTGCCGGTCAGCCTTGGAGTGGTAGAGGAGCGCTCGGTCGGCCCCAGCCTCGGTGCCGACTCGATCCGCGCCGGCATCACCGCCGGCGCCGTGGCGTC
This sequence comes from Devosia sp. A16, assembly GCF_001402915.1. Taxonomy (GTDB): domain Bacteria; phylum Pseudomonadota; class Alphaproteobacteria; order Rhizobiales; family Devosiaceae; genus Devosia_A. The sequence continues at coordinate 4,292,922 of NZ_CP012945.1, forward strand.
GGTGCTGGTGCTGGCCTTCATGGTCATCGCCTATGGCCTGTTCGGCCTCTTCGCCAACGTGGCGCTCCTGCTCAACATCGTCCTCATCCTTGGTTCGCTCTCGGCCATCGGCGCCACGCTGACGCTCCCCGGCATCGCCGGCATCGTGCTCACCATCGGCGTGGCGGTCGACGCCAACGTGCTGATCTACGAGCGCATGCGCGAAGAACAACGCGCCGGCAAGTCGATCCTGCAATCGCTCGACGCGGGCTTCCACCGCGCCTGGGGCACCATAATCGACTCACACCTGACGCAGCTGATCGCGGCCATCGTGCTCTATTTCCTCGGCTCGGGCCCGATCCAGGGCTTTGCCGTGACGCTGGCACTCGGCATCCTGACGTCGCTGTTCACCGCCTATACGGTGACCCGCTTCTTCATCGGCATCTGGTATCATTGGAAGCGCCCCAAGACGCTGAAGATCCAGCACTTCCGCTTCATTCCTGACGGCACCAAGATCGACTTCATGAAGATGTCGCGCACCGCGATCATCCTCTCGATCGTCCTCACTGTGCTCGCCATCGGCACCGCCTACTTCAAGGGCTTCAACCTGGGCATCGACTTCGTCGGCGGTTCCGCCATCGAAGTGCAGCATACGGCAGGGGGCGATGCCGATCCCGCCAAGGTGCGCGAACTGCTCGACCCGCTGAACCTGGGCGAAGTGCAGGTGCAGAGCTTCGGCAACCCGCAGGACCTTTTGATCCGCATCCAGCTGCAGCCGGGCGGCGACGCCGAGCAGCAGGTGGCGGTGCAGGAAGTGACCAAGGCGCTGGCCACCGACAATTATGAGGTGCGGCGCACCGAGGCGGTGAGCGGCACCGTGTCGGGCGAACTGGCGGTTCACGGCACCATCGCGGTGCTGGTGACGCTGGTCGCCATCCTGATCTACGTGTGGTTCCGCTTCGAGTGGCAGTTCGGCCTCGCCGCCGTAACGACGACCCTGCACGACGTGATCATGACGGTCGGGCTGTTCTCGATCACCGGACTGGAGTTCAATCTCTCCTCGATCGCGGCGGTGCTGACCCTGGTGGGCCTGTCACTCAACGAAACCGTGGTGATTTCCGACCGCGTCCGAGAGAACTTACGAAAATACAAGAAGATGTCGGTCGCCGAGATCATCAATCTCTCGATCAACCAGACGATCGTCCGCACCTCGCTGACGCAGTTCACCGTGCTGCTGGCGCTGTTCCCGCTGGTGTTCTTCGGTGGCGAGTCGATCCGCGGCTTCACCATCGCCATGACCTTTGGCTCGATCTTCGGCATGTACTCCTCGATCTTCATCGGTGGCCCGATCCTGATCCACTTTGGTCTCAAGCCGCGCAGCGAGATGGAAGAAGAGAAGGAAAAGAAGGCCAAGGCGAACAAGCGCGCCGACGGCGCTGCGGTCTAGCAGATGGCGGAACGGGGGGAGGGGTTCTATCCCCGGCAAGTCCCCATCGACGCCTACGGCAATGGGGGCTTCCGCTTTGCCGGTCTGTCGCATCGCGGCTCGCTGCTCTGTCTCCCCGGCGGCATGTTCGCCTGGGAGGCGAAACATCCAGGCGATGTGACGCTCGACAGCCTCGCACCGGTCCTTGACGCCGCCGATCAGCTCGATGTGCTGTTGATCGGGCTGGGCGGCGATATCGCCGGCCTCGACCCCACGATCCGCGCCGCGCTGAAGGAGCGCCGGGTGATCGTCGAGGCCATCGCCACCGGCAGCGCTGTCCGCACCTACAATGTGCTGCTGGCCGAGGACCGCGCCGTGGGCGCAGCTCTCCTGGCGGTCGAGAACGCCCGATGAGCGAAGACGCCGGGTACGTTGCGAGCTTCCTGCGCGACGCCGACCGAGACCGCTATTTCGCGACGCTGCTGCTCAAGGAGCCGGAGCGGCGTGCCATCCAGTCGCTCTATGCCTTCAGCGCCGACGTGGCCTCGATCCGCGACCGCGCCCGCGAGCCGGCCGCTGGCGAGATCCGGCTGCAATGGTGGGTCGATGCGTTGAACGGCACGGGGCACGGCAACGTGCGCCAGAACCCGCTGGCCGCGGCGCTGCTCGATACGATTGCGCGCTACGGGCTGCCGGGCGGGCCGCTGCTCCGCCTGCTGGCGGCACGGCGCTTCGACCTTTACCAGGACCCGATACCGGATGTTGCGAGCTTCGAGGGCTATGCCGGCGAAACCGTCTCGGTGCTCTACCAGCTGGCGGCAATGGTGCTGAACGGCGGCACCGAGATCGAGACCGGCGACGCAGCGGGGCATCTCGGCGTCGCGCAGGCCCTGGCGGGGCACCTCCGCGCTTTCGGCTTCAACGCGTCGCAGGGCCGCATCTTCCTGCCGATGAACATCTTTGCCGCCAACGGCGTGACCGATGGCGAGATCCTTGCCGGACAGGCAAGCGAGGGGCTGTTTGCCGCACTGGGGCAGGTGAACGACCTGGCGGTCGAGCATCTGGGCAAGGCGCAGCAGGCGATCATGGCGCTGCCCAAGCCCTTGCGGCCGGCATTCGCATCGACCGCGCTCATCGGCCCGGAGCTGCGCATCGCGGCACGCAACCGCGCGCCGTTTGCCGCGGCAGCAGCGACGGCCGACTGGCGCAAGATTCTCGGCATGTGGTGGTGGTCAGCGCGTAACGCCTGACACGCGGGGTTGGTAGGTCGTCCGGGAATCGCCATCTTGGCCCGGCAGATATGGCCTCGAGGACGAGGGCGCGATGGGCTTCAGGGCGTGGTTGGAGAAGCAGGCTCCGGATTTCCTGCTCACCGGGCAGCGGTTCTGGTTCGCTATCGTCCTGGCATTGGCCAATACGCTTGTGGTGATCGGGGCGCTCAACGGCGTCAGCTGGTTGCAGCACGAGCAGTGGATGCGAGCCGCGCTGGGGTTGGCCACCGGCGCCGTCGTTGCAGTGGCAGGCGTCTATTTTCGCGAAAGCCGGCCGACGGCGCGGCTCGCCGGGCTGCTGCTCACTTATGGACTGCCACTCGCAGTGGTTGGTGCGTTTCAGGTGACCGATACGGTCTGGTTGGCGCCCTGGGCGCTGCCGGCGATTTCGTTGCTCTGGCTGTCGGTGTCGCCGTTCACCCGCATCGAGCGCGGGGCGCCGCGGGCCGAGCAGCAGGATCGTTTCTGGTGGATCAACCATCAAGCCATCGCCACCGCGGTGATTGCTGCGGCGGCGACGCTGGTCATCGGGCTCGGCATCGCGGCGATCGAGCGTTCGCTGTCGATCCTGTTCGGGTTCGAGACCGGCGAAATCTTCTACAAGATCGTGCTGCCGTTCGTCGGATTGTTCCTCGCGCCGCTCTATTGGCTGGCGACGCTGCCCAAGGTCTCCGATTTCCGGGCTGGCGAGCTCGATCGAGCCGACTTCCTGCCGCGCTCTATCGGCTTCATCGGGCAATTCATCCTGGTGCCGCTGCTGGTGATCTATGCGCTGATCCTCGTCGCCTACGCGGCGCAGATCGCCATCACCCAGAAGCTGCCGCAAGGAATGATCGGCTGGATGGTGCCGGGATTCGTGGTCACTGGGGCCGCCACCTGGCTGATCGTCCATCCGGCTTTCATGCGCTCGCGCCCGCTGGTGCGGCTGTTCCGCGGCTGGTGGTTCTGGCTGACTTTGGCGCCGCTGGCGCTGTTCTTCATTGCGGTGTGGGTGCGGGTCGATGCCTACGGATTGACCGCCGAGCGCATCCTGCTGCTGGCCGGCGGCGTCTGGGCCACGGTGCTGGCGTTGGTGTTCATCGTCGGTCGCGGCGATATCCGGCTGATCCCGGCGCTGGCCGGCCTCATCCTGCTGCTGCTGTCGGTGGGGCCGTGGAACTACAGTTACCTGGCGCAGAGTACGCAGGCGATGCGGCTCGATGCCTTGGTGATGAATGCCGGAGCCGACAAATCCGCGAGCCCGCCACGTGGTGACTGGAACGCTGAAGAGATTGCCGAGGCGCGCGGGATCATCGACTACCTCACCGCTTCGCGCGAGGGCCAGCGCGCGGTGCGCGAGGTGATGGGCAAGTACGGCGTGACGTGGGACCCGCTGCAGGACGGATCCTACGTGGTGCTGGAGGCGCTGGGGATCAGCCAGCCCGTCGCCGGGGGCGAGCCGCGCTTTGCCACGCTGTTCCGCGATTTCGATGGCCAGCCGACCGATGTGACGGCTACGCCGTACCTGATCCGACCGGTCGGGCCTTACGGCGACACGGCGGTGGACTTGCCGCCGCTGCGTTTCACCATGACCGGTGGCCTGCTTCGGGTAGGTCCGGCCGGCAGCACCGACGAGCAGTTGCAACCGCTCGATCTCACAGCCTGGCTGGCCAAGCAGAGCGATGGGTTCCTGGTTGAACCGTGGATCGATTTCACCGTGGCGGGACGGACCTATCGGCTGGTGTTGCAGTCGGTGAGCTTCGATCGCGGTGAGAGCAATGAGGGGCCCAATGTGCTGGGCAGCCTCGATGGACAGCTGTTCTCGGACGTGGAGCAGTAAACCCTGTCGACTCTCCGGGGCCTGGAGGGCACCGTGGCTCAACCAGATGTGTGATTGCCCCTCGGTCAATAGGGTCGCGTCCCGTCAGGCCCACGCCATGATGTCTTCGAGCGCCCGCGAGGTGATCGCCTCTTTCTTGGCGACGGTCTTCTCGGTCGATTTCCAGCGGCCGACATGGCCCTCGGGCTTCTTGATCGAGACCGGCGGGAACAGGCCGAAGTTCACGTTCATCGGCTGGAAGCTGCGCGCACCGGAATAGGCCTCCGCCTCGATATGGCCGCCGGTGATGTGGTTGATCAGCGCGCCCATGGCGGTGGTCGCGGGCGGCATCGCCAGTTGTTCGCCGCGTGCGTCGGCGGCGGCCATGCGGCCGGCCATCAGGCCGACGGCGGCGCTCTCGACATAGCCCTCGACGCCGGTGACCTGGCCGGCAAAACGCAGCCGCGGCATCGCCTTGAGCTTGAGGTCCGGCCCCAGCACCTTGGGCGAGTTGAGGAAGGTATTGCGGTGCAGGCCGCCCAGCCGCGCGAACTGCGCGTTCTCGAGCCCGGGGATCATGCGGAAGATCTCGGCCTGGATGCCGTAGCGCATCTTGGTCTGGAAGCCGACCATGTTCCACAGTGTGCCCAGCGCATTGTCCTGGCGGAGCTGCACGATGGCGTGCGGCTTGACCGTCGGGTTGCGCGGGTTGGTGAGGCCGACCGGTTTCATCGGGCCCCAGCGCAGCGTGTCGCGGCCGCGCTCTGCCATCACCTCGATAGGCAGGCAGCCGTCGAAATACGGCACCTTTTCCCAATCCTTGAACTGGTGCAGCGGCGCACTGATCAGCGCATCGACGAAGGCATTGTACTGCGCCTCGTCCATCGGGCAGTTGAGGTAGTCCTGCCCGTTGCCCATCGGCCCGACCTTGTCGTAGCGCGACTGCGCCCAGACGATGTCGTGGTTGATCGACTCGTAGTGGACGATCGGCGCGATGGCATCGAAGAAGGCGAGCGAATCCTCGCCCGTCAGCTGCTGGATCGCTTCGGCGAGCGCCGGAGACGTCAGCGGCCCGGTGGCGACCACGACGTTCTGCCACTCGTCTGGCGGCAGGCCCGCGACTTCGCCGCGCTCGATGGTGATGTTGGGGTGGTTGTGAATGGCTGCGGTGACCGCATCGGAGAAGGCGTCGCGATCGACCGCCAGCGCTCCGCCGGCCGGCAGCTTGTGCGCATCGGCGGCGCGCATGATCAGCGAGCTGCAGCGGCGCATCTCTTCATGCAGGAGGCCCACGGCATTGTGCTGATGGTCATCGGAGCGGAAGCTGTTGGAACAGACCAGCTCGGCAAAGCCTTCGGTCTGATGCGCATCGGTCTTCTGGGTGGGGCGCATCTCGTGCAGCACCACTTTGGCGCCGGCCTCGGCGGCTTGCCAGGCGGCTTCCGAGCCGGCGAGCCCGCCGCCGATCACATGAATGGGTTCGAGGTGTTTTGACATGGGCGCCAGATAGCAAGACCAGCCCGCCCGGGCAATGGCGCCTCGGCAGCAGGATCGCTAGTCGAGCCAGGGGAAGCCGCTGGGGTCGGCCTTGGCCCGCTCGAGGATGACGGCGTCGTCATGGCCTCGGATCTCGGCGAGGAAAGGAAAATCCTCGGGCGCCACGGCGATGCGGGCGAGCGGCGTGACGGCGACGAGGCTCGCCCATTGCGGCACATGGGCGCGCTGACCGCCGAGTTCGAGTGGCGGCATCTGTTCGAAGCTGCTGGGGGGCAGCAAGTACAGCATCCCGGGACGGAAGGCGCGAGCCTCGAGCGCCGGTCGGCTGATCGAGAAGAAGTAGAAGGGATCGCTGAGCAAGCCGTCTTCGAGCTCGAGCCGTGCCGCGGAGTTGACCAGCAGCATCGGGTGCGTCGACCGGTCGAGGATGGCATAATACATCGACCACAACCCGTCCGAGGCGCCGTAGACGGCTTGTCGATTGCCGAACGGATGCGCGTCATGCGATTGGCGCGGCTCGAACTGGCGAATGTCGCCATCCTGCGAGCCATGCGCGATCAGCTGACGCGACTCGACGACATGGCTGATGAACTGCCAGCGCGGCCAGGGCAGCGCATAGTCGATCAGCATATTGGGCCCGCCGGCGAGGCTGCGCACGAACAGCGCGTCGAACGCGGCGAGCGCCTCGGCGCCGGGCATCGGCGGACGCTTCAGGAAGGGCGAGGGTTCGGCCATGGAGGGATCCGGTGCGGTCGGGTCGCAAGTTAGCATCGCCGCCATCGCATGCAACTCGGGCGGTTGCGTGTGAAAGGACCGATGAGTAGCAATGACGCCCGAACCGGAGGAGGCCCGCATGACCATCACGCTTTGGGGACGCTTGAGCTCGGGAAACGTCCAGAAGGTGGTATGGGCGCTTGAAGAGCTCGAGCTGCCTTACGAGCATGTGCCGCTCGGCGGCGGCTTCAAGGGCAACGACACACCCGAATATCTGGCGATGAACCCCAATGGGCTGGTGCCGACGTTGCGCGACCGCGGCCTGACGGTGTGGGAGAGCCATGCGATCGTCCGCTATCTGAGCGCCGAGTACGGCAGCGGGCTGCTGTACCCCATGGAAGCGCGCGACCGGGCGGTGGTCGACCAATGGACGGATTGGACGGCAACCACCTTCCAGCCGGCGTGGATCGGACTGTTCTGGCTCAAGGTGCGCACCCCGGCGGCGCAGCAGGACGCGGCCGCGATCGACAAGGCGCTGGCGGCGTCGCTGAGGTGTTTCCGCATGCTCGATACGCGGCTGGCCGAAGCACCGTATCTGGGCGGCAATGAACTGAGCTATGCCGATATCGTCGCGGGTGCGGCGATGTTCCGCTGGTCGACCATGCCGATCGAACGGCCCTCGCTGCCGCATGTCGAAGCCTGGCATGCCCGGCTCAACGAACGCGCGGCATTTCGCAAGGCGATCAATGTCTCATACGAGGAATTGGTAGGGCGGCTGGCCTTCTGAGCCGCTTGGTGGAGCACAGCCTGTGCCACCCACTGGGTGTCACCTCAGCGAAAGCTGGACCCATTTCACTACTTGCACCAGCCGATAGTTGGATCCCAGCTTGCGCTGGGATGACAGCTGGTGGAGGAGGCGATGTGGAGGTCGTTCTACCAAACCAGAACAAGGCCCCAGAAAGGCTGAACGCCCGCTTCTATCAGGAAGCGAGCGTTCTACGATACCGGCGTCAGGCACGAACCAGAGAGCGAACCGTTAGATGGTGCGCGCATGGTCGCGGGCGATGCGCTGGATGTCGGTGCGAGTGATGCCGAGATCGCTCAGCTGACGGGTGTCGAGAGCGTTGAGCTCACGGACGGTCTGCTGGTAGGCGGCCCACTTCTTCAGCGTAGTGCGAATACCCATTTGAAGTCTCCTTTCGTTTACGAGGAGATAGATAGGCCCGTTCGTGCGGAACGAGCAGATGGAGATGCATCAGAACCGTTATGCATCTGATGCATGGCATTAACCGCTCGCGTTCATTTGCGATTCAGACTGGCGGCAAGCTGCGGGCAAGAAAATGGCCGCCCGGCACGTGGCGGCCATCCTCGCATGGTTAGCGATCGATGAAGGTCTAGCGGTCGAACAGGCCGCGGGTCATCTTCTGGAAGTCGGGTCCCGTAATCCCCAGAGCATCACGGGTTGTCGGAACATCCAGCTCCCGTACCGTCTGCCTGATGTCGACCAGGCGCTTGTGGCGCCATACGGCACGAACAAACATGGCGTTCTCCTTCTGCGGATCACCACGCCCTCAGCATGAGCCGATTTGCGGACGCGCGCATGCGAGGAGTTATCAGTGCCGGCATGCGCTCGATGCATGGCAACTTCACGCGACTGTCACAGATTTCGCGCAAAAGCGCCGACCGCCCGGCCGGCGCCACAACTGCCTTGATAGGGACCGGTTTCAGCCGATGGTGCGTTCGAGCAGCGACAGCCAGTTGCCGCTGCCGAGCCGCTCGAGCAGCGCACGATCGTAGCCGTGGCGCTCCAGTGCCTCGACCAGCACCGGCAGGTCGGCAGCCGAGCCGATGGCGGAAGGGATCATGGCGCCGTCGAAATCCGAGCCGATCCCGACATGCATTTCGCCCGCCACCTTGATCAGGTGGTCGAGATGGCGGACCATCAGCTCGATATCCGTATCGGGGTTCATCTGGCCGTCGGGTCTGAGGAACCCGGTGGCGAAATTGAGCCCGACCATGCCATCGCTGTCGCGGATGGCGCGCAACTGGTCATCGGTGAGGTTGCGCGGCGTCGGGCACAGGGCATGCGCGTTGGAGTGGGTGGCGACGAGCGGGGCGCCCGACAGCTCCGCCACATCCCAGAAGCCGCGTTCGTTGAGGTGCGACAGGTCGATCAGCACGCCCAGGCGGTTGCAGGCGGCGACCAGGCGCTTGCCCGCTTCGGTGAGGCCGGGGCCGATGTCGGGAGAGCCGGGGAAGCGGAACGGTACGCCATGGCCGAAGGCGTTGTTGCGGCTCCACACCGGGCCGAGCGAACGCAGACCCGCGGCGTAGAGCACCTCGAGAAAGTCGAGCTCGGGGTCGATGCATTCGACGCCCTCGATATGGAGCACCGCGGCGAGCGCACTGCGCCGCATGGCGGCGCGGATCTCGGCAGCGCTGCGGCATACGGCGAAGTGCCCGGCGGAGGCACGCTCGAGTTGGAACAGCAGCGAGATCATCCTGATCGCGCTGGCGCGGGCCGCATCCATGGGCAACGGCGGCGGCATCGGCACTTCGCCGCCGGCTGCCCGCAGCGCCGTGAAGTCGATCTTTTCCGGCGACGGGCAGAACACCGCGAACAGGCCGCCGGCCAGATGGCCGGCGCGTGCCTTCGGCAGGTCGATATGCCCCTCTTCGCCGCCGGCCAGAAAGCCGGCGACCGGATCGGCAGCGGTTGAGTTGAACAGACGCAGCAGCGCGTCGTTATGGCCGTCGAAGATGGGGAGGGGCGTGGTCAAGGTCGGGGGTCCGTGCGCGGGAGAGTCTCAGGGAGAGAAGAGCAGGGGCACGGGATCGGTACAAGGGCGAGTTACGAGGATCGCCAGACGGCTGAGTGCCGCCTCCGCGCTGGCGTCATTTGGCTAGGCGATTGGGGACCAACTCGGCCCGCATCCAGTGTGTTTCGTCCTGAACGTGGCCGGCCCGAACGTACTTGCCCATGCGGAGCGGCATATCGACCTCCGGGAATTCCGCCGCAACTCGGACCACGAACCCTTCCTGCCTGCTTCGATCAAGTGAGTTGGCCAGCTTTTCGAACAGGTCTGGACGGTAGGGCCCGCGAAACAGCGTCGGTACTGGCGCGATGCCCAACTCCCCGAACCGCGCCAATGTCGCGTCCCAGGATTGGATCACGTCGCCGACGATCCAACCGAAGCCGAGGAAGTAGGATGGCAGATCGTCGTAGCCTACCGAGTGGCGGGCATAGAGGTTCTCGCCGACGATCCGTTCGTCGTCACTCAGCTGTGGGCTGATCCCGGCAGCAAACCCCTTCAGCCAGTCGCGCGCGGGGTGGTAGCGGCTGTCCGGACTGCGGGCATGCGAGCCACTTCGATGAATGGTGGTGTTCTCGCCGTCCATCTTCTCGGTGACCACCAGATCGCCCGTGATCAGCCCGTCGATCCCACGCATGACCTTGTCGTCGCTGGTGGCGCCGGGTGAAATCGGCAGGTGGTAGGTGCGTCCGTATTTCTTCATGGCGGCGAGCAGTAACGTCCCAGCGGGCCGTGACGGCAATCCGCTGCTCCGATCGATGACGGCGTCAGGGATGGTGTCGAATGCGATGCTCGCAATCGGGGCCCCTCTCCCGCTTGCGGGGGAGGGGGGGCAAGCACGAATCGTAGACGGCCTCGGGTAACGCCGGTGTTTGTGGCACCCCCTCCCACCGTCCTTCGGACGGCACCCGCAAGCGGGAGAAGGCCGCCGACTGCTGCTGCTGGCCTCAGTGACTTACTCCGCCGCCGTCCGCTGCGGCCGGCGCTCCATCACTTCCTTGAGGAAGCGGCCGGTGTGCGAGCGGGGATTGGCGGCAATGTCCTCGGGGGTGCCGGTGCCGACCACCTCGCCGCCGCCATCGCCGCCTTCCGGACCCATGTCGATGACCCAGTCGGCAGTCTTGATGACTTCGAGGTTGTGCTCGATCACCACCACGGTGTTGCCGGTGTCGACCAGCTCGTGCAGCACTTCAAGCAACTTGGCGATGTCGTGGAAATGCAAGCCGGTTGTCGGCTCGTCCAGCATATAGAGCGTGCGGCCGGTAGCGCGGCGGCTGAGCTCTTTCGACAGCTTGACGCGCTGCGCTTCGCCGCCCGACAGCGTCGTCGCCGGCTGGCCGACCTTGACGTAGCCGAGCCCGACCCGCTGCAGCGTCAGGAACTTCTCGCGGATCGAGGGCACCGCGCTGAAGAAATCCACCGCTTCGTCGATAGTCATGTCGAGCACATCGGCGATCGACTTGCCCTTGAACTGAACTTCCAGCGTTTCGCGGTTGTAGCGATGGCCCTTGCACACTTCGCAGGTGACATAGACGTCGGGCAGGAAATGCATCTCGATCTTGATGACGCCGTCGCCCTCGCATTTCTCGCAGCGGCCACCCTTCACGTTGAACGAGAAGCGACCCGGGCCGTAGCCGCGCGCCTTGGCCTCCGGCAGGCCGGCGAACCACTCGCGCATCGGCCCGAAGGCGCCGGTATAGGTCGCCGGATTCGAACGCGGCGTGCGGCCGATCGGCGACTGGTCGATATCGATCACCTTGTCGAGGTGTTCGAGCCCGGTGAGATGGTTGTGCGGCGCCGGGTTGACGCGCGCACCGTTCAGCCGCCGGGCGATCGCCTGGTACATGGTGTCGATCATCAGCGTCGACTTGCCGCCGCCGGAGACGCCGGTGATGGCGACGAAGTTGCCGAGCGGCACGTCGACCGAGACGTTCTTCAGGTTGTTGCCGGTCGCACCATCGATGTGGAGCTTCTTGGTCTTGCTCTGCTTCCGCCGCTCGATCGGCATCGGAATGCTGAGCGCGCCCGAGAGGTACTGCCCGGTGATGCTCTTGGGGTTCCGGATGATGTCCTGCGGCGTGCCTTCGGCGACGATATGGCCGCCATTGACGCCGGCCCCCGGGCCGATATCGACGACGTAGTCGGCGAGGAGGATGGCGTCCTCGTCATGCTCGACCACGATCACCGTGTTGCCGATGTCGCGCAGCCGCTGCAGGGTTTCGAGCAGGCGGGCATTGTCGCGCTGGTGCAGGCCGATCGAGGGCTCGTCGAGCACGTAAAGCACGCCGGTGAGGCCCGACCCGATCTGGCTGGCGAGGCGGATACGCTGGCTTTCGCCGCCCGACAACGAGCCGGAATTGCGGGCCAGCGTCAGGTAGTCGAGACCGACATCGTTGAGGAAGCCGAGGCGCTCGCGGATCTCCTTGAAGATGCGCTCGCCGATCTGGTTCTGCTGCTCGGTGAGCTTGGGGGGCAGGGTGGTGAACCACTCGGCTGCCGCCTTGATCGACTTTTCGCTGACCTGCGCGATGTTGAGGCCGTCGATCTTCACTGCCAGCGCTTCGGGCTTCAGCCGGTAGCCATTGCAGGCGACGCACGGAGCCTGCGACATGTACTTCTCGATCTCCTCGCGCATTCCGGCGCTCTCGGTCTCCTTGTAGCGCCGCTCGAGGTTGCCGATCACGCCCTCGAACGGCTTGGTCGACTTGTAGGTGCGAAGCCCGTCGTCATAGACGAAGTTGATCGCGGTGTTGCCGGTGCCGAACAGCACCGCGTGCTGCACCTCGAAGGGCAGCTCCTCCCAGGCTGTGCCGGTCGAGGCGCCATAATGCTTCACCACCGCCTGCAGCGTCTGCTGGTAATAGGGAGCGCTGGTCTTCGACCATGGCAGGATTGCCCCGTCGCGCAGCGAAAGACTGACATCGGGGACGATGAGGTTGGGGTCGATCTTCTGCTCGGTGCCCAGCCCATCGCAGACCGGGCAGGCGCCGAACGGGTTGTTGAACGAGAACAGCCGCGGCTCGATCTCGGGAATGGTGAAACCGGAGATCGGATCGGCGAACTTTTCGGAGAAGATCAGCCGCTTGGGCGCACCGGTCTCATCCAGCTCGTCGGCGAACTCGGCGAAGGCGATGCCGTCGGCGAGCTTCAGCGCGGTCTCGAAACTCTCAGCGAGGCGGCCGGCGATATCCGGGCCGACGACCACGCGATCGACCACGACCTCGATATCGTGCTTGATCTTCTTGTCGAGGTTGGGGGCGTCCTCAATGTCATGGAACTCGCCGTCGATCTTGACGCGCTGAAACCCCTTGCGCATCAGGTCGTTGAGCTCGCGCTTATACTCGCCCTTGCGACCGCGGGCGATCGGGGCCAGCAGGTAAAGCCGGGTTTCCGGCGGTTGCGCCATGACGATGTCGACCATCTGGCTGACGGTCTGGCTCTGGATCGGCAGGCCGGTGACCGGCGAATAGGGGATCCCCACGCGCGCGAACAGCAGGCGCAGATAGTCGTAGATCTCGGTGACGGTGCCGACGGTCGAGCGCGGGTTGCGCGAGGTGGTCTTCTGCTCGATCGAGATGGCGGGGCTGAGGCCGTCGATCTGCTCGACATCCGGCTTCTGCATCATCTCGAGGAACTGCCGCGCGTAGGCGCTCAGCGACTCCACATAGCGGCGCTGCCCTTCGGCATAGATGGTGTCGAAAGCCAACGACGACTTGCCCGAGCCCGAGAGCCCGGTCATCACGATGAGGCTGTCACGCGGCAACCGCAGGTCGATATTCTTGAGGTTGTGCTCCTTGGCGCCCCTGATGACGAGATCGCGGTTCGGATTAGGTCTGTCGGCCATCAAAGACTTCCACTTGACGAGGGCGAGCGACCATAGAGCCGCTTTGTGCCAAATCGTGTCAGGGTTTCAAAAAAGAGGGGTCGGCTGCTCATCTGGGTATGCGGCGCCCGACTTGCAACTTAACCACGCCGCAGCGGCTCCTGTCACCACGGCGGCACACGGCTCCAGTCAAACTTCATGTGAACATAAGAGGAACGCACCAGAGTCGGTCAAGGGCCTTCAGCTGGCTGCGGATTGCAGCCGAGGCTTGACAAACTGCGGGCCAGGGAGAACATAAGAGGAACGATGGGCGTCGATGAAGCTGTGGGCTAAGGCGGTTTGGCGCGCGCGCTGTCGGAACGATAGCGGTAGGATACGCGCCTGAGTTTCTCCCGGGTGCGTTTCCGGGAAAGTTGGAAAGGAAAGTGCCATGGCTGGCAGCGTGAACAAGGTCATCCTGGTAGGCAATCTCGGCAATGACCCCGAGGTGCGGAACCTGCCGTCAGGCGGCAAGGTGGTGAACCTCAGCGTCGCGACCTCCGACCAGTGGCGCGACAAGAACACCGGCGAGCGCAAGGAGCGTACCGAGTGGCACCGCGTGGTGATCTTCTCGGAAGGGCTGGTGCGCGTTGCCGAGCAGTACCTGCGCAAGGGCTCAAAGGTTTACATCGAAGGCTCGCTGCAGACCCGCAAGTGGCAGGATCAGTCCGGCCAGGACAAATACTCGACCGAGGTCGTGCTGCAGGGCTTCAACTCGACGCTGACCATGCTCGATGGACGCGGCGATGGCGAAGGCGCTTCGGGTGGCGGTGGCTTCTCGAGCCCGCGGGAATCGAGCGGCTTCGGCGGCCCGCCGGCCCGCCAGGAGCGGCGCCCGAGCTCGGCTCCGGCGTTCGAGTCGGGCTCGATGGATGACGATATTCCGTTCTGAGGCAGTTGCACCAGTTATGAATTCGAACGGGCCGCGCGAGCGGCCCGTTTTCATTGGGATGAGTGCGTCGAGCAGGCGAGATGATGGGATCGCTGCTGTCACCACAAGGCAGGGCTGTCGCATATGGAAGCGGCCGGCTTGTCGGTAACCCCCGCTCGTCGCCTTCGGGACGGACCCGCGGGCTGCCCCCGCATGAGTCAGAGCGACATCGATCCCGCCAGTCGGATCAGGTCGGCCTGGCGTCGGGTGCCGGTCTTGGCGAACAGGCGGAGCAGGTGGGTACGGGCGGTCCCCAGCCCGACGCCGAGTTGCTGCGCCGTCTCGAGCGGGGTGGCTCCGGCCGCGATCGCCGCCAGCACCCGGCTCTCGGCCGGCGTCAGGCCATAGAGTGCCGCCAGGGCGTCGCGCGGCGGCGCCAGCCGACTGCTGCCGGTGGCGATGAACACGGCGCCCGCGGCGCTGGGGGCAAGCGTGCCGCGGAACGGACCCTGGCGCAGCGGCAGCACGTGGAGCAGGGCGGGTCCGGCATTGCGGGCGAGGGCGATGCCCCCGGAATGTCCAATCCCGGCCTCGTCACCGAGCTCGGCCAGCATGGTTCGAAGGGTATGCGACTGCTCGGCTGTGGGCAGAGAGAGCCGACCACGCGCCTCAACGATGCCATCCCGCTCGGCGAGCAGGTCGCGGCCGCTGCTGTTGGCATGGACGATGCCGAGCCCTTCGTCGACCAGCACGATAGGGGTTGGCGCCGCATCGAGCGTGGCCGCAAAGGTCGCAGCCGTCACGGCGCTGATGTCGAGCATCCGGCTGATGGTGGCGGCGCGTCGGATATGCGGGGCGAGCAGACGCACCAGCCCGATCTCGTCATCCCCGATCGGGCCATCCGAGACATGACGGGCAAAGCCGACCGAGCAGTAGTTGTCGTGCTCGCGGGTGATGGCGACCGCCATCAGGTCGCTGATCCCCTGCGGCGCGATTCACTCATGGAAATAGGCGCTGTCCAGCCATCGAGGCGCCGACCGAACGCGGGAGAGCACTTGCGGTTCGCCGATCGCGAACGCTCCGATGGCCGCCGGCCCGCCCCACTGCGCAACGATGGCGGACCCGAACTCGGCGAGACGCCTGACGTAGTCGGCGGCAATGCCGCTGGTCACATTCAGCAAGGGACGGCCCGAGGGGGCAGTCCAGATGGTGAACATGGCATTGCTGAAGCGGAGGATATGGCGCAGTTCGGCGAGCGTCTCTTCCCAGCGCATCGGGTCGAGCGCGCAGTCGTACACCAAGCCTACCAGGCGCGACAGCGCCGCCGCATCTGTACTCGTGGTTGCTGGAACCATCTATCCCTGCCGCGCCCCCGCGAAGAAGCCGCCGCAGCCTCCACCATTTGGTAGACGACCGCAATTGAAGAAGCATGTTCCCTCGCGTGGATTTTCCGGCCGTCCGAGGAGACCACCCATGCGCCACCTGTTCGTATTCGCCTGTATGCTGCTTGCGCTGATCGGCGCCGCCCACGCCGATGAAAAAGCCTTCAAGAACCCGCTGAACGGCAAGAACCGCCTCGACTACTGCTACAGCTGGCAGACCGGCTGCGGCCAGGAGGCTGCCGACGCATTCTGCGTCGGCAAGGGGTTCAAGAGCGCCACCGGCTTCAAGATCGCCAAGGGGGCGGGACTGCTGACGCCGACGCGTACCATCGGCGACGGTTCGGTTTGCGATGGCCCGACCTGCGACAGCTTCGCCACCATCACCTGTTACAAACCGGGCGCCGGCGATGTCTACATCGAACCCAAGGTGCAGGGCGTGCGGGTGGATTGGTGCTTTGCCTGGCAGAAGGGCTGCGGCCAGAAAGCCGCCGATGCGTTCTGCCAGTCGAAGGGGTATGCCGCTGCCGCCAAGTTCTTCAAGGCCGAGAGCGTCGGACCGACGCGCGTGCTCAGCACCGGCCAGCTTTGCGACGATACCAGCTGTGACGGCTTCTCGTCGCTGCAATGCACCAACTAGCCGCTCCCGGGAGAAGCCAGGGCGTTCAGCCGACCAGTCGTGGCGGCCGGGTGTTGACCGGCGCCACGACGCTCTGGTTCCGTCCCTGGCTTTTGGCGTCATAGAGCGCCAGGTCGGCGGTGCTGATCAGCCACGAGCCGTCATGCACGGCATCCTCGTCACGCGGATCGATTATGGCGACGCCGATACTCACCGTCACCACCCGCCACGGCAGGTTGCGCGCATGCGGGATGGCAAGCGCCTGCACCTGCCTGCAGAGCTCGGCGGCAATGGTCCGGGCGGCCTCGATATCGGTGTCCGGCAGCAGCACTGCCATCTCCTCGCCGCCATAGCGCGCGGCAAGGTCGGTGGGCCGCCGGGCGCTCATGACGGCGACGGCGGCGATCGATTTGAGGCAGGCGTCGCCGGCGAGGTGACCATGATCGTCGTTGAAGCGCTTGAAGCGGTCGGCGTCGATCATCAGCAGCGCCAAAGGGCTGGCAAGGCGGCGCGCCCGCGCCACCTCGCGGCTGAGTGCGTCGTCGAACGCTCGCCGGTTGGCAATGCCGGTCAGGCCATCGCGCATGGCGAGGCCTTCGAGCTGCAGCTCCAGGTGCTTGCGTTCGGTGATGTCACGCGTCACGCCGACGACCGACAGCCGCTCGGAGCGCTCCGCGGCGATGCGCAGCGAGGTCTCGAGCCAGACTTCGCGTCCGTCCTTGTGCTCGACCCGGAACGATACCGTCTCCTGCTCCGACAGGCCGTCGCGCAGCCGTGCTGCCGCCGCTTCCACGGCTTGCCGGTCGAGTGGGTTCACTACCTCGAAGGCATTCTTGCCCAGCATGTCCGCGGGCCGGTAACCGGTCAGCCGCTCGAGGGCAGGGGAGATGTAGGTACGGGTCCCGTCGGTCTCGAAGCGCTCCACCAGGTCGCTGGCGCTCTCGGCCAGCAGCCGGAACTCCGCCTCCTTCTGTTCGAGCACGCCCTCGCTCCGTTGCCGGCGCCGGATCTGCTCGACCAGCCGCAGCCCGAGCAGGCCGGCCGCCAGCGTCAGCCCCAGGGTGATGGCGCCACGTTGCACGGCCCCGCGTCCCCAGTCGGCCAGCACCTCGTCATGCGACACCGCCACCACCGAGACCACCGGGTAACGTGTGCCGCGGTCGAAGCCGCCAATCCGCCGATGCCCGTCTATGGCTGAATCGTAGTGGTGTGCGCCAGAGGGCTCGGCCCTGGCGTCGGCTTCGAACAGTTCGCCCTCGCCGAGATTCTCGTCCAGCAGATCGGGGTGGTAGGGCTTGCGGCTGAGCAGCCGGCCAGTGCTGTCGTAAAGGCTGATCGTGCCGAGCGCCCCGACGTTGATGCTGTCGTAGACATCGGCGAAGTACCGCGCATCGATCGCCGCCACCACGACACCGCCGAAACTGCCATCCGGCTTGTCGAAACGTCGGCTCACGGTGGTGATCATGGCGTCGTTCTCGGCGCCGCGGACCGGGGCGCCGAACGAGAGCGCATCGCTCGGCGAATTCATGTGGGCGCGAAAATAGCCATAGGTGCTCTGGTTGTCGCCGGCCGGCATGTCGGCAGCGGTGGTCACCATCCAGTTGCCGTCGGCATCGTACACGTAGATGCCGCGCAGGCGCTTGGCGCTGTCCATGGTGCGCAGCATGAACGCCTCGGTCTGCCGCAGCGCCGCATCGTCGAGCCCGGCGGTTTCCAGCTGGAAGCTGACCAGCGACACCGCCTGATCGGCAATCTCGTAGGTGTCCTCGGCATGCTGGCGCATCGACCGGGCGAGGTTCCGGGTATCGAGCTCGACCTTGCGCACCGCGGCATCATAGGCCACCCACTCGCGCCAGCCCTCCAGCACCACGATCGCCACGCAGATCGCCGCGACGAACAGCGCCGCGCGTCTGGTCAGGGATTTCGAGGCCGTTGGGGCCATGAGGCGAGGCTCCAGCTACCGGTTCGAGTGCAGTCTGTGTGCCATGCTCTCGTTAACATCAGCGCAAGCCGGTAGTTAGCATCACCCCTCATCAATTCACCACAAACGCGAACGGACGGCACTGGGCCGCCCGTCGAAACGCGTATCGGTGGCGAAACGCCTACTTGGTGAACGGCACCGAGGCCTTGAGCATCTCGCCGGTGGCATTGAAGATCACCTGGAAATCGACGCCGATCGCCTGGCCCTTGCCCTTGAGGATGATCGCAGCAGTGACGGTCAGGTCATTGCCTTCCTCGTCCTTGTTCCGCTCCTTGAGGTTGAACACGATGTTGTCGCCCGACTTCTTGCCGACCGCGAGCCCGGAGAAGGTGACGTTCGACGTCATCGCGGCCTCATAGCGGCGGGCCGAGTCGTTGTAGGCCAGCGTGCCGTTGACCGCGAGGCTGGTGCCCGCGAGCGTGCAACGGCCGGAATAGTTGACCTTGTCCGAGTTGCCTTCGCTGAGCGACAGGCGACACACCACGGACTCGCTGTCGGCCCCGACCAGCGTGCCGCGGCCTTTCCAGCTGCCGAGATAGGACTTCAGCAGCGCCACGTCCGCCGGCGCGGCCATTGCGGGGGCAACGGCCATCGGGGTTGCGGCAAGCAGACCGGCGAGCGCGAGAATTCGCGGCAGGGGTCCGAACAGCTTCATTTCTTAACGCCTCCAAGCGGATGAAAGAATCGCCCCCCGGCGACCAGCAGTGCAGGCAGGATGAACACATCTCCGATGACTGCAAAGCCGAGAGTTATCACAAACAGTGTGCCGAACAATGCGACCTGCGGCAGTTCGGAGAACATGACGATCGCCGTGCCGGAGCACAGGATCAGCGTCGCGGCGATGATGGCGCCGCCGATGCGTTCCATCGTGTGGTGGATCGCGTCCATATGCGAGCGGCCTTCCTCGCGTCGCGCATGCAGGTAGTGCGACAGGAAGTGCGTGGTGTCGTCCACCGCGATACCGAACGCGATCGTCAGCGACAGCACCGTGGTCAGCTGCAGCCCGGCTCCCGACCACCATAGATAGGCTTCGGTGCCCAGGATCGGGAACAGGTTGGGAATGGCGGTCGCCACCGCAACGCGCAGCGAGCGGAATGCCCAGCCGATGAGGAACAGGTTGACGATCACCGAGATGGTGAGGTCGAGCTGCAGGCCACGCACGATGTTGTCGGTGGCGTAGGTGGTCATCACCCGGAAGCCACCCACTTCGGCGCCTTCGATGCCGGCTGCCTTGACGTCGGCCTGGATGCCTTCCTTGAGCTTCACCAGCTCCTCGGAGTCGATGATCGTCGGCATGAAGCCGGTGATCAGCGCATGCATGCCGTCATCGGAAACGAAGCGGCGCTTCAGGTCGCCAACGGCGTTGAAGATCTGCTCGCGGGTGAAGCCGGACTCCGCGTAATGCGTGAATGCGGCGGCCGAGATGACCTTGTTGGCGCCCAGGTGCTTTTCGACGATGTCGTGCACCAGCTTTATGGTCTTGAAGTCCTCGTCGCCGACGTCCGAGACGCCTTCCTTGAGCGGAATGCTGACATAGAGCGGGGCCACCCCGCCGACGCCCTGGTCGATCTGCTCGGCCGCCGTCAGCGCCGTCGAGCCCTTCGCCATGAAGTCTTCGAACGAGAAATGCGGCTGGATCAGGAAGTAGGGGATCAGCAGCAGTCCCGTGCCGACGATGGCGATCGCCGCGATCGCCCGGCCGAACTTGCGGGCCATGAACCAGGCCAGCGGGATCGGCGCGGTGATGGCGAAGCTCGGCTTGGGCGCCTTGAAGCCCAGCCGGATGGCCAGCTTCAACAGCAGCGGCAGGAACGTCATCAGGCAGATGAAGTTGGTCAGCGACGCCAGCGTGCCGGCATAAGAGAATTCCTGGATGCCCTGGCCGGCGGTCAATGACAGCGAGGCGAACGACACCAGCGTGGTCAGCATGGTCAGCGCGCTGGCCGGGCCCACCACGCGCACCGTCTCGTCGACGGCTTTGTAGGGATCCATGCCTTCCCGCCAGTAGGCGAGCCAGTTGAAGATGAAGAATAAGCTCTCCGCGAAGGCGATCACCAGGACGATCGTGGTCACGATGATGGTGAGGAAGGAGAACGAACCGAACAGGAAGATGATGAGGCCCATCACCCACAGGATGGCGATGAACGGCGTCGCGGCCACCAGCACGGCGCCCCAGAACGAGCGCAGTGACAACAGCGCAATCAGCGATCCCAGCGCGAAACCATAGACGGTGAACTTGATCTGGTCGCCGACTGCGGCGCTCAGCATCTCCGAGGTCCAGATCGGCGGGCCGGTCAGCTCGACCTGCACGCTGGTGCTCTCATAGTCCTTCACGATGTCGCGGAGCGCCGCGATCATCTGCTTGGTGCCGCCTCCCTTGGTCATCTCGGGATCGGGGAACACGATGATCACCACCCCGGAAAGGTCGGGGTTGATGAGATTCCGCATCATCGGGTCGTTCTGGTAGAGCTCGGTGAGCGCCGTCTTGACCTCGTCGGCGTTGGCCATGCCCTCCGGCACGGCCGGCAGCGTCGTGCCGTCCGGCCCGGGCTTGCGCAGCGTGAACGCCGACATCGTGCCGGTGACGTATTCGCTGTTCGACAGGTCCAGCGCCATGGCGCGGATCGTCTCGATGGTATCCGGATTGGTCAGGTCAGGTGAGTTGACCAAGAGGTAGATGTCGTTCTCGAAGGTGCCGAACGTATTCGCCAGGTGTTCGTAGTTGTCGTATTCTTCGCCCGAATGCGCGAACACCCGGAGCATGTCGCCATCGACGCTGGCGCGCGGCACGTTGACTGCGCAGAACACAGTCATCAGCAGGACAAAGACGGCAACGATGCGTGGCTGCTTAAGCGTGAGGTGACCAAGCACCTCGAGGCCGAAACCGATGGAACGATCATGCCCGAAGGCCCAGTTCCAGAGCCGGCCCAGCAAAGTATTCTTCGACAATAGATTCGTCCCCTAGACGATGGCGCCCCGCGTCAGGCGCGGATTACTACGGATTCACGTGCCGTGCGTCCAGCCGTTTGAGAGGGCGGCATGGCCCCGATTGTGGCGCCGAGCGGCGATTCCGGCCCAAAGTTGCCGCAAACCCACGGCAATGTGACTTGGCGCGTAGCGTGGCTTCCTTCCCCAATACCGTGGACATCCCCGTCGGCCATCCAGCGCCGATTGGTCTTCGGATTGGGAATCGCCTAAAGCTTGCGCCAGGTTTCATAGTTCGAAAACGGCCCCGTGGCAGACAAGACCGACGACCAGAACGGCGCACCGCCGCCGCCCTCCGATATCGCTCCCATTTCGATCAGCGACGAGATGCGCAAGTCCTATCTCGATTACGCCATGAGCGTGATCGTGAGCCGGGCGCTGCCTGACGTCCGCGACGGCCTCAAGCCGGTGCACCGGCGCATCCTGCACTCGATGAACGAGCAGGGCTACGCGTGGAACCGGCCCTACCGCAAATCGGCGCGCGTGGTCGGCGACGTGATCGGTAAGTACCACCCGCACTCCAACGACGCGGTGTACTTCTCGTTGGTCCGCATGGCGCAGGAGTTTTCCCTGCGCGTCACGCTGATCGACGGGCAGGGCAATTTCGGCTCGGTCGACGGCGATATGCCGGCCGCCATGCGCTACACCGAAGTGCGCATGGAGAAGGTTACCGACAGCCTGCTCGAGGACATCGACAAGGACACTGTCGACTTCAAGGACAACTACGACGCCTCCGAGCGGGAGCCGACCGTACTGCCGGCGCGGTTCCCCAACCTGCTGGTCAACGGCGGCAGCGGTATCGCCGTGGGCATGGCGACCAACATCCCCACGCACAACCTGGGCGAGGTTATCGACGCCCTGCTGATGCTGATGGACAATCCCGGTGCGCTCACCGAGGACCTGATGACCGTGCTGCCGGGACCGGACTTCCCGACCGGCGCCATCATCCTGGGCCGTTCCGGCATCCGCCAGGCTTATGAGACCGGCCGCGGCGCCATCCTCATTCGCGGCAAGGCGCATATCGAGGAGATGCGCAAGGAGCGCGAGGCGATCATCATCACCGAGATCCCGTATCAGGTGAACAAGGCGACGATGATCGAGAAGATGGCCGAACTGGTGCGCGACAAGCGCATCGAAGGCATCTCCGACATTCGCGACGAGTCCGATCGCAACGGCATGCGCGTCGTCATCGAACTGAAGCGCGATGCGGTGGCGGACGTGGTGCTGAACCAGCTCTATCGCTTCACTCCGCTGCAGGGCTCGTTCGGCTGCAACTTCGTGGCGCTCAACGGCGGCAAGCCCGAACTGATGAGCCTCAAGCAGATGCTGACGGCCTTCATCGAGTTCCGCGAAGTGGTGGTGACGCGCCGCACCCGGTTCCTGCTCAACAAGGCCCGTGACCGCGCCCACATCCTCGTCGGCCTCGCCGTGGCGGTGGCCAATATCGACGACGTGATCGCCCTGATCCGCACCTCGCCCGACGCCGGCGTCGCCCGCGAGCGGCTGATGGAGCGGGATTGGCCGGCGCGCGACGTGGCGCCGCTGATCGCGCTGATCGACGACCCGCGCCACAAGATCAACGAGGACGGTACCTTCAAGCTCTCCGACGAGCAGGCGCGCGCCATTCTCGCCCTGACGCTCAGCCGCCTCACGGCGCTCGGCCGCGACGAGATCGGCGAGGAGCTCAATGGCCACGGCAAGGACATTGCCGAGTACCTGAGCATCCTGCGCTCGCGTGAGCGCGTCATGGAGATCGTCCGGAACGAACTGACCGAGATCAAGGAACAGTTCAACACGCCGCGCATCACCGTCATCGACGAAGCCGCCGGCGATTTCGAGGACGAGGACCTGATCGCCCGCGAGGACATGGTGGTCACCGTGACCCATGGCGGCTACATCAAGCGCGTGCCGCTCACCTCGTATCGGGCACAGCGCCGCGGCGGCAAGGGCCGCTCCGGCATGGCGACGCGTGACGAGGATTTCGTCAGCCGGCTGTTCATCGCCAATACCCACACCCCGGTGCTGTTCTTCTCGTCGGCCGGCCAGGTCTACAAGATGAAGGTTTGGCGCCTGCCGGTCGGGGAACCGCAGGCCCGCGGCAAGGCGCTGATCAACATGCTGCCGCTCGATCCGGGCGAGCGCATCACTTCGATCATGCCGCTGCCCGAGGACGAGGGCAGCTGGCAGCAGCTCGACGTGATGTTCTCGACGATACGCGGTACGGTCAGACGCAATTCGCTGGCCGACTTCGTCGAGATCAACAAGAACGGCAAGATCGCCATGAAGCTCGATGAAGGGGACGGCATCGTCGATGTCGCCACCTGCACGGCCAATGACGACGTGCTGCTGACCACGGCGCTGGGTCAGGCGATCCGCTTCCAGGTCGACGAGGTTCGCGTGTTCAAGGGCCGCGACTCCACCGGCGTGCGCGGCATCAGCCTGGGTGAGGGCGATCGCATCATCTCGATGGCGATCATCCACCATTTCGACGCCGACTCCTCCGAGCGTGCCGCCTACCTGAAGATGAGCCGCGCGGTGCGTGGCGAAGGCGAAGCCGAGGAGGCATCGGACGATGCCGAGGATGCGGTGCCGGCGGGCGAGCTGAGCCAGGAGCGCTATGCGGCAATGTCGGCTGCCGAGCAGTTCATCCTGACCATCTCGGAAAACGGCTACGGCAAACGCACCTCGAGCCACGAGTACCGGATCACCGGCCGCGGCGGCAAAGGCATCGTCGCCATGGCGGTGAACAAGCGCAACGGCCCGCTGGTCGGCTCCTTCCCGGTGGAGGATGGCGATCAGATCATGCTGGTGACCAATGGTGGCCAGGTGATCCGCGTGCCGGTCGATGCCGGCCCTGACAATCGCATTCGCATCGTCGGCCGCTCCTCGCAGGGGGTTACGGTGTTCAACACCGCCGACGGCGAGAAAGTGGTGTCGGTCGAGCGGATCAGCGAACCCGAAGGCGAGGATGCCGAGCCCGAGGCCGATGAGCCCGGTGATGACGGCGCCGCCTGACGGCGACATGGCTTCGATCAAGCAACGGGCGGCAATTGCCGCCCGTTTGCGTTCCAGCACGGTGGGGTTTCCCACCATGCCGTCGAGAGTGAAGAACGGACTCGCGGCGTGTTCCGTCTGGATGGTGTCGCAGGGCCATTAGGGTCCTTCCGCCGGACGGCAAATCTCGGGCGGATCGAAGGCTCTTGCAGTCTGCCCCGGCCTGTGGCTGGCTCTCCGTCTGCTTGACCCGGAGTCCCGAGATGATCGATCCCGCCATCCTTCTACCCTATGTCGCGGCGTGCCTGCTCTTCGCCATCGTGCCCGGCCCATCGGTCACCGTGGTGGTCGCCAACTCGCTGGCCCGCGGGACCAAGGCGGGCCTCTTGACCATCCTGGGCACCGAGATCGCCATGCTCACCATGGTGTTCATCGTCGCGGTGGGCCTCGATGCGGTGATGACCCTGGTGTCCGAAGCTTTCACTGTCATCAAGTTCGCCGGCGCCGCCTATCTGGTGTGGATCGGCTTCAAGATGTTCACGTCGTCGGGCAAGCTCGAAATGGGCACGCCGGGCGAAAAACTCCCGCTCGCGCGCTACATCTGGCAGGGGGCGCTGATCAACTGGTCCAACCCCAAGACGCTGCTGTTCCTTGGGGCGTTCCTGCCGCAGTTCATCGACATGAGCCGCCCGGCCTTCGAGCAGATCATGGTGCTGGGGCTGATCGTCATGGCCGTCGCCACCGCCTCGGACTGTGTCTATGCGGTGATCGCCGGCAGCGCCCGGCAGCTGCTGACCACGGCAAGGGTGCGGATGATGAACCGCGTATCGGGCGTCATCCTGATGATCGGCGGCATCTGGCTGGCGTTCCAGAGGCGGAGCTGACGGCACTGTCTCAATCCGGGTGGGGATGCTGAGGCCCCGCCGCCATGCCTGACCTGCCGATCCTCATCTCGTTCGTCGTCGCCGCGTTCGTCGTGGTGATCGTCCCTGGCGTTACCGTGTCGGCGCTTGTCAGCACGGCGCTGGCGCGCGGCATGGCGGCGGGCCTGTGGATGGAGGCGGGCGTGCAGGTGGGGCGCTTCACCATGGTGCTGGTGGTGGCGCTGGCGCTCGAGGCGGTGACCGGCTTCGTCGGGGCGGCGTTCGACATCATCAAATATGCCGGCGCGGCCTATCTGGTATGGATCGGCTGGGGCTACATCACCAGCCGGCACGCCATCGCCATAGACCGGCCTGTCGCGGCGCGCTCACCGTTGCAGCAGGCGGCGGCCGGCTTCCTGGTGCTGTGGAGCAACCCCAAGGCCCTGATCTTCTTCGGGGCGTTCCTGCCGCAATTCGTCAACCCGGCTTACCCGGCGTGGCCGCAGGTGGTCGTGCTCGGGCTGATCGAGATGGCCGCCGGTCTCATTACCGATTGCGTCTATGTCTATCTCGCCGCACGGGCGCGTGGGGCACTTGGCGACACTCGAATGCTGCTGGTCAACCGCATCGCCGGCATCATTCTGATCGGCGCGGCCATCTGGCTGGCGCTGCAGCGCCACGGCTGAACATAAAATGTGATCGCCCGACCGGGGATCAGTTGTGGTGTAACCCGATACATTCCGGTTACGAACGATACCATAGGTCTTACGGGACGGATTCGTATGGTAGTCGCAGAAACCTCCGCCAAGGTGCAAGTGGCGACGGAGGTCGCCTACGCGAGAGCAATGGAGGCCCTGGCCGCCGATCTCGCCATCTACTTTGCTGCCGGTGTGCACATGCCCATCGAGAATGCCAGGAGCGCGGTGGTCCGCATGCTGGAGCGCACGCTGGAGTTGCCGCTCGGCGACTATCTCGAAGAGTTTCAGCTCACGGCGGCGGAAACGGACGTCGCCCTGGCACGGGCGCTCGATTGCATCGGCAACTCCGTCAGGCTGATCCGGGCAGCGGCGCTGCCGGCCGATTGACGGCGAGCGCTCGGGATCGGCAGGGAAGTCTCCGCGCTGCAGCGATCTCTCCAGCTCCTGGCGCCCGGCTTGCCATAATTGGCTTGCCGTGACAAAACCCGCCGCAACGACAACGGGGAGGGCGCTCCGCCATGGCCAGACTAGTCGGCTTCTATCCCGGCTCCTTCGATCCCTTGACCAATGGCCACCTCGATGTGATCGAGCGGGCCTGCAAGCTGGTCGATACGCTGGTGATCGCGGTGGGGACCCACCATTCCAAGAAGCCGCTGTTCAGCCATGAGGATCGTGTGGCGCTGCTGCGCGCCGTGCTCGAGCCGATCGGCAAGCGCACCGAGACCGAGTTCCAGTTCGTCGATTTCTCCGGCCTGATGGTCAACGCCGCCCGCGCCGCCGGCGCGCGGCTGATCATCCGCGGCCTGCGCGATACCACCGACTATAATTTCGAGATGCAGATGGTGGGCATGAATGCCCAGATGGCCCCGGACCTGCAGACGGTGTTCCTGCCGTCCAGCCCGCATGTCCGCCACATCTCGGCCACGCTCGTGCGTCAGATCGCCGAACTCGGAGGCGACATCAGCGCCTTTGTCCCGCCCATCGTCCTCAAGGCACTGAAGAAACAATGACCGATCCCATCAAGCGCGCCGGCATCATCCTTGGCATTCTCCTCGCCGCGGTCGCCGCCTTCTTCACCGTCTCGATCGCCGCTCCGCAGGCCGCCAAGGCCCAGGAGGGCAAGCCGCACTGGATCCTGGAGCTCAAGGACGGCATCGTCGATATCGAGCTTCGGCCCGACCTGGCGCCGGGTCACGTGAAGCGGGTGATCGAACTCACCGAAAAGGGTTTTTACAACGGCATCGTCTTCCACCGCGTCATCGACGGCTTTATGGCGCAGGGCGGTGATCCGACCGGCACCGGCATGGGCGGCTCCGATTTGCCCGATCTGCCGGCGGAGTTCACCACCAAGGAAAAGTTCACCCGCGGCGTCGTCGCGGCGGCCCGTTCGTCCGACCCGAACAGCGCCAACTCGCAGTTCTTCATCATGTTCGCCGACGCGCCGCACCTCGATGGCCAGTATACCATCTGGGGCAAGGTGGTCTCGGGCATGGAGTTCGTCGACAAGATCAAGAAGGGCAACGGCGACCAGCCGGTCCAGGATCCCGACAAGATCATCTCCGCCAAGATCGAATACAAGTAAGGCAGGCCGCGCAACGCGAGCCGCGGAGTTCCGCGGTTCACGGGCGCGACAACACAAGGAAACTACCATGGCTTATGCCGATCCCGAGAACACCCTCGTCATCGAAACCACCAAGGGCAAGGTGGTCATCGCCATGCGCCCTGACCTGGCCCCGAACCATGTCGCGCACATCAAGAAGCTGGCGCGCGAAGGCTTCTACGACGGCATCGTCTTTCATCGCGTGATCGATGGCTTCATGGCGCAGACCGGCGATCCGACCGGCACCGGCACCGGCTCGTCGAAGTACCCGAACCTGAAGCAGGAGTTCAACGCCGAGCCGCATGTGCGCGGCACTGCGTCGATGGCCCGCGCCCAGAACCCGGACAGCGCCAACTCGCAGTTCTTCATCTGCTTCGGCGACGCCCGCTTCCTCGATCGCCAGTACACCGTATGGGGCAAGGTCATCGAGGGCATGGAGAACGTCGACCAGATCAAGCGCGGCGAGCCGGTGCGCGATCCGGACTCGATGATCTCCGTGAAGGTCGCGGCGGACCTCGCCGAATGATCCGGCTGGCCGCAATCGCCCTCGGCCTTTGCGGCCTCGCCACCCCGTCGCTGGCGACGGAGTGGGTCAACTGCGCGTCGGCCGACGGCGGCGCCAGCTTCGATTTCCTCGTGGGCGCCACCGACGTCCTGTCGATCGCCGGCATGACCATTACCGTCGGCGAAAAGGTCTGGGCCACCGATCCGGCCTACGGACCGGGTGATCCGACCGCGGTCGGCCAGGCGTTCGAGACCGAGACCATGATCTTGATCGACGCGGTCGATCCTGCGGTAACCACCCGGATCGCCGAACTCCGGCTGTTCAAGGCCGCCGAGGCCGATGCACCGGTCTATGGCGGCACGATGCGCGTTCCCGGCCAGGGCGCCTGGGCGGTGAGCTGCTCCGGCACCTGATGCGCGTCGACGATTTCGATTTCGATCTGCCCAACGAGTGCATCGCGCTCCACCCCGCCGAGCCGCGGGATTCGGCTCGCATGCTCATCGTGCGGCCGGGCGAGCCGCTGGAAGATGGCCGGGTCACCGACTTGCTGCGCGTGTTGCGCGCCGGCGACGTGCTGGTGGTCAACGACACCCGCGTGCTGCCGGCCGAACTGACCGGCACCCGCATCCGCGGCGAGCTCCGCGCCAATGTCAGCTTCAACCTGCACAAGCGGGTCGACGCCAGCACCTGGCGGGCCTTCGCCCGACCGGCCAAGAAACTGCAGCTGCTCGATCGGCTGGAACTTGGAGACAACGGCTCGATCACCGCCACGGTCACCGGCAAGGGCGAGACCGGCGAGATCACCCTGGCATTCGACCTCGTCGGGGCCGAGCTGGACGAAGCGATCAAGGCGCATGGCGCCATGCCGTTGCCGCCCTACATCGAGGCCAAGCGCCACACCGAAGAGCGCGACAAGACCGACTACCAGACGGTTTATGCGGCCCGCGACGGCGCCGTGGCCGCGCCGACCGCGGGGCTGCATTTCACCGAGCGCCTGTTGCAGCAGCTCGCCGATCTCGGCGTCAGCCTCGAGCGGGTGACGCTGCATGTCGGGGCAGGGACGTTCCTGCCCGTCAAGGTGGACGATACTGACGATCACGTGATGCATGCCGAATGGGGCGACATTCCCGCGGCGGTGGTCGAGCGTATCCTCGCCGCCAAGGTGAAGGGCGGCCGCGTGGTCGCGGTGGGGACCACCAGCCTGAGGTTGCTCGAGACTGCGGCGCGCGCGACGGGCACGCTGCAGCCCTTCGTCGGCGACACCGACATCTTCATCACGCCGGGCTACCGCTTCAACGCGGTGGATATCCTGATGACCAATTTCCACCTGCCGCGCTCGACGCTGTTCATGCTGGTCAGCGCCTTTGCCGGGTTCGACACGATGCGGGCGGCCTATCGGCACGCTATCGACAATGGCTATCGCTTCTATTCGTACGGCGATTCCAGCCTGCTGTTTCGCGCAGACTGACCCTGGATGAGGGGTGGCGGCCCCACCCCTCCCGCAACGGCGACCTCAAAGGCCCGCGGCGTCGTGCAGCAGCGTGCCGGTGAAGCCGCACGCCGCGCCGTGATACCCCAGGCAACCGTCGCGTTCCTCGATCTCGAGCCCGCCTTGGCCGTCAAACACGAGGCCGATCTCGCAATAGCGCTCGGCGGCAAGCGGGCCTCCCTCCGGGTCGTAGGACTCGTTCTCGACGAAGAAATTCCCGCCTTGTTCGGATAGCAGGACCTCTCCGTCGATGCCGCCGCCGCAGCCCGGCACGTCGTTCTCCATCGGGGTCGTCGTGTTGATCGAAATGGCGTAGCGGTCATTCTCGATGTGGGTGAGATCGACGGTCAGCTCACCTTCTCCGGCACCGGAGTAATGCCCCTCCACGGGGTTCACATCCTCCGCGACCGCGGGCAGGGCGGCAGACAGGGCGAGGGCGACAAGAAAAGCACGCAGCATCAAAAACCTCGGAATCGAAACATCCCGAGGGGTGACGGTCGAGCATGGCGAAAATCGGACGGGCAACTGCCGGCAGGGATGACAGTTGCACGTCCGGGCGGTAAGACCCGCCCATGAAATCCGATTACTCCTTCACCCTGACCGCCACCGATGGCATGGCCCGCCGCGGTCGCATCGACACGTGGCGCGGCGACGTGCAGACGCCGGCCTTCATGCCCGTGGGGACTGTGGGCACCGTCAAGGCGATGTACCCCGAGCAGGTGCGCGAAACCGGCGCCGATATCCTTCTGGGCAATACTTACCATCTGATGCTGCGCCCGGGCGCCGAGCGCGTCGCGGCTTTGGGCGGGCTGCATGACTTCATGGACTGGCAGCGGCCGATCCTTACCGATAGCGGCGGCTTCCAGGTGATGTCGCTGGCCAAGCTCCGGAAGCTCACCGAGCACGGCGTCACCTTCCGCTCGCATATCGATGGGTCGGCGCATGAGCTGACGCCGGAGCGCTCGATCGAGATCCAGACGCTGCTCGACAGCGACATCATCATGCAGCTCGACGAGTGCATCCCGCTACCCTCCGACTACAAGGAGATGGAGCGGGCGATGGAGCTGTCGCTGCGCTGGGCGCAGCGGAGCAAGGATGCATTCGGCAACCAGCCCTACCGCTCGCTGCATGGCATCGTGCAGGGCGGCGACAATGCCGAGCTGCGCGGCCGTTCGGCCGCAGGACTCAAGTCGATCGGCTTCAACGGCTATTCGATCGGCGGTCTCGCGGTGGGCGAGCCGCAGGAGGTGATGTTCCGCGTGCTGAGCGAAATCACGCCGGAACTGCCGACCGACAAGCCGCGCTATCTGATGGGCGTCGGTAAGCCCGACGATATCCTGGGCGGCATCGAACGCGGCGTCGACATGTTCGATTGCGTGCATCCGACCCGAGCCGGCCGGCACGGCCACGCCTATACCCGCTTCGGTGTCATCAACCTGAAGAACGCCCGGCATAAGGACGATCCGCGTCCGCTCGACGAGGAGTCGCCCAATCCGAACTGCCGCCGCTTCAGCCGCGCGTACCTGCACCACCTGATCCGCACCGAGGAGATGCTCGGGGCGATGATCCTGAGCCAGATCAACCTGAGCTACTACCAGCAGCTCTGCATTGGTGCCCGCACCGCGATCGAGGCTGGTGCGTTTGCCGATTATGCGGCACAAACCCGAGCGACATGGGCGGCAGGCGACATCGCCGCCCGCTGACACGGAGCGTGGTCAGGAAAAGTTGCAGACTTTTCCGGTTCGACCGCGCGACCAACGAGGAAGTCTGGAGAACAGCGTCATGGCCACCCCCCGCAAGTCCCTCCTCAACCCGTTGATGAAAGCGCGCAAGCGTCTCGACGAGACCAATATGCGCGAACTGTTCGCGGCGGACCCCAATCGCTTCAAGACCTTCTCCGCCAAAGCGGGCGACTTGCTGCTCGATTACTCGAAGAACCGCATCGACGAGAAGGCGATGGCCGCCTTGTTCGAACTGGCGCGCTATGCCGGCGTCGAGGAGCGGCGTGACGCGATGTGGAAGGGCGAGCACATCAACATCACCGAGGATCGCGCGGTGCAGCACATGGCGCTGCGCTACATGGGCGACAAGAAGGTGGTGGTCGACGGCAAGGACGTGATGCCCGAGATCCGCGGCGTGCTCGCCGCGATGAAGGGGTTCTCCGACGCAGTGCGCAACGGCTCGATCAAGGGGTCGAGCGGCGACAGCTTCACCGATGTCGTCAATATCGGTATTGGTGGCTCGGACCTCGGTCCGGCCATGGTGACGCTGGCCCTGGCGCCCTACACTCGTCCGGACCTTCGGGCGCACTACGTCTCCAATGTCGACGGCGCGCATATCCATGATGTGCTGAAGGGGCTCGACCCGAAGCGGACGATGTTCATCGTCGCCTCCAAGACCTTCACCACCGACGAAACCATGACCAACGCGGCGACGGCCCGCGCCTGGATCGCGGGGGCCTTGGGCGAAGCGGCGGTGCCGGATCACTTCGCGGCGCTCTCGACCAATTTAACGGCCTGCGCCGATTTCGGCATCAAGCCCGACCGCATTTTCGGTTTCTGGGACTGGGTCGGCGGCCGCTATTCGGTGTGGTCGGCCATCGGCCTACCGGTGGCGATTGCCGTGGGTTACGAGAATTTCGAGGCGTTCCTCAGGGGCGCCTACGAGATGGACCAGCATTTCCTCAAGACCAAGCTGGAAAAGAACCTGCCGGTCATCATGGGCGTGCTCGGCATCTGGTATCGCAATGCCTGGGGCTTTTCGACCCACGCCGTGCTGCCTTATGACCAGCGGCTGTCCCGCTTCGCTGCCTACCTGCAGCAGCAGGACATGGAATCCAACGGCAAGTCGGTGACGCTCTCCGGCAAGCCCGTCGACTATCCGACCGGGCCGATCATCTGGGGCGAGCCGGGCACCAACGGCCAGCACGCCTTCTACCAGCTGATCCACCAGGGCACCGACGTGATCCCGGTGGATTTCCTGATCGCCGCGCAGCCGCATGAGCAACTGCCGCCGCACCACGACAAGCTGGTGGCGAACGTCCTGGCGCAGTCCGAGGCGCTGATGCTGGGCAAGAGCAAGGACCAGGTGGTGGCGGAGCTCACCGCGCAGGGCCTCGACAAGGCGCGGATCAAGGAACTGACCCCGCACAAGATGTTCCCGGGCAACCGGCCCTCGAACACGCTTATGTATCCCAAGCTGACGCCGGAGCGGCTCGGCAGCCTGGTCGCGCTCTACGAGCACAAGGTGTTCGTGCAGGGCACCATCTGGGGCGTGAACTCGTACGACCAGTGGGGCGTCGAGCTCGGCAAGCAGCTGGCCAAGGCGCTGCTGCCCAAGGTGCAGGGGACGGAGAAGGCAACGGCCCACGACAGCTCGACCACGGGGCTGGTCGAGGCGTACCTGAAGCTCAAGGGCTGAAGGCGCGAAGGGGCGCTTCCGCCCCTTCGTTCTCCCTTCCCCTTGCAGGGCGCGCAGCGTAGCTTGCCCCCAAAATTGGCTAGCGAAGCTAGGGGTGGGGGGAATGACACAAATCGAGGCGGTGGCGGAGCCGTCGTACAAGATGCCGCCGGTCGACCTCGACATCGCGAAGCTCGCGGCACTGTTTGGTGAGCTTGGCCTCGGGGTGCCGACGGCAGTGACTGAGCTTATCGGCGGCGGGGCGCGCTCGTTCCGCATCGACCGTGCCCATGGCGGGCCGCTGGTGCTCAAGGCGTTCAAAGATGCATTCCCCTACGCGACCGGCAAGGAGGTCTATGCCTCGCAGTTGCTGCGAGACCTCGATGTGCCCATGACTCGCTTCCTCGCCTCCGACGAGAGCCGGACGCGCCTGCCGTTCCGCTACACCATTGCGAACTACCTGCCCGGCAGGCAGGTGATGACCTTTAAGCACGAGCCGGACGTTGCCGATCTCTACCGGCAGATGGGCGCGATGCTGCGCAAGCTGCACTCCGTGTCGGTGCCGGGCGGCTATGGCGCCTTCGGCGAACAGGGCGTGGTCGATCCCTCGGCGACCAACAGCGAATACCTCGACCGGCGCTTTGCCTATAGCATCGGCCGGTTCCGCCACTTCGGCGGCGGCGAGGCACTGGCGCAGCGACTGGAAGCCATCTTCGCAGCCCATGCCGATGTCATCGCCGAAAGCCGCGGCGCCGTCTTCGCCCACGACGATTTCCAGCCGCACAACCTGCTTGGTGAGCGTGATGCAGCGGGGCGGCTGCAGCTGACCGGGCTGCTTGATTATGGCAATGCCCGAGCCTCGGACGCTGTATGCGACCTCGCCAAGGCGCTGTTCTGCTCCGAGCACGACGCGCCGGGCTCGACCCCGCATATCCGTGCCGGCTATGGCGAGATCGATCATTCGAATCCCGAAGCGGCGCTCTGGATCTATACACTGGTCCACCGCGTCACTATGTGGATGTGGCTCCGGCATACCGGCTACGTCCGCGACGGCGAGCACAACCCGCTGATCGACGACCTCACACACATGGCGGAAGCCGGGACCTGCGCGACTTGACCATTACCACCGAAGCCGAACTCGAAAAGCTCAAGGCCATTGGCCGCATCTGTGCGGTGGCGCGCGATGCGATGGCGGCCGCGCTCAAGCCGGGGATCACCACGCAGGAGCTCGACGATATCGGGCGGCGCATCCTCGATGCGGCAGGGGCGCGGTCGGCGCCGGAGATCACTTACGATTTTCCCGGCGCCACCTGCATCTCAGTGAACGAGGAGATCGCGCACGGCATTCCCGGCAGCCGGGTGATTCACCCCGGCGACCTGGTCAATATCGATGTGTCGGCGGAGCTCGATGGCGTCTTCGCCGATACCGGCGCGTCGTTCCTCGTGCCCGAGGCCGATCCGCGGCTGGTGACGCTGTGCCGCGACGGCAAGCGCGCGATGTGGGAGGGGATCCGCGCGGTGAAGACCGGGGCGCCGCTCAACGGCATCGGCATCGCTATCGGCGCCTTCGCCAAAAAACATCGCTACACGTTGATCGAAAACCTCGCGAGCCACGGCGTCGGCGACAGCTTGCACGACGAGCCCGGCGAGATCGCCACCTGGCCCGACAAGTCCGACCGACGCCTCATCACCGAGGGACTGGTGTTCACGGTCGAGCCGTTCCTGTCGCTCGGCGGCCGGATGGCCGAGCAACGCGACGAGGACGACGAGTGGACGCTGGTGGCCGATCCGCCGGCCCCGTGCGTGCAGTACGAGCACACGATCGTCGCGACGCGTCGTGGCGCCATTGTGGTGACCGCGGCATAACTGCGGCGCTGCGCTGAACGGTTTCTGAAGAGGCGGTTCCAAACGCGTTCAAAATCAGTGCGCTAGGGTGAGATCAACGCTGCAGATGCGGCACTGACCCAACCCAAGGACTACCGAAATGACCGTTCTCAACACTCTCCGGCAGACCGGCCGCGCCGCGGTCCTTGCCGTCGGCCTCGCCGGCACCGCCCTGAGCGCGGCCCCGGCCCTGGCCGCCCCGAACATGAATGGTTTCTCGCTCGACGTGAAGCCGCAGGGCGGCGACCAGAAGCAGCTGCAGCAGTTCAAGAAGAAGAATTTCGGCCCCAACGATTTCTTCAACTGGTGCCTGACCGACAAGCAGATCCGCCGGGGCCTGATGAACTACGGCTTCTTCGATGTGGAAGTGGTCGACCACCTGAGCAAGAACCGCGTGCGGGTCGAGGCCGGCTACGACGACCGGGTCTACTCGATGCGCATCAACCGCTGCTCGGGAATGGTCGACCGGATCAAGAAACTCTACCCGGTCGACGACGAAGATGACTGGGGCGATGACGACGACGGCTGGTACCCGACGCCGTACTGACGGGATCAGGGCAGGGGCCGGAGACGGCCCCTGTTTTTCTTGCTTCCCTCCCCTTGAGGGGAGGGATTGAGGGAGGGGTGGTCCGGTGATCCCCGATGGACCCCCACCCCTCCCCTCAAGGGGGAGGGGGCAATCTAGAGATCGATGCGCCGGAACAGCCACCAGGGCAGTTCGCGCACCACACGCATGATCAGCCGCCAGCGACGAGGCGCGTATTGTACGGGACCACCGCGGTCCGCCGCCCGCCGCACCAGACGTGCCACCTGCTCGGCGGAGGCCAGCCGGCGCCCCGGCGGGCTGTTTGCCGTCATCGCCGTCGCCGTCGGCCCCGGCTTCACCACGACTGCCCGCGGCCCCTCGGTGCCGAACTTGCCGGCGAAGCGATGGGCAATGCCTTCGATCAGCGTCTCGACGCCGGCCTTGGTCGAGGCATAGATGAAGTTCTTCCGCCGCCCGCGATCACCGGCGACCGAACCCAGGACCACCAGCGCGCCCTGGCCCTGGGCCTCCAGCAGGTTGGCGGCAGCCAGCGCCCAAAGGGCGGTGGAGGTGTAGTTGGTCGTCATCATGCTGGCGGCGATCCGAAGGTCGGCCGCTGCCACCGACTGCTCGGGCATGATGGCATAGGCGATGTGAAGGTGGTCGATGCCCCCCAGCTGGGCGGCGAGTGCCGGCAGGGTCGTGGCCGGATCGGCGCTGGCGAGATCGAGCATGACCGTTTCACAGCCGCTGGCGCCGAGCTCCCGCAACGCGTCGGCAAGCCGACGCAGCCTGTCGCTGTCGCGGCCAACCAGCAGCAGCCTTGCGCCCTCGGCGGCATAGAGCCGCGCGGTGGCTTCGGCGATGCCGGAATTGGCGCCCAGGATCAGCACGCGGTGCGGCCCCGCGGCAGGGCCCTTCGATTCGAGTTCGTCCATGCACCTTGGCTTACCAGCCATAATGAAACATGGCGTTACGGCGACGGGGCGCCCTAATCGGAGCAGGTCAGTGACGCCGCGGATGGGCGAGAGGCTCGTCTGCCGTTTCGTTGGCCAAAGCGGGAAATCGGAAAAACCGCAATGTTCCCCGTACCCATCGCGTCCGATTGACACGCGGCGTCACTGCAGGAAGGAACTCGCCAGACGCGCCTAGGTTGCGCCCCGGATGCAAGTCCGAAGACCGCGTTTCCGCCCCATTGCAGTCCTGCCCGGAACACACTGAACCCTTAGCGTTCAGCCTATCCACAGCAGATCGGGGGGCATTCCGATGACTGCCATGACCATCCGACCGTCCATGTTGGACGATGACATCCTCAGTGCCTTCGAGCGCGAGAAAGGTCTGTTCATGGCGCGCAACAGGGTGCGGTGCGGGCACCTGCTGGTGCGCTTCGGACCGGACCGCGGCGACACCGGTTTCTCCATGAGTGCGGCCTTCACTTTCGACGAGGCCCGCAACTGGCAGCAGGTCGAGGTGACGGTGCCGTTCACGGAGCTGCATGGCGAGAGCGGCCCCGATCGTGGCCTCATCGCGGCCTTCGGTGAGCTCGACGACGGCATCAGCGCAGCGCGCATCGCCCGGTTGTTCGCGCCATTGTCCGTCGCCCAGCGCATGGCCGGCGCACGCCGGCACTAGGGTCCTTTATACGCACGCCTTGCGTGGGTCGGCATACCGACCCCGTCCCGGGGCGTGCACCTGCAACCGAAGGTGGCTGCCAAGGCGGCCGGGGAGCACAGATGAAAACCTGCTGGTTCATCGTCATCGAGAGCATGGGCTCGTGGTGGGTCGACTGCGAGGGCAAGGCCTATGGTCCGTTCTCCTCGCGTGAGGAGGCACAGAGCGAAGCGCGGCGCATCGCCATCACCTATGGCGACGGCCAGCGCCGTTCCGAAGTGTTCGCGCCCACCGACCATGGGTCGCATCGACTGATCTGGAAGGGCCCTGTTCCAACGGCGGGCTAGCGCTGGTCGTTATAGGGCTCCTTGACCGTGCCGACGCGCCGCGCCAGGGCCGAAAACGACAGCGCGCCATCATCGGAAACCGTCGCATTGGCGATGCGGAGGAGCCGAGCCGGAAAGGCGAGGGCGTCACGCTCCGCCGGACGCAGACTCTCCACCGAGCGGTTGTCGTTGATCGCGGTCTGCTCAGCGGCACGCATCGCGTCGTCCACATCCTGTCGCGATACCAGGCCCTTGGCGACCAGCGTCTCGTGCATGGCGGCGATGGCGAGATAGAGGCCTTCGAGCTGCAGGTTGGCGGTATTCATTGCACGCATCCCTTGTCCGCATATGAAAGAGGCGGGCCGCGGCCCGCCCCTCAGGGTGCGCTCATCCTCAGCGGATGAACAGCACGATGATGATGATCAGCCAGATCGGAACGCCCAGCAGCCAGAGTCCAAGTCCTCTCAGCATTTTGCTTCTCCTTATCGTGCGCGCCGGAACACGGTGCGGAACATCGTGCCCTGATCACGGTGATTGCCGCCCATCTGGGCTGCCCAGAACGCACCGACCGCACCGATCAGCAGCGCCGCGGCGGTGAGGAACGCGCCCACGATGCCGGCCTTGCGAGCGGTCTCCGCGACGGCGGCAGCATCTGCCTTGGCCTTGTCGACGGCAGCCAGCACCTCGGTCACCCGAGCATTGGCCTCATCCTGGGTAAGGCCGGTATTGCTGGCCACGATCTGGGCCAGGTAAGCCTTGTCGGGGTCGCTGACCGAGCCGGCGATGGCCCCCTGAGCAAGGATGCGTCCGGTTTCGGCGCGAACGGCGGTCGAATCTGCAGCGGGAGCGGCTGTGGTGGCGGTGGGCGACGGCCGGAACAATTGGTCCACGAAATAGGCGTTCGGATCGACGGCGCTCTGGGCATCGTCGGCCACGGTCGCGGCCGCGTTGGTGAGCGTCGACGCCGCCGCGCCAACGGCATTTGCTGCGGCACTGATGCCGCCGACGGCAATGAGCCCGCCGATCACCAGGGCACCCGCCCACACCAGCAGCCCGTGCGCTCCGTCGCGCAGATCCGCCTCGTCCTCCGTCGCATCATGGTGACGCCGGCGCAGGCGACCAGTGAGGTAGGCGCCAGCCATGAAGCTCGAGACTTCCACCCAGATCAGCCAGGTGGCCGCGGCGATAGCGATCCAGATCATCGGTACATCCGGGCCCGCGTGGAAGTTGACGAAGCTCAGTCCGATGGCCGAGCCGAAACTCAGCAGCACCAGCGAGATCGCCGAGGCGAGCACGATGCCGGCGATAATTGCCGGCCAATCGACATAGGAGCTGTTGTCCGGCTTGGCGACAGGCGCAGCCGTGACAATGACATCTGTTTCACTTGGAATGGTCATGGCGTCGCCCTTACCTCAGCCCGAAGAAGGACAGGACAGCCAGGATGACGACCACCAGGCCAACGAGGTAGATGATCCCGTTCATTTTTCTTGTTCTCCATGACGCGGTTGGTCACAGAAAAGTGCGCAAGAGAACGAATGGTTGCCTTGATCCTGCAAATTTCTAGCCGTCGCCGCCCGTACGACGGTCGATCTCTTCGATGGCCTGCTGATCGTTCTCGACCCGCTGGGCGATCATGTTGCGCAGCTTGCGTAACTCGTGACCGTTGAGCTGCTCGGCGCCGATCAGTCGGTTGTCGGCCTTGCGAATCGCCAGGATCAGGTCGTCGAGCTTGGCCTGCACCGCCTCGCCATCGCGGTTCTGCGTATGCTGCACCACGAACACCATCAGGAAGGTGATGATGGTAGTGGCGGTGTTGATCACCAACTGCCAGGTCTCGGAGAAATCGAACAGCGGACCGCTGACTGCCCACAGCAGCACCAGCCCGCAGGCAACGCTGAAGGTCAGCGGCTTGCCGGCTCCCCGAGAAACAAGATTGGAGAATCGATCGAACAGTCCAGCAGCCATGGCGACACCTTGCTCAGTGGTAAGCGTGTCATCTCAAATTCCAGGATCGCCCGCCGGTTCCCGTCAGAGCAGGAAGCCGATCATGGTCGCCGCGGCAAGGATCAACGAGAGCAGTACGAAGGCGAAGAGCCAACTCAGCAGCTGTGTCAGTCGATGGGATGAAGACAGTGAAGACATCGGCGCAAATTCCACGTTGAAGCCTATTGCGCGATCAACGCCCGGTCGCAGCGAACCAAGTGCCGCCCGCGGGGCGACGGCTCAACCGGTCTCTGCCGGACCCTAGGCCCAACGCGAGCGGGCCCATACTCACAAAGACATGTGCAAGGCCAACATGTGGAAGTCGTGCGCCCGGATCGTCGCGAACCCCAACCATCGATCCAAAAGAGCGCCGCATGTCGGCCACCCTCTCAGATCCAGAGTGCACTTGGACCATGCCATGTGGCACGGTTTGTCGCCCGGAGCCATGCGCCCCGGAGGGGCCTACTGCGGCCGCATGCCACTGCTCACCAGCTTCCGTCCTTCACCACTCTGCCGTCTCGGGCGGAGCGCGCCGACGTGCGTAGGTGCGTCGCGAGACCGCAGACGAAAACTCAGCTGGCAAAGCGAGCGGCTATCTCGGAACCAACCCTCGCAACCTAGGTTCGCCTTCCACAGCAGATAGTGGAGTGGGATGGTGCCAAGCAACCAGAATGCCATCAGTTTTGCCGTCGTGACGGGAGCTTCCTCCGGCATAGGGCTGGAACTGGCGCGTGTGGCGGCCGAGGGTGGATCGGACCTGCTAGTCGTTGCAGATGGCCCCGACATAGAGGCGGTTGCGACGGAGCTGGCACGCACCTCCGGTGTGCATGTCGAGTCCCTTATGGCGGATCTCGCAACCCGCGACGGTGTCGACGCGCTGCATGGCAGGTTGCGCGACCTTGCGCGTCCGATCGATGCGCTGTTTGCCAATGCCGGGCGTGGCCTTGGGCATGGCTTTCTCGACCAGGACTTCAACGAGATCGAGCGGGTGATCAACACCAACATCATCGGCACCGTCTACCTGTTGCACAAGGTGATGGGCGATATGCGTAGCCAGGGATGGGGACGGGTGCTGAT
Source organism: Devosia sp. A16 (assembly GCF_001402915.1). Classification (GTDB taxonomy): domain Bacteria; phylum Pseudomonadota; class Alphaproteobacteria; order Rhizobiales; family Devosiaceae; genus Devosia_A. Next base: position 4,333,072 of record NZ_CP012945.1, read on the forward strand.
CACCGGCTCGATCGCCGGCCTGATGCCGGGCACCTACCAGGCGGTCTACAACGCGACCAAGGCCTTCATCGACAGCTTCGCCTATGCGCTTCGCGAGGAGGTGAAGGATGACGGCATCACCGTGACCGTGCTGATGCCGGGGCCGACCGACACAGACTTCTTCGAGACGGCCGACCTGCTCGACACCAAGGTCGGTGCCGGCAAAAAAGACGATCCGCGCATGGTGGCCAAGGCCGGCTACGACGCCATGCTGCGCGGCGATGGCCACGAGGTCAGCGGCTTCGCCAACAAGCTGCAGGCGATGATGACGCGGGTGCTCGGCGACAAGCAATTGGCGAAGATGCACGAGGGCATGGCCAAACCGGGCAGTGCTCCCTCGCAGCACTAAGGAGCGAACGATGAGCACCGATCAAACCTCCGACAGCGCGCCGTTGCGAGCGCGCAAGGACGACAAGGCGGATGGCTTCACCTATGTGGGGCGGAGCGTCACGATAAATCGTCCCCGGCATGAGTTGTTCGCGTTCTGGCGCGACTTCCAGAACCTCTCCACCTTCATGGAGAACATCGAGGCTATCGAGTTCACCGGGCCCGACCGCGCCGTATGGACGGTGCGCGCACCGGCAGGCACCGAGGTGCAATTCGAGACCGAGATCGTCGACATCGTGGACGACACTTCCATCACCTGGCGCTCCACCCCGGACTCGCCGATCAAGACCGAAGGGCGCGTCACCTTTGCCGATGCGCCCGGCAACCGGGGTACCATCGTCACGGCTGATATCGGCTACACGCCGCCGGCTGGCGATCTCGGACGGGTCGTCGCCAAGCTGTTTATGGCCGAGCCCAACATCCAGGCGCGACACGAGCTCAAGCGCTTCAAGATGCTGATGGAGGCGGGCGAGATCGCCACCCCCATCAACCATCGCAACTGACGGAGACCTCACATGCGCGCCCTTACCTGGCACGGCATCAATGATGTCCGGGTCGACACTGTTCCCGACCCCGAAATCATCAATCCGCGCGACGCGATCCTCAGGATCACCTCGACCGCCATCTGCGGCTCCGACCTGCATCTTTATGACGGGGTCATTCCCGGCATGAAGCAGGGCGACGTGCTGGGCCATGAATTCATGGGTATCGTCGAAGAGGTCGGCCCGAACTCGAGCCTCGAAGTCGGGCAGCGCGTGGTAGTGCCTTTCACCATCTCATGCGGACACTGCTTCTTCTGCCAACAGCAGCAGTTTTCGGCCTGCGACAACGGCAATCCGGTGGAAAACCAGGACGCCTCCGAGAAGCTCTACGGGCACGCCATGGGAGCGGCGTTCGGCTATTCGCACCTTACCGGCGGCTATGCCGGCGGGCAGGCGGAATATGTCCGGGTGCCATTCTCTGATGTCGGCCCGATCGTCATTCCGGATGGTCTCGACGACGAACAGGTGCTGTTTCTCAGCGATATCCTGCCCACCGGCTGGATGGCGGCCGAGAATGCCGGCATCGGTCCCGACGACACTGTGGCGGTGTGGGGCTGCGGCCCGGTGGGCTTGTTCGCCGTGCAAAGCGCCATGATCATGGGGGCGGCGCAGGTGATCGCCATCGACCACCACCCGCACCGGCTCGAACTGGCGGCCAGATTCGGCGCCAGGACCATCAATTTCGAGCAGACCCATGTCGACGAGGCGCTGATGGAGATGACCGGCGGGCTCGGCCCCGATGCGGTCATCGACGCGGTCGGCATGGAGGCGCACGGTTTTGCGCTCGACAATGTCGTCGACGCGGTCAAGCAGAAGGTGGGCGTCGGCGCCGATCGCGGCCACGCGCTCCGCCAGGCGATCCTCGCCGTGCGCAAGGGCGGGCGGGTATCGGTGCCGGGCGTCTATGGTGGCATGCTCGATAAGTGGCCGCTCGGGGCGATGATGGAGAAAGGCCTGGAGTTGCGCTCCGGCCAGACCCACGTGCAGCGCTATACTCGGGACCTGCTGGAGCGGATTCAGCGCGGCGAAATCGACAGCACGTTCCTCATCAGCCATTGCCTGCCGCTCGAAGAGGCTCCGACGGGCTACAAGAATTTCCGCGACAAGCAGAACGAGTGGACCAAGGTGGTGCTCAGGCCGCACTGAGCACGCAAGGCCCGACGAGGATCTGTCCCCTCAACCTGCCGGCCGGGATGCAGCTCGGCCCCGATACGCAACGGAGCAGTTATGGCACTCTTTCACGGCTCGAAATGGACGGCGATCCTGATCGCTGCGCTGGTCGTGGTGGGCGGGGCCTACACCATTCTCGTCGTCTCCCAGTCGGGGCTCACCGACGAGGCAGAGCCGCCTGCGGTCGGGCCACTCGAGTCCAGCGGACAGACGATGGATCTCGCCGCTTTGCCCTGGACAATGTTCTTGCTGATCGCCACCGCGGTGCTCGGCGCGGCCATTGCCTACGGGCAATATCGCGCCTCCAAGCTGACAAGGGCCGAGCGCGAGCAGGGCGACAAAGAAGTCCCCAAGGTCTACGAGGAGTGAGCGGGGCGGCTCCGGCGGTGCCAATACCGGAGTCTTACCGTTGACCCGAGGATTTGGGCGACGAATTTCATCAGTTTGGCAGCCGTGGGCTCGACCTCGATTTCGGTCGCAGTTGGCTGCAAGGCGCCATCACCCTATCATAGGTTGTTGCCCAATGTTGCCGGCACGCGTCTGACTGGGCGGTCGGATCGAGGGATTTATCGCTACCCCCCGGATCTGTTGCTGCCGATGCGGAGCACAAGAGCAGGGCCACGCTCATGATGACACATGTCGAGAATCGCTCCGAGGCGCGCCTATTGACCGATCGTCTGGTCAAGGGCGTCACGCGGGGAAGCCGCCACGGGCGGCAGGAGGCGTTGTCCGAAGTCGGCGGCCAGTTGCAGATCGTCTTGGAGGGAGCGGTATTGCGCCAGCGTTTCCTGCCGGATGGTCGGTGCCAAACGGTTGCGGTGTACCACCGCGACGACGTGATCAACCTCTCGCGCTTCGTGCATCACGGCGCCGCCGAGACCGATCTTCTGGTGGCGCTGAAGGGGGCGGTCGTGGGTACGGTCAATCCGGAGGAGGTCGAGCGGCTGAGGCGCCTGTCCCTGAGGGGCGTCGACGGAATGGCCGCCTTGGTGCTGCGGGAGCTCGCCATCAGCCAGGAGCGGCTGGTTTCCCTCGGGCGGCGAAGCGCCACCGAGGCGATGGCGCATTTCATGTGCGAGACGCTGCTGCGCAGCCGCCGGCCGAGCGACAATTGCCCGGAACTCAGCTGCAGCCTGGCCATGTCCCAGGATACCATGGGCACCGTCCTCGGCCTCTCCAGCGTTCATGTGAACCGGACATTGCAGGAGCTGCGCCAGTTGCACCTGGCCGACCACAGCAATTTCGAACTGGTGATCTACGATTTCGACAGGCTGGCCTTCATCGGCGGTTTCGACGACGGCTACCTGACGCCGGTATGAGCGGGCGTCGCCTGCCGACGGCGGCAAGAGGCGTTAGCCAACGACCTTTCGCAGCATCTCGGTGAGGGGCGAGGCCTTGTCGAGCAACTGGAACTCCCGACCGACGACCCGCGTCTGGTCGATGACCTCCTCCGAGAAGGTGACCGAGATCACTTTAAGCTTGCCCTTTTCGGTCTGGTCGTCGAAGGCGATGGCGAACGGGCCGGTGATTTTCAGCATCTGCGAACGACCTGATTGCTGCTGGAGCAGGAGGCGGCCGGCTCGGGCGCTCGGCGGGTCCTCATATAAAATCTAGGGTCGGCGTCTTGGTTCCTTCACCCGGACTGAACCGACTCGCGTTCGCCGCGGCGGCCTGACGAAGCGCTGTGGGCGAGCGCTCCGGAGGCGTCTCGGGGGACGACTTAGGCGCCGACTGTCATGGGTGGTGGGCTATCACCCATGCGATCGCGATTCGGGGAGAAGGTGCTCTAGTGAGAAACCAGCAGTCGCTCGTCGATCGGGAGCAGGGTGGTCCAATGGATGCCGTCCGGCGTGAACTCCGTATGCGGTTCGCCAGCCAACTCGTAGCTTAGGGTGCGTTCGAGCAGCTCGGAGCCGAAACCACGCTGGCTTGGCGCCTCCTCGCCCAAGTGCACGCCCAACTCGATCCAGCTGAAGTGCAGCATCTCGTGATCCGGGCGTGAGCGGTCTATGTCCCGGTGCACCTGGATGCGGCCACCTGGCCGGCTCAACGCTCCATATTTGGCGGAGTTGGTCGGGAGCTCGCGGATGGCGAGCGCCATGAGCTCTGCAGCCTGGGCTGCAGCATCAACCGGGCCCGTCGACTTGAGCGAGCCGCTGCGCGTCCACGCCGCGGTACGCGCAGTTCGTCCGCAATCCGCATCTGGAGGTCTACGCCCGCCCTGCGGGTCGCGCGTCACCACCGCCTGCACTCGGGCAAGGCTTCGAGGCGGCTGTCGAGATGGCATGAGTAGTCCTCTATCGTCTCGCTGGTGGCTACGGTGCGACGCGCCACCGAGCGCACCACACCCAGCGTATTTCGGACGCGGTGTTGTAGTTCGAGGGCGCGGCGGGGCATCTCGTCGGCGATCGTCCGCGGGGATCCTGCACCAGCCCACGCCGCCGCAGCGCTTGATGGAGACCCGCGGCGGCATCCGACAGGAGCCCGCTGAGCACGGCGCTAATGACGCGGACCGTAGTTTGCCATTGTCGACTCCGCGTCGCATGTGACGGCCATGGAGTGAACCAGAACACTCCCTTTGCGTTCCATGCCAGGTCAAAGAACGGGCGGACTGCGATGACCAGGTTGAAAGGGAAACCAACCGTGCTCGTGGTCGAGGACGAGTATTTCCTTGCAGATGACGTGGCTGCCGCGCTGGCGGCGGCCGGGGCCGAAGTGCTGGGACCGGTGCCGACGCCGGCGGCGGCGCTGGACGTGCTGAAGCAGCATCCGCGGATAGACTTCGCGCTGCTCGACATCAATCTGCGGGGCACCATGGCTTACGGGGTGGCCGACGAGTTGCGGCGGCGGGGTATCCCGTTCGTGTTTGCCACCGGCTACGATGCCCAAGCGATAATCGAGGAGTATCGATACGTGCCGCAGCTCGCCAAGCCGGTGATGATCGAGACAATCCTTGAAGCCGTTGCCGAGGCCGCCGAACATTCTCGAGCGTGACGGCCTGCTACAATCCACCTTGCTGCGGTGAGGAGCCGTCCCGGGATAGGCGAGGGGGCATGGCTCCCTCGCCGCTGCTTGTCTCGCGGACTTACTGCTTCGGCGTCGTCCCGCCGGCATCGGTCCCGGTGTTGGCGCCGCCTGCGTCGGTGCTGGTGGTGCTGCCTGCACCCGTGGTGTCTGTCCCGGTACCGCCGGTGGTGCCGGAGCCGGTGGTCGAGCCGCCCGTCGCGCCGCCGTGGCCCGCCGAACCGCCATTGCTGGAAATGACCTCGGAGAGCGTCGAGCCGGACGAGGCGGCACAGGCGGTAATGATCGTCTCCGCCTGCAGGCCAAGCCCGCCGACCATCTGCGATCCACCCGCCGCGCCGGCAGCGCTGCTGTCGGTCGTCGAACTGCCGGCGCCCGTGGCGCTCGTCGTCGACCCGGCCCCGGCGGCATCGGTGCTGCCGCTGGCGCCCGCTGCGGACGTGTCGGTGGACGCGCCGCCTGCGGCATCGCTGCCGGCGGTGGTGCCGCCGGAGGCCGCACCGCCTGCTGCGTCGGTGCCTGTGGTATTGCTGCCGCTCGTGCTGCCGCCGGCTGCAGTGCTGTCGGTGGCCGCTCCAGCCCCGCTCGAGCTGGTGCTGCTGCCGCTCGTGCCACCCGCCGCACCGGCCATCTGGCCGTCGCGCATCCCATCCTGATAGCCGGCCGCATAGTAGACCAGGGCCGCTGCATGGGCAGGCGGCAGCCCTGCGATATCCGCGCAGGTCAGGCTGGCAATCGATGCGCCCGATGTGGTCCCGGCTGGTCCGGTGGTGGATTGCGCCGCGGCCGGCGTCATCGCGGCGGCAGCCAGCATCAAGGCGGCGACCGAGCCGCTCAAAAGCGTTTTCTGCATGTAGTTTCTCCTCACGGGATTGCTTGCTAGATCGGGCATCTGGTGTCCGGTCAGAAATGACAATCTAGTTCCATGCGAGGCGTTCCGGCGCGATAGGCAGTAATTTGGGAATGTATGGATTTATTGGAAAGCGCCTTCGATTTCGCGGGCCTTGGCCGCCATATCGCAGAAGCTCCAGAAGGACCCCGTACCGATCGGCCCGAGTAGCCGTATGTTGGGGGTATATAGCTCTTCATTCTGGCTGTGCATGGACCTGTTTTCGGTGGGCGCGGGGCCGCAGCCGGCCCCGCGGGTTGATGAACGACACGCCGATCAGCGCTTCTGCTTCTGGTCGTTCTGCTTCTGGTCGTCCTGACGCCGGTTATCCTGGCGCTGATTGTCCTGACGCTGGTTGTCCTGACGCTGGCTGCCGCGTTGCTCTTCCTGACGCTGGTTGCCACGCTGCTCCTGCTCACGGTTCTGGTTTGCCATTGGACTATCTCCTCTGTTGGCATGCGGACCGATGCCGCTGCAGAATCCAACTTGTGCCCTCTGTTTTTGTGCACGACATTCGCGTCACCCCGGAACGGCAGGGCGTTGGGCAAGTTCAACTCTCTTCACCGTTAGCCGAGGCGAATTTGCTCCACCGACACAACTTCGAAACCCCATCGCCCGCTGAAATGCTGCTGCTGCGCGCTACCGAGGTGGCAGGCCGCTGCGCCGGGGAGGGGGCCGATAGGGAGGCCGCGCTCGAGGAACTGCTCGCACTGCTGCAGGGTCCGGATGCCATGGACGCGTGCAAGGCCATCCGGACCGGCAGGCGCCACTTCACCCACAACCGGCGGGTATTCGGGCGGCTCTTCGTGGGTTGAGAGTGTCGCCGCAACGAGGAACCAACCCACCGCACCGAGGTTTGCCTGATCTCGCCGCTGACGACTGGATGCCCGGCAGCGGCGGGACCTCAGTGGTGAACCCCCGCGCGGCCCCGCCGACGGGGGTTCATTTCTGCAGCGGCAAGTCAGGAATCAGGGCCCGGCCTCGCCGGTCAGCAGCATGGCGAAGACGCCAATGAGCACCAGCACGCCGAAAAAGGCTCCGATCATCAGCATCACTCCGGTCATGCCGGACAGCCGGGTGGTGCCGCCCTTGGGCTGCTGGTCACCGTCCACCGGCTTGCGTTGCTCGGAAAAGGAGTCGGGCATCAATGCTCCTGGTGCTGGTGAGAGCGGAACCAGCCGCATGGGCGGGAGACTTCATCGGCTCCGCTCTCGCGTGCCTAACCTACCTGCTGCTGCCGGGTTCCTTCATTTCGCTGGTGCGGCCCGGCTGGTGGGAACAGAGGCCACCCGGCGACGTTCCCGGCTGGGTCGGCGCAATCTGGACGAGGCGGCACGCCGACGCCTTCGACGCTGTTGAAGCAGGGACCATGACACGTATCGGCTACCATTGCTCACACGAGCAGTTTACGCCCGGCGAGTTGCTCACCTTGGCGCAACTGGCGGAAGACGCCGGCTTCCGATGCGCCAAGTCGTCGGATCATTTCCATCCCTGGAGCGAGCGCCAGGGCCAATCCGGCTTCGCCTGGAGCTGGCTGGGCAGCGCTCTGCAGGCGACGCGTTTCGGCTTTGGAAACATCGCGGCGCCCGGCTATCGCTATCATCCGGCGGTGCTCGCGCAGGCGGCCGCGACGCTGGGCCAGATGTATCCGGGTCGCTTCTGGCTCGCACTCGGCAGCGGCGAAGCGATCAATGAAGCCATCACCGGCCTGCCGTGGCCGGAAAAAGCGGAACGCAACGCCCGCCTTCGCGAATGCGCCGAGGTGATGCAGGCGCTGTTCGCCGGCGAGACGGTGACGCACCGCGGTCGGATCACCGTGCTCGAAGCCAAACTCTATACGCGACCGGTCGAGCCGGTGCCGCTCTACGCAGCGGCGGTCACGCCCGAGACGGCAAAGTTCGTCGCCCCGTGGGCCGACGGGCTGCTGACGGCGAGCGGCGAGCTCGAAACCGTCCGGGCGGTCATCAAGGCGTTCCGGGAGCATGGTGGGGCGGGCAAACCGGTAATCCTCCAGTCGGCGCTGTGTTGGGCACACTCGGACGAACAGGCGATCGCCATGGCGATGGAGCAATGGAGCTCACGTGTGGTGGCGGGAGAGGTTGCTTGGGATTTGCGCCGACCCGGCGACTTCGACGAAACCGGCAAGCTCGTCGGCGAGGCCGCGATGCGCCGCTTGCTGCCGGTGTCCGCCGATCTCACCCGTCTCGAAGATTGGATCGCCGAGCAGCTGACACTCGACCTCGATGAACTCCATCTCCATCAGGTCGGCACGAACCAGCGACAGTTCATCGAGATGTTCGGCGAACGCGTCTTGCCGGCCGTGCTGAGAGGGAAGGGCAGGGTTAGCCCTTGAACATGGTCGCGAGCGGTTCCCTCGCAATGTTCCCCTCGATTTCCGCCCGGCCCGGGGTCTCAGGCAGCGCCTTGTGGAAATTGCTGCGATAATCCGCTGGAACTTTGGGTGGCAGCATTGGCACGTAGCGGTCGACCAGTGCTTCGACAATGACCGGCCCGGGTTCGGCAAAGGCGGCGTCGAGGACCGCGTCGATGTCTTCGGGACGCTCTACTGAAAACCCCTTGCCGCCCATCGCCACCGCCGCCAGGGCGAAGTCGATGGGCTGCAACTCGCAGCCGAACTGCGGGTTGCCCAGGAACATCATCTGCTCCCAGGCGATCTGGTTGAGCATGTTGTTCTTGATCACCAGGAGCTTGAGCGGGATGCCGTAGCGCACGGCCGTGGAGAACTCGCCCAGTTGCATGGCGAGCCCACCATCGCCGACGACAGCGCAGACCTGTCGTCCCGGGTAGGCGATGCCGGCGGCGATCGCATGGGTCAGTCCGCACGACATCGAGGCCAGCGTGCCTGAGACGGCAAAAGCGTGGTCTGGATCGAGGTCGACATGACGGGCGGTCAGTTCGGTGTTCTGCCCGGAATCGGTGGCCAGGATCGCGTCACTCGCCATCCGCTCGCCGAAGCGACGGACGATCATCTGCGGCTTGAGCGGCGAGCTTGCCTCGGCCTCGGCCTGGCTCATCATGTCCCGCCATGCGTTCATCGATCGCTGCGCTGCGGTCAGAAAGCTTCGGTCGGGCTTCTGATCCAGCAGCCCGTTGAGGCGGCGCAGGGTTTCGCCGGCATGGCCCACCAGCCCAACCTCGACCGGACAGCGCAGGCCGATGCGCTCAGGGTTCCAGTCGATCTGCACCACCTTGGCCTTGCCGGGCTGCGGATAGTACTCGATGTAAGGGAAGGTGGAGCCGACGATCAGCAGGGCATCGCATTGCTCCATGATCTCCTGCGACGCGCGCGTGCCCAGAATGCCGATGACACCGGTGGTATTGGGGTGGTGGTCGGAAACGACGGTTTTGCCGAGCAGGGCCTTGGCGATCGGGGCGTTCAGCAAGCCCGAGGCCTCCTCGACCTCTTTTCCTGCCCGCAACGCACCGCGGCCGACCAGCATGGCGACGCGCGACGCGCCGTTGAGGATTTCGGCCGCCCGCTCGATCTCGCCGTCGGGCGGCAGCATCACCGGGGCGAACCAGGTGTTGGAGACATGACCGGGCTTGTTGCGCTTGGAGCGCTGAGCCTTGCCGACATCTTCCTCCTGCACGTCGTTGGCGACCGAGAGATGCGCGACGCCATGTCGGCTGAGCGCGGTGCGGCAGGCAAGGCTCGCCGCATTTTCCATATGCGCCGCGTCGCTGACCTGCACGTTGTACTCGGCCACGTCGTTGAAAGCGCGGGTCAGGTCGACATCCTGCTGCGTGAACGTCTCGATCAGATCGTGAAACTGCATGCCGGTGATCGCCAGCACCGGCACCTGGTCGAGCTTGGCGTCGTACAGCCCGGTGAGCAGGTGCGTGCCGCCCGGTCCGGATGTCGCGAGGCATACCCCCAGCTTGCCGGTCCACTTGGCATAGGCACAGGCCATGAAAGCGGCCGACTCCTCGTGCCGGACCTGGACGAACCGGATGCGGTCCTGGCGTTTGCGCAGCGCTTCCATGATGCCGTTGATGCCGTCCCCGGGAAGCCCGAAGATGACTTCGACATCCCAGGCGAGAAGCGTTTCGATCAGAATGTCGGCTGCTGTCGGCATGGCTCTGGTCCACTTCGATGGACTAATGTCGCCCCTCAGCAGTCAATATCACTCACGGAACATCGTTCCCTGCGGCACAGCAGAGGCTGGGGTGTTCGGAGCGGGATCAATCGTCGTACCAGCTGAGTCAGCGCCTTGGGGGGCGGCTCGATTTGGCCCGGCTGATCTCGCTATCCTGGCGCAGCCGTTGCTGTTGCGGCGCCGCGTGCGGCCGCACTCTCATCGCTGGCTGGCATCATCGGCTTGCCGTGCGAGAAAAACTGCGTGGCGAGGAAATTGCACCGCCGGTCGCCACCATGACGTAGAGGATCAGCCGTGCCTCGATGCTCAAGCCATTGAGCGCACCGGGAGCGAGCAGGTGGTCCGGAATGAATTGGGTCGGGAACGGCGGGCGTTTTCCGCCTTCAGGCAGTGTGCAATGTGGTACGCCCGGATGGATTCGAACCATCGACCATCCGATTAAAAGTCGGATGCTCTACCACTGAGCTACGGGCGCCCGGAGCGGGATCTGGCCCCGCAAAGTCGACGATCTGCCGCATTGGGCGGATCGGCGCGGAACATAGGCATTGTGCCCTTGCTGTCAATCGCTAACGGTGAATGGCCGTCAGTTCAGCAGTGGAATCGGCTGGCCGGCATACTTGGTCGGCTCGCACGGAACGCCCGCCCGGTCGAGCCGGGCGCACAGTTCGATCGCCGACGCCCGGTCGACCATCGGGCCGGCGACGATCACCTTGCCATCCGTGCCGTCCTGTTCGGCGAGCACCGGAGACAGGCCCACCAGCATGGTGCCGACCTGGGCTAGCAGTTCCTGCCACTGCGCCTCGGCGGTATCCGGCCGCACCGGGAAACCGAGCTTGATGCCGGGCGAACTGCCGTCGGGAATGGCGAGCGGCATGGTGTTGGCCGAAAGCGGTACCGCCTTCAGCTTCACCTCGCCGGAGCCGGGGAGCAGTGGGCGCTGCTGCACCGCCACGGTGCCGCCTTCGGTTTCGAAGGTCAACGTCTTGCCGGCGCCGATCGACCCGGTGGTGGTGGTGTCGATGCGGGCGGTCGCCTTCGCCTGCGCGCTTTCGATCAGCTTGGGGACGCTGACCTCGAGCGCGCCGACCCGCCTGGTCACCGCACCGGCGGCATCCTCGCTCACGCTGAAGCGCTGCAGCAGCTGCATGTTCTCGCGCTTCATCTTCGAGGTTTCCTCCTCGAGCGTCGCCACCTGCGTGCGCAACTGATTGATGGTTGAGCCTTCCAGCCGCGAGGCGTGCAACGCGCCGTAGACACTGGGCGGGATCAGGCCCGAGAGGTTGGCGCCCAAGATCGCCATCGCCCAAATGCCGAGCGCCGCGATGCCCCACATCGTCACATCGGCCGGACGAAACTGATCTGCTGCCCTCGCCAAGTTCCCACCCCCAAAACCCCACGAATCAGGGGCTCCCACGAGTTTACCACTCCGTAACCGCGTTATCGGATTCCCAACAACTTGCTGCCATAAACACGGGGGAAACGATGATCGGCTGAGAGGGCCCTCAGGGAAAATTTTGCATGACTGAACTGCTGTCGATCATCCTGGCCGCGGGCGAGGGCACCCGCATGCGCTCTGCCATGCCGAAAGTACTGCACCAGGTGGGAGGATTGCCCCTGGTCGGCCATGTCGTCCGCACCGTCGCGGCGAGCTCCTCAGCTATAGCCGTGGTGATTGGCCCCGCACATGAGGCCGTGCAGGCAACAGTAGCCGCACTAGCGCCTGGCGCGACTTTCTCCACCCAGGCAGATCGTAGGGGTACGGCGCACGCTGTGAAGCAAGCTGAAGCGGCCTATGCCGGCGCCAAGGGCAACGTTATTGTGCTCTATGCAGATACGCCGCTGGTCTCCACCGAAACGCTCGCTGGAATAACGGCGCGATTGGATAGTGGCGCCGACATCGTGGTGGTTGGGTTTCGTCCCGACGACACCACAGGCTATGGCCGTCTACTCACCGACGATGGCCGCCTCCTCGCGATCCGTGAGCACAAGGATGCCAGCGAGGCGGAGCGGGCGATCGGACTCTGCAATTCCGGCATCATGGGATTCCGTGCCGATACGTTGCGATCGGTCATTGACCGGATCGGCAATGCCAACGCCAAGGGTGAGTTCTACCTCACCGATGCCGTTGAACTGGCGAATGCTGATGGACGTCGCATCGAGGTCGTCGAGGCAGACGCCAACGAGGTGATTGGCGTCGACGATCGGCGGAAGCTGGCGCAAGCCGAAGCGCAGTTTCAGGAGCTGCGCCGCGACGACTTCATGCGCGCCGGAGTGACGTTGAAGGACCCTTCGACGGTGTATTTTTCCTATGACACCGAGATCGGCCGCGACGTCACCATCTTCCCCAACGTGGTGTTCGGGCCCGGCGTGAAGATCGCCGACGGGGTCGAGATCCGGGCGTTCTGCGACATCGAGAACACCTCGATCGGCACCGGCGCCAGCATCGGGCCGTTCGCCCGGATGCGCGGCGGCGCCGATATCGGCGACAACGTGCATATCGGCAATTTCGTCGAGGTGAAGAACTCGGTCGTGCATGAGGGCGTCAAGGCCGGGCACCTGAGCTACCTGGGCGACAGTGAGGTCGGCGCCAAAACCAATATCGGGGCAGGGACCATCACCTGCAACTATGATGGCGTGAACAAATCGAAGACCACCATCGGGGCCAATGCCTTCATCGGCTCGAACTCGTCGCTGGTGGCGCCGGTGACGATCGGCGACGGAGCCTATGTCGCGTCGGGCAGCGTCATCACGCACAACGTCGAGCCGGATGCCCTGGCCCTGGGCCGCGCCCGGCAGGAAAACAAGCCCGGCTACGCGCCCAAGCTCAAGGCACGGGCCGAAGCCGTCAAACGCGCCAGATCTGGCAAGTAGGGGACCCCACGCGATGTGCGGAATTGTCGGGATTATCGGGACGGAACCGGTTGCGCCGCGGCTGGTGGACGCGCTGAAGCGGCTGGAATATCGCGGCTACGACAGCGCCGGTGTCGCAACGCTGGAGGGCGGACAGATCGGCCGCCGCCGCGCCGAAGGCAAGCTCGGCAATCTCGCCGCCAAGCTGAGCTTCGAGCCGCTCGGCGGCAATATCGGTATCGGCCATACCCGCTGGGCGACGCATGGCGCACCCACCGAGGGCAATGCTCATCCGCACGCCACCGACAAGGTGGCGGTCGTCCATAACGGCATCATCGAGAATTTCCGCGAGCTGCTCGCCGACCTCGCCAAGGATGGCTACCTGCCCAAGACCCAGACCGATACGGAATCGGTGGCGTTGTGGGTGACGCGCGAGCTCGACCGCGGGCTCGACCCCGAGATGGCCGTGGCGCGAACGCTGCGGGAGCTGCGCGGCGCTTTTGCGCTGGCCTTCATGTTCAAGGGCGAAGAGGCGCTGCTGATCGCTGCCCGCTCCGGTGCGCCGCTCGCCATCGGCTATGGCGCGACCGAGATGTATCTGGGGTCCGACGCCATGGCGCTGGCCCCGTTCACCTCGCGACTGAGCTACCTGCTCGATGGCGATTGGGCGGTGCTGACCAAGAACGGCGTCACCATCCGCGATGGTTCCGACGCGATCGTCCAGCGCGAGATGTTGGTTTCGGCCGCCTCGGCGCTGCTGGTCGACAAGGGTAACCACCGCCATTTCATGGCCAAGGAAATCTACGAGCAGCCCGAAACGGTGTCGCACACGCTCAGCCACTACGTGGACATGAGCAGCGACAAGGTGACGCTGCGCGAGGCGCTGCCGTTCAATTTTTCCGCGCTCAGGCGGCTGACCATCTCGGCCTGCGGCACGGCCTCCTATGCCGGCATCGTCGCCAAGTACTGGTTCGAGCGCTATGCGCGGCTACCGGTGGATGTCGATGTGGCCTCGGAGTTCCGCTATCGCGAGCCGCCGCTGGAGCAGGGCGGCCTCAGCCTCTTCATCTCGCAATCGGGCGAGACTGCCGACACGCTGGCGGCCCTGCGCTACTGCGCCAGCCAGGGCCAGCACATCGCCTCGCTGCTGAATTCGCCGGAATCGACCATGGCGCGCGAGAGCCAGGTGGTGTTCCCCACGCTATGCGGGCCGGAAATCGGCGTTGCCTCGACCAAGGCGTTCACCGCGCAGCTGACGGCACTGGCGAGCCTCGCCATCGCCGCCGGCGTCGCGCGCGGTACGGTATCGGCAACGCAGGAAGCCGAGCTGGTCCACAGCCTCACGACGCTGCCGACCGCCATTTCCGCTGCGTTGGCGCTGGAAGGCCAGGTCGAGGAGATCGCCAAGCGGCTGAGCAAAGCCAAGGACGTGCTCTATCTCGGGCGCGGCCAGATGTTTCCGATCGCCATGGAAGGGGCGCTGAAGCTCAAGGAACTGAGCTATATCCATGCCGAGGCCTATCCCGCCGGCGAACTGAAGCACGGGCCTATCGCTCTGGTGGACGAGCTGATGCCGGTGATCGTCGTTGCGCCGTCGGACGAGCTGATGGCCAAGACCCTTTCCAACATGCAGGAAGTCGCGGCACGTGGCGGCAAGATCATCCTGATCACCGACGAGGTGGGAAAGGAAACCGTGGGCGAGGATGTCGCCGAAGTGCTGGTGCTGCCCAAGGTGGCAAGCTTCGTCGCGCCGATCCTCGCCACAATCCCGGTGCAGCTCCTGGCCTATCACACGGCCTCGTTCATGGGCACGGACGTCGACCAGCCGCGCAACCTCGCCAAGAGCGTGACGGTTGAATAAACCGTTCTTCGAGCAGGAGCCCGAGCTCAACGTCTTCGGCGAGCCGCTGGCGCTCTGTTCGATGCACCCGCTGACCGGGTTCTTCCGCAACGGCAACTGCATCACCGGCCCGATGGACGAGGGCCGGCACACGGTGTGCGCCGTCATGACGGACGCCTTCCTCGCCTTCTCGAAGTCGCGCGGCAACGACCTTTCGACCCCGATACCGGAATATGCGTTCCCCGGCCTCAAGGCCGGCGACCGCTGGTGCCTTGTCGCGCTGCGCTGGGTCGAGGCGCTGGAAGCCGGCCTGGCGCCGCGCGTGGTGCTGCAGGCGACACACCAATCGGTGCTGAACTATGTCGAGATCGACGTGCTGAGGAAGTACGCGGTGGAGTGAGGGGTAGGGGAACTCCGATTTAGTCATTGCCGCCGGCGGGCGCCGACCCCCCCCACCGCTGTCCCCTCCCCCTAAACAAGGGGAGGGAGATCATCACCACCGAAATCGAGGCCGACGTCTCCCGCCCCATTCTTAGGGGGAGGGGACAGGGGTGGGGGTCAACTCGCACCGGCGCAGCTATCGTCACACCGCTCTAGTCCTCGATCAACCGCCGCCCCAGGCTCAGCGAGTCGTGCCGCTCGTAGCCCAATCGGTCGTAGAATTTCAGCACGCCGTCGTTCTCGCCGCGCACCAGCAGGTTGATCTTCGGGCAGCCCATCGCCGTGAGCCGGCGCTCGAGCTCGGCCAGCAGTGCGGCGCCGTAACCATTCCCGGCATGCGCTTCCCCCGTCGCGAGATAGTAGACCGAGCCGCGGTGACCGTCATGCCGCCCATCGCGGTGGCGATGACTTCGCCGTCCAGCTCGCCGACGAGGAACAGCTCGGGTTGCACCGCAAGCTTGCGTTCGATGTCCTTGCGTGGATCGTTCCATGCGCGGGTCAGGCCGCGGGCCCGCCAGAGAGCGACGACCGCATCGGTATCACGGCGTTCGAAGGGACGGATATGCATGTGCGATCAGCCGGCGCGGAGCAGCGGAATGGCGAGGTCTTTGCGGAACAGATAGAGCAGCGTGCGCAAGGCATCGCCGTCGCGACCGGTAAGGGCGGGGTTGCGGGTCAGGGCGTTCCTGGCGTCTTCATGTGCCCATTCGAGCAGGTGCCGGTGCACATCGGGCACCGCGAGGTGATAGCCCGGCATGCCGGATTGGCGGGTGCCGAGCACATCGCCCTGGCCGCGCAGTTCGAGATCCTTCTCGGCGATGACGAAGCCGTCTTCGGTGGCTTTGATGGTCTCGAGGCGCGCCTTGGCGGTTTCGCTCAAGGGCTCCTTGTAGAGCAGCAGGCAGGCCGAGCGCTGGCTGCCGCGCCCGACGCGGCCGCGCAACTGGTGGAGTTGCGCGAGGCCGAAGCGTTCGGCATGCTCGATGATCATGATGGTGGCGTTGGGCACGTCGACGCCGACTTCGATGACCGTGGTGGCGACGAGAATCTTGGCCCCGTTGCGCTGGAAGCGCTCCATCGCCTCGGCCTTGGCGGCGGCGCTCATCCGGCCATGGATCAGCACCACCTGGTCGCCGAACACCTTCTTGAGCTCGGCGAAGCGATCCTCGGCAGCGACCACCTCCAGATGCTCGCTTTCCTCGACCAGCGGGCAGACCCAGAACGCCTGCGCCCCCTCGGCGATGCGGCTCTCGAGGCGCTGGATGACGCGCCCGTATTCACCGATCGACAGCACCGCGGTGTCGATCGGCTGCCGGCCGCGCGGTTTTTCGCGCAGGATGCTGACCGCCATGTCGCCAAAATGAGTGAGCACCAGGGTGCGCGGGATCGGCGTGGCGGTCATCACCAGCAGGTCGGCGTGCGCGCCCTTCTCACTGAGCGCGAGGCGCTGGTGCACGCCAAAGCGGTGCTGTTCGTCGACTACCGTCAGCCCCAGATTGTGGAACTCGACGCCGGATTGAAACAGCGCGTGCGTGCCGACGACGATTGCGGTCGAGCCATCGGCAATGCCGGACAAGGCGGCGCGGCGTTCGGCCGCCGTCATCTTGCCGGTGAGCAGCACGATGCCGAGCCCCACCTGGTCGCAGAGCGGCTTCAGCGTCCTGTAGTGCTGGCTGGCGAGGATTTCGGTGGGCGTCATCAGCGCCGACTGTGCGCCGCTCTCCGCCATCGCCGCCATGGCCATCAGCGCGACGACGGTCTTGCCGGCGCCGACATCGCCCTGCAGCAGGCGAGACATGCGCTCCGGTGCGGCGAGGTCGCGGCGGATGTCCTCGACGGCGAGGCGCTGGCCCTCAGTGAGGGTATAGGGTAGGGCGGCCTCGACCCTCGAGGAAATCTCGCCGGTGAAGCGGCGCGCGATGCCGCGCGGGGCGACGAGTTGCGAGCGGACGATCAGCAGGGCGAGCTGGCCGGCGAGATACTCGTCATAGGCGAGCCGCATGCGGTTCTTCGACCAGAGCTGCGCCTCGTCCGGAGTATCCGGCGCATGCGAGGCGTGCATGGCGGCGCGAAAGCTCGGCCAGCCGAACTCGGCAAGGCGCTCGGCGGGCATCCATTCGGGCAGGTCCGGAACCGTCTCCAGCACCTGCCGGGTGAGCTTGATCAGGGCGCGGGAGCTGAGGCCATGGGTCAGCGGGTAGACCGGCTCGACCAGCGGCATATCCTCGAACTTGTCGGCCCCGACCACGTAGTCGGGATGGGTGATCTGCTTCTCGCCCTGGAAGAAGCCAATGGTGCCCGAGACGTAGCGCGTCTCGCCGACCGGCAGCAGCTTTTCCACCCAGCCGCCCTGGGCCCGGAAATACACCAGTTGGATTTCGCCGGTCTCGTCATGCGCGAACACCCGATGCGGGATATGCGGCCGACCGCGCGGTGGCGGCTGGTGGCGGTCGATGTGCAGTTTCAACGTCGCGATGTTGTTGTGCACGGCGTTGGCGATCCCATCCATGCGGCGGCGATCGACGATGCCGGTGGGCATATGCATCAACAGGTCGAGCGCGACGGCTTCCTGCCCCTCGGGTGCGCCGAAGAAGCGGGTGAGCAGGGCGCTCAGTTGCGGCCCCACTCCCTTGATGGAGTGAAGCGAGCGGAACAGCGGATCGAGGGCCGGCGGACGGGACACGAGTCGAGAAACCTCCTGGGCGGAACCTAGCCCAGGCTTCGCCGCGCTGCCACGTGACATGGCGGCGATATCCGCGTAAACACGCCATCCACATTCCCCGAGACCACCCGATCATGGCCCTTCAAAAAGACGCCGGTGAAGATTCCGCTATGCGGTTGCGCCGGTTGCGCTATCGCGCCTGGCACCGCGGCACCAAGGAGATGGACCTGTTGCTCGGGCCCTACGCCGATGCCCGGCTCGCGGGCATGGATGGGGCGGAACTCGATCGCTTCGAGACGCTTCTGGAGGAACTGGATACCGACCTCCTTGCCTGGCTGATGGGGCAGGAGCCGGCGCCAGCCGATGCCGATCACGAGATGCTTGCCGACCTCCTGACGTTCCGGACCGCCAAATGACCGACCAGCGCGCCGACCGCACCCTTTCCAACGTCCCTGACGGCATGCAGCCGGTGGTGCTGGCGCGTCTCGTCGAGGAGCGGCTGAAAGCCTCTCCCGCTGCGCCGGTGAGCGCCGTGTTCGTGGCGCGCGACGGGCGGCGCATGCAGCGCATGGTCGAGATCCTCGAGCAGCTGATGCCCGGGCATCAACTGCTCACCCTGCCGGCCTGGGACTGCCTGCCCTATGACCGGGTGTCGCCGAACGGAGTGACCATCGCGGCCCGCATGACGACGCTCTCCACTCTCGCTGGCGGCACCGCCAAGGGCGCGATCGTCCTCACCACGGTCAATGCCCTGGTGCAGAAGCTGCCGCCGCGTGACGTGGTGGCCGGGATGAGCTTTGCCGCCGCGGCAGGGCAGGTGGTCGACAGCGAGAAGCTGATCGCCTGGGCTGCCGGCAACGGCTATCTGCGCGTGCCGACGGTGCGTGAGACTGGCGAGTATGCGGTGCGCGGCGGCTTGGTGGATCTCTTTCCGGCCGGCGCCGAGTCGCCGCTGCGCTTCGACTTTTTCGGCAAGCAGCTCGAGACCATCCGCACCTTCGATGCGGACAGCCAGCGCACCACCGGCAATCTGAAGCACATCGCGCTGGCGCCGATGAGCGAGGTGCTGCTGAGCGAAGAGGCGATCCGCCGCTTCCGCGCCCGCTACACCACGATGTTTGGCGGCAACACCGTAGATGATCCGCTCTATGCCGCGGTGAGTGCCGGCCAGCGCTACCCGGGCGTCGAGCATTGGACGCCGTTCTTCTACGACGAACTCGACCACCTCGCCGCCTATACCGAAGACGCGCCGTTCGTCTTCGACGATCAGGCGCGGGAGGCCTTCGCCGACCGGCAGACGCAGATTTCCGACTATTACCAGGCGCGCGAAGAGGCGCGGCACGAGAAGCAGGCGCAGGGCGCGGCGCCCTATAAGCCGGTGCCTCCGGCGCAGCTCTATGAGATGGAGCGCGGGCCCTATGGGCTGGCGCCCGACAAGGGCGTGGTGCAATTGTCGCCGTTCGCGTCGCCCGACACGCGCAAGGTTGACGATGCGGGCGGGCGGGTGGCGCCGAGTTTCGCCGCCGAACGGCAGGCGCAGGACGTCAACCTGTTCGAAGCCGTGGTGAGGCTGTTCCGCGCTGAACGGAAGAAAGCCCGCAAGACCATCATTGCCTGCTGGTCGGAAGGCTCGCGCGACCGCATGGCGCAGGTGCTCGCCGATCACGGGCTGGAGCACCCGCGGCTCGCCGAGAACTGGCGCGACGCCGAGACAACTTCGCCCGAGACCACCGCCCTGGTGGTGCTGGGCCTCGAGTCCGGCTTCCAGACCGACGACATGCTGGTGCTCTCCGAGCAGGATATCCTCGGCGAGCGGCTGCTGCGGCCGCAGAAGCGGCGCAAGGCCTCGGACGCGCTGACCGAGGCCGCCGGCCTCGCCGCCGGCGACCTGGTGGTGCATGTCGACCACGGCATCGGTCGCTTCCTCGGTCTGAAGACCATCGAGGTGCAGGGCGCGCCGCACGACTGCGTCGAGATCGAGTATGCCGGCAACACCAAGCTCTATTTGCCGGTCGAGAATATCGAACTGCTGTCGCGTTACGGCGCCGACGCCATCATCGAGCTCGACAAGCTGGGCGGCGTCGCCTGGCAGGCCAAGAAGAGCAAGCTCAAGAAGCGCATCCGCGACATGGCGGAGCAGCTGATCAAGATCGCCGCACTGCGCCAGCTCTCCACCGTGCCGCCCATGGACGTGCAGCCGGGACTCTACGAGGAATTCGCGGCGCGCTTCCCCTATGACGAGACCGAGGACCAACTGGCAGCGATCAACGCCGTGTTCGAAGACCTGGCCTCCGGCCGCGTCATGGACCGGCTGGTCTGCGGCGATGTTGGCTTCGGCAAGACGGAAGTGGCGCTGCGCGCCGCCTTTGCAGTGGCGATGTCCGGGCGTCAGGTGGCGGTGGTCGTCCCGACCACGCTGCTGTCGCGCCAGCATTTCAAGACCTTCAGCGAGCGCTTTTCCGGGCTGCCTCTGCGGATCCGGCAGGCCTCGCGGCTGGTGTCCTCGACCGAACTCAAGGCGACCCGGGAGGAGTTGGAAAAGGGCACGGTCGACATCGTCGTCGGCACGCACGCGCTGCTGGCCAAATCCATCCAGTTCAAGGATCTGGGCCTCCTCATCATCGACGAGGAGCAGCATTTCGGCGTCGCGCACAAGGAGCGCCTGAAGGAGTTGAAGGGCAACGTCCATGTGCTGACGCTGACCGCAACGCCGATCCCCCGCACGCTGCAGCTGGCCCTGACCGGGGTGCGCGACCTGTCGCTCTTGGCGACGCCGCCGATCGACCGCCTCGCCATCCGCACCTTCGTCTCGCCGTTCGATCCGCTCAGCGTGCGCGAGGCGCTGCTGCGCGAAAAGTATCGCGGCGGCCAGGCCTTCTACGTGGTGCCCAAGATCAAGGATCAGCCCGATATCGCCGAGTTCCTTCGCCAGCAGGTGCCGGAGGTGAGTTATGTCGTCGCCAATGGCCAGATGGCGCCGGGCGAACTCGACGACATCATGAACAATTTCTACGACGGCAAGTTCGACGTGCTGGTGGCGACCACGATCGTCGAATCCGGGCTCGATATCCCCAATGCGAATACGCTGATCGTGCACCGGGCCGACAATTTCGGCCTCGCCCAGCTCTACCAGATCCGCGGGCGCATCGGCCGGGCCAAGCAGCGTGCCTATGCGCTGTTCACCATCCCGCCCGATCGCAAGCTCAACGACACCGCCGAGCGGCGCCTGACCGTGCTACAATCGCTCGAGACACTGGGGGCAGGGTTTCAGCTGGCGAGCCACGATCTCGATATCCGGGGCGCCGGCAACCTGCTTGGCGACGAGCAGTCAGGTCATATCCGCGAGGTCGGGTTCGAGCTCTACCAGGCGATGCTGGAAGAGGCCGTGGCGGCGCTGCGCGACGGCGATGCGGACTACGAGGAGCGCAACGAGTGGAGCCCGACCATCTCCTTGGGCATGCCGGTGATGATCCCCGAGTACTACGTGCCCGACCTGCAGCTCAGGATGCAGCTCTATCGCCGTCTGGGCGATCTGTCGGATGCGCGCGAGATCGATGCGGCGGGCGCCGAACTGATCGATCGCTTCGGACCGCTCCCCGAGGAAGTGGAAGCGCTGCTCAAGGTGATCCTGGTGAAGGCGCTTTGCCGCACCGCCAATGTCGAGAAGGTCGATGCTGGCCCGAAGGGGGCAGTCGTTACCCTGCGGAACAAGACGTTCCCCAACCCTGCCGGGCTGGTGCGCATGGTGTCTGATCCGCAAATGCAGGTGCGGATCAAGCCTGATCAGAAACTCGTGTTCAGCCGTGACTGGCCGACAGCTGACGCACGACTGAAAGGAACCGCTGCGATACTGTCGAGAATGGCCCGTCTCGCCGCTGAATCGGGTGCCGCGGCAACACTCTGAGGTTAAAGCTTTCGGAAGTCCTGTCGGTCATGTTATTGCCCGATTTCGTGCCTTGAAGAGCGCACGAAATAGGGTGGCCGGGAGAGTCACCGATGGTAGGACACCACAAGGAAATTCAATGACCCTCAAAAAGCTCGTCGTTGCTGGTTTCGCGGTTGCCGCACTGATGATGCCCTCGTTCGGGGCGCTCGCGCAGGACGCCGCTCCGGCAGCCCCCGCCGAGGGTGGGGCCGCACCGGCTGCGCCCGCTGCCGATGCTGCTGCCAAGCCTGCGGCGCCGGCCGCCAATGCCAATCCCGCTCAGAACTGGCTCAAGGTCTGCGACCCCATCGATGGCGGCAAGCAGGCTTGCATCATGCGTCAGGTCGTCGTCGCCAATGGCCAGTTCCTCGGCTCGTTCCTGCTGCGCGACGATCCGGGCCAGGAGAGCCGTCTGCTCGCCGTCGCCGCGGTGCCGCTCGGGGTGCTGCTGCCGTTCGGCCTCACTTGGCAGATCGACGGCGGCAAGCCGATCCGCGTGCCGTTCATGCTGTGCGACCCGCAGAGCTGCGCCACCCAGCTGGTGATCAACGAGGCCTATGTGAACAGCCTCAAGAAGGGCGGGGTGCTGAAGCTCACCGCCAAGAACCGCCAGAACAAGGACCTGGTGATCGACATCACGCTCGCCGGTTTCACCTCGGTCTATGACGGCGCCGCCGCGATGACCTTCGACGAATTCAACAAGCAGTCGACCACGCCGTCGGCGCTGGAAAAGCAGCTGCAGGATCGCGCCGAAGAGCTGCGCAAGCAGCTCGGCACCGATGGCGCCGCTCCTGCTCCGACCACGCCGGCTGCCCCGCAATAAGCGGGTCGGATGCAGGAATCGAAAGGGCGCCTTCGGGCGCCCTTTTTGTTTGATGACTTGACCTCCGATCAATGATCCTCTGTGGACCCTGGCGGCGGTTGAGCTGACCCACTGCAGTTGCCCCACCGAGTTTGGAGCGCTGTCTGGTGGCAATCGGGGCGCCGGGCCTAGGGGCGCAGTTGTGGGATTTCTAGCCTCAGCGAGCGTTGCAGCATCCCACCAGGTTCCCGCCTGCGCGGGAAAGACGTCGCTGGTGTGCTGATACGCTTTGGTTCACCTGAGCTTTCACCCCCGTCCCATCCCCAGCCCGAAGGCCCGCTTCCGCAGTGGGGGGACCAGGCGCAGGGCCCAGAGGCCGCCGGCCCGCAGCGCTTGGGCCGGCAGGAAATCGCTGAGCAGCGAGCGGAACAGCGCGTCGACCATGCCGCCGGTGCGCTCGAGATCCTCGGCGCGGCGGTGTGCGTAATCCGTACTCACGGCGGCGGCCCAACCGGGCATGGTCCGGTCCGCGGCAGCGAGCGACGCCGCGAGGTCGGCGACATCGCGCAACCCCAGATTGAGCCCTTGCGCGCCGATCGGCGGGAAAGCATGCGCCGCCTCGCCGGCAAGCACGATGCCATCCATGCCGGCGCGCTCGACGGTGAGGGTCGAGAGCAGGAACATGTGTGCCGGCGTCAGCAACTGGATGTCGCCGAACAGCCGCTGCGACTTCTCGAGGAAGGTGGCGCGCAGCCCATCCTGGCCGCTGGCCTGCGCCGCCTTCAACACGTCGCGATCGTCGATCCAGACCAGGTTGGCGCGCGACCCGCCGGCCGGAACCAGCGTAAACGGTCCCTGTTCGTAGTGGAACTCGACCGAAGCGCCGCCGAGCGGACGGCCCAGTTCCAGATCGCAGACCAGCGCCGACTGGGTGAAACCATGCTCGCGGGCGCGGAAATCGGTGGCGACACGCACCAGCGATTTCTTGCCGTCGGAGCCGACGACGAATGGCGCCTCGACCGTAGTGCCGTCGGCAAGCGTCAGCACCCAGCCGCTGTCGCCGCGCTCTATGCTGGCGAGCGCCAGCTCGCGTGTCTCCAGATTGCCAAGCGTGGCCCGGGCCGCCTCGAACGCGTCCAGCAGCTTGATGTTTGGAAAGTTCCAGCCGAAGGCTTCGAGCCCCGCATCCTTGCTGTCGAACAGCGTTTCGGGCGCGCGGATCAGCCGATCGGTGGCGTCGATGATGCGGATCTGGGTCAGCGGGTGGCCGAGCGCGGCCGGGTCGCTGATCAGGCCCGAGGCCCGCAGGTAGTCGACGCTCGGGCCCATCAGCGCCGAAGTCCGGCGGTCGGGCGGTCCCTTGGGGGCGAGGTGCAGGGTGCGTAGCCCGGCGCGAGCGACGGCGACAGCCGCTGCGACACCGGCGAGCCCGCCGCCCACCACCACGGCTTCGGGGGCGCCGGTCATCGGGCCAGCGCCAGCCGCTTGTCGCGGCCGCTCGGGATGATCAACGCCCCCGCATAGGAGCCGGCGAACAGGGCGAGCAGGAAGATCAGCAGGTTGTCGGGCCAGAAGCCGATCAGCGCGATCGCCGGACCGGGGCAGATGCCCGACATCCCCCAGCCGACGCCGAACAGTGCCGCGCCGGTGAGCAGCGGCGCATCGATATGATGGAATTCGGGCTCGTGGAACTGAGCATCGAACTGCGGCGCCTGACGCCGCTTGCCGATCCGTACGGCGACAAACATCACCAGAATCGCGGGGACGATGACGAAGGCGAGGCTCGGGTCCCAGCCACCGGTGGGAATGGCGGTGAAATCGAGAAAGCGCAGGACCTTCAGCGGATCGACCATCTGCGACACGTAGAGACCGGCGCCGAACAGCAGGCCGCTGAGCGCGGCGGTGGCGAGATAGGGCAAACGCAGGTTGGCGGTCATTTCAGACGATCCCGGTAAGGGTGACGGTGAGGATGGCGACCGAGAAGAATACGCCGACGGCGACGAACGAACGCTTCGACAGCCGGGCGATGCCGCAGACGCCGTGTCCCGAGGTGCAGCCATTGCCGATCTTGGTGCCGAAGCCGATCAGCAGGCCGGAAATCGCGATCCATAGTGGGGTAGGAATGTTCCAGCCCGGCGGCGGCGATGCCAGCTGCGCCGGTGCACCGCCGGGCCCGCCGACCCCCAGGCCGGGGACCAGCCAGGAGGTCGCCAATGCGCCGAGCACAAGGGCGGCGAGGAACACCAGCCGCCACACCACCGTCCGGGCCGGCGGTAGCAACTGCCCGAAGATTCCCGAGATACCGGCAATGCGGCCATTGCCGAGCCAGAGCACGGCGGAGGCAAGCCCGATGAGCGCACCGCCGATCAGGGCGGGGAGGGGAGAGAACGAGTCCATGGCGGGAACTTTCGAATGGGATCGAACACTTATCTTATCAGTGAGCCGTTCGCCGGGCCAGCTTCGGCGCGATGCGATCGTCCCACCAGCCGGCACCGCGATGAAAAACCGCACCCTGTGTGGAGCGATGCACGCACTCTTCCAACCGGGGAGAGCTGGCCCTAAGTATGTCGCCTCGCGATCATTCATCTGGAGCTGTCGATGCTGGAACTCCTCTCCGATCCCAACGCGTGGGCCGCTTTCCTGACCCTCACGGCGATGGAGATCGTGCTCGGCATCGACAACATCGTCTTTATTTCCGTGCTGGTGTCGCGCCTGCCCAAGGAGCAGGCCGACAGGGCGCGCAAGCTCGGCCTGGCGCTGGCGCTGATCTTCCGTATCCTGCTGCTCCTGGTGATCTCATGGATCATCGGCTTGACGCAGCCGGCCTTCGAGATCATGGGCTTTGCGCCCTCGTGGAAGGATCTCATCCTGATCGCCGGCGGCGCCTTCCTCGTTTACAAGGCGACGCACGAAATGCATGCCGAGATCGAGGAGCCGCACGAGGCCGATCTCAAGCAGCAGGCCACCAAGGCGTTCGCGGCGATCATCGGCCAGATCATCGTCATCGACCTGGTGTTCTCGATCGACTCGATCGTCACCGCCGTGGGCATGGCCGACCAGGTCGAGGTGATGATCGCTGCGGTGATCGTCGCGGTCGGCGTGATGTTCGTGGCGTCGGGCCCGGTGGCCGACTTCGTCGCCAAGCATCCGACCACCAAGATGCTGGCGCTCGCCTTCCTGCTGCTGATCGGCACCTCGCTGGTGGCCGATGGCCTGGGCTTCCACATCCCCAAGGGCTACATCTACGCCGCCATGGGCTTCTCGGTGCTGGTCGAGGCGATCAACATCATTGCCAAGGAGCGCCGCAACCGGCGCGCCGCCGGTGCCGGCCTGCCGCACGAGGCCGCCGCCGCCACCCATGTTTCCGCCAACGCCGCCGCCGAGGCCCTCGCCCCGGCCAAGCCCCGGCCGAAATCGACGCCCGCCTCGCGGGCCCGCGCCAAGCCGAAATCAGCCCCGAGGAAGTAAGCCGATGAGCCGCGCCTTTGTCGTCCGTGAATATGGTGGCCCCGAGCAACTGAAGCTCGAGGATGTGGAAGTCGGTGCGCCCGGGGCGGGCCAGCTGAAGATCCGCAACCGCGCCATCGGTCTCAACTTCGTCGACGTCTACCAGCGCACCGGCCTCTACAAGACGCCGCTGCCGTTCACCGCCGGCAACGAGGGGGCCGGCGAAGTGATCGCCGTGGGACCTGGCGTGAGCGACTTCAAGGTCGGCGACCGCATCGCCTACCAGGGTCCGGTCGGCGCCTATGCCGACGAGCGGCTGCTGCCGGCCGACAAGGCCGTGCACCTGCCGCAGGCCATCAGCTACGAAGTCGCTGCCGCGGCACTGCTGAAGGGCGCCACGGCGTTCTACCTGCTGCACTGGACGCACGCGCTGAAGGCCGGTGAGACCATCCTGGTGCACGCCGCCGCCGGCGGCACCGGGCAGATTCTGGTGCAGTGGGCAAAGGCCATCGGCGCCCGGGTGATCGGCACCGCCGGCTCGGATGAGAAGTGCGAGATCGTGCGCCAGTGCGGGGCCGACCTTGCCATCAACTACAAGACCGACGATTTCGTCGCGCGGGTGAAGGAGTTCACCGGCGGCAAGGGGGTCGACGTGGTCTATGACGGTGTGGGGCAGGCAACCTTCGAGCCTTCGCTCGATTGCCTCAAGCTGCGTGGCCTGATGGTCAGCTTCGGCAATGCTTCCGGCCCGGTGTCGATGCCTCGGCTCGGCATCCTCGCCGACAAGGGCTCGCTCTACGTGACGCGACCGACCGGAGCGGCGTATTTCCGCACCGCCGAGGATATTCGCACGGCGGCCGATGCGCTGTTCAACATGATCGAACTTGGCAGGATCGAGGTGGCAATCGACCAGACCCGGCCGCTGGCCGAGGCGGTGGAAGCGCAGAAGGCGCTCGAAGCCCGAGCCACCACCGGCTCGACGCTGCTCTTGCCGTAAGGCGCGGCTGCCGCTAAACGCGTCGGCGTCGGGTAGGTGGCAGAGCGGTTGATTGCTCCGGTCTTGAAAACCGGCGAACGTGAAAGCGTTCCGGGGGTTCGAATCCCTCCCTACCCGCCAAACCTATTGATATTGCTTGGTTATTTGTCGTATTTCGGTCGCATCATAACGCTCGGCATAACGGCCGTTGGGGGGCTGCGGTGGAGACGAAGAAGGCAATTGGCCGGCAAGGCTGGTGGTTCGCCAGTGTCGACGGGAAAGCGCTGCCCTGTGTGCATAAGTACTGGTGGCCGAGCGGTGCCATCTACCACGACCCTTTTGAGCGCCATGAAGGGCGCAACATACAGAACCAGTTGAATGAGTACGTTGGCGCGATCATGAATGGTCATCAGGTCATACTAACCGACGACAAAGCGATGCTGGATTCCAACGGCAAACTTGTGGGGTTCCAGCGATCTCGCTACATCGCCGTTTACGACGTAGACGACGTCGAATTCTCAGTCGCTAATGGCCTTCGGTTTCGGTTCGTTAGGCGCTTGCATGAGTTGGAGCCTTGAAGGGGGCGCCCAACCGGACGGCCCCTTCAGTTGTGCTGCCCTACGCCGCCTCGAGCACGTCATCTAGGCAAACGAAGCGTCGACCGTCGTCAAGTCGGACGATGTAGCTGTACTGATCGCCTTTCGCCGGCGTTGGCTCCATGCGGCCGACTACACTGCCGACGTCCTCAAGTAGGGTGCGGATCCGCTGGCCGAGTGCGAAGGTGGGGGTAGGGGATTGGTTCATGTTCTGCTCCAGATCGGCTTCTGAGGGCCGTTTGCCGGAGGGCGGCCCGGCACCGGGAGTCTCAGAACATGTCCAGAGAACATGCGCCGCGGTCTTCCCCAAAAGGGTCTTGTATAACCGTGGCACTCCCGGCATAAGTATGCCGGTCACGCCGACGACAAATCGGCGCGGTCTTTTCGGCGGCTAAGATCCTTGCAGGGATATTTGCCGGCGCTCTGGGTGCGGAGGGCTTGCAGGCCCAACCGCGGGAGTTTCTGAGGCTCCGCGAACCATCCTGAACCTTTGGATATGACAAGCAGCAAGGAAACTGCCCTAACGGGCGGCGAACTTGTCGTTTGCATAATTGACAAATCCGTCAGATTTGCTTGTAGGTAACGTAATATGCGTTGTCGCATATTCCTCGGCAGGGGCATGCGTTATTATGAGTTGGTGCGATGTTGCTGAGGTGTGCTAGCAGCGGTGCATGACATGGACTCGTATTGTACTTATTGGCGTAGCTTTCGTCATCGCGGTATCGGCGATCGCGCTGTCGCTCACCGTGCCGCTGGGTGACGCCGAACCGGGCCTAATCGGCTGGCTCGTCCAGTGACCGAAGAGCGCAAGCCTCGGCGCCAAGACATCCTCCCTCTATCCCTGCCGCCGCTGGGACTGAGGCGCGAAGTCGCCGCCGCCTACATCGACGTCAGCCCAACTAAGTTCGATCAGATGGTCGCCGACGGCCGGATGCCCAAACCGAAGGTGATCGACACGCGTCGAGTGTGGTCGCGCATCGAGATCGAGCAGGCATTCGCCCGCCTGCCTGGGGGCGCCGAGGATGAGCAGGAAGAGGACGAGTGGGAGATCCCGCCCGAAACGCCGGAATTCCGTGCATGGCGGGAGTCGAGAGCTCTTACCGCTTGGGAGAGAAAGTTGCTGCTCTCACTCCATCGGCGCGGCGCTCCTGCAGCCCCCGAGTCGCTTGCGGGTGCAGGCCCGCAATCTCGCGCCAGCTTGGCCAAGCGAGGCTTCATACTGGACGATGGGAAGACGCTGTCATTGACCGACTCGGGGCGAGAGCTAGCAGCCGATGCCGCGCGTTCTTGGGCGTAATACCGAACCCGACGACGGCCCGCTCGGCAAGATTTACACGCTCGCCGAGGCAGCGGAGTACCTACGCACCACCAAATCCGCCGTCTCACGGATTGCTCGCCGAACTGGTCACTGTTCGATCTTCGGTAGCCGCACCATGCGGTTCAGTGAAAGTGATCTACTGGCGCTGTGGGACGCATGTCGAGTCACCCCAACCACGCCACGGGAGAGGTTGCCTCCTCGGCGGTCGGAAGAAGAGACGCACCGGCGAGCGCTCGAGCTTCTGGCTAGGCCGCGGAAGCCGAAGGGTTAGCTCGCCTTTCTGGCCCGGTTGTAAGCGTTGAACTCCAATGCCGACGTCACCGACTCGTCGAAGCTGACATCTCGGAAGTGCGTGGCCGTCGGGTTGTGGAACTCGATCAACGGCCGCGGGTGGCCACAAGCTGGACAACTGAGCCGGTCGCGCATCTCGCGCATGCTGGCGTACAGGTCGAAGCTGGACCCGAAAACGAGCTCCAACATGCTCAGATCCATCGGCGCCTTTCGGCGGCAGGCTTCACATTCCTGAATAACCTGACGGCCGGCTTCGATGAACTCGCGGACTGTCTTAGGGAAGGTGTTCATTGTCGACTCCTGCACTGAGAGAGTCGACGGCTATCAGACGGTACGAAACGAGAACAAGTCCGTGGATACTGTGAAAGTCTCCGGCTAGTGCCAGGAACGATCAAGGAACAGTAAGTGCTCACTGGTACCGGTCACAGTGGCTGTAGCAGCCGACATCCGGGGCAAGACGTCGGCTGCAGGTCCGCCGCTCCTCCAGGGAAAAGGATTCGGACGGTCACATGTGGCGCGGTGGGGCGTTAGGCGGACGTGATCATATCCCCCGCGGCCGGTCGCTAAACGTACCAACCTGGCGCGGTCGCCGTACCGGCCGCGTTGCCGGGGATGAAGCTAGCGCCGCCGCCGCCCGTGTTGATGCCGCCGCCTGTCGACGTGTTGTAACGTGTGCCGGTGGCTGCCCCTGAGAAGGTGACGCCCACAAGCTCGACCAGGCCCATCGACTGAGCGCCTACGGTAATCCAGCTGAAAGCCGGCGTGCCGGTAAGCGTCACGGTGATGCCGAAGAACAAGACGATTCCGCCGTAAATGGCCTGCGCTAAACAGGACATGCCGCCAGAGATAAGCTGCCCCGTCGAGATCATCAGGATAGCGCCCGGATCGTCGGCTCGGTATGCGCCGGTAAAGCCGCCCGTGCTGCCGCCGGCCAACTCCATGTTGGAAGCTGTCACGCGCCCAGGGGCTGAAACGCGGACGGCTGACCCGCCGGTGGAGGAAAAAGTCGTCTTGAAGCCCTTGATAGTCAAAGGACAAGGAAGGGCGGAACTAACAAGGAAACACGAGCCCGCCAAGCTCACGTGGACGTTAGCCGGCGAAGCGGTGTTTCCCTCGATCGTGATGCCGGAGCCGCCTAGTGGCATTGCCGACATGTTGAGGCCGGCGGAATAGGTCCCGTTCTCGACTTTGATCGTCGCGGAGAAGGTCGACAAGTCTAGCGCCGCTACGGTGTTCCATGCCTTCTGCAAAGTCAGGAAGGCGCCGCCCGACGTATTCGCGAGTCCGGTGTTGCTGTCGCTGCCATCGGTTCGGACGTAATAGGTGCGGTTCGCGGCGAGGGTTTCTCTGATCACCCCAGCCGCCATCTTGGCATATGTGATGCTGCCATCCGCGGGCGTCAGCGAAAGTTGCGCAAACACGATGCCAGTGGTTCCGAGCGTCCCGCCTGCGTTGCTGGTGCAATACCAGAATGAGTCGGCGAGCGCGGTCCCTTCCTGGACGACTATGAGTGCGCCGGGGTGCTCGTTGTACGTGTCGAACTCAGTTGACCGGGCGGGCGACGTACCGACCACATAAACGCCGTTCTCGGCCGGCGCCGCTTGGTTCTTGACCAGTACAAGGTCGCCGGTCGCCAGCGTGACGCCATCGAGGCTATCGCCGTTGTTGAGGGCCGTGGCGATCGTGATATTCGCGGTAGTTGCCGCGCGCACCGTCCCACGCCTAGCCACGCCTGCCGCGGCTGCGGCAATCTTGCCGTTCACCTCGGCAATTGCCGCCTGCGTGTCGGTAGAGGTCAGGTCGCCGGTGGGGGTGAAGGCGATATCTGATGCCGCTCCTCCTCCCCCAACCTCGTCATCTACCCAGGCAACGGCATAGTCGTCGCCAGAAACCTTCCCGAGCACCTGACCAGCGTCGCCACCTTGAGGCAAGCCACGCTGACCGAGCGCTTCCAACACCTCGCGCGTCCTCTCCTGCACCCGCACCGAGTCCGGGGTAATGCGAACCTCGTACGGATCCGACGTCATTGCCGTGCCGGGCCAGCCGACTGCGAGCTCGTAGACACCGCCACCAGTGACGGAGGCAATGCGCTGCGGCGGCACGAGCGGCTGCGCCGGGTCGCAGAACAAGTCGCCGGCATAGATGGCGTTAGAAACTGCACCGACGATGGTGAGGGTCGTGGCGCCATTGGCAACCGACGCAGTGCCGGTGTTGTAGATGGTCGGCAGGGGCAATTATCGGCCCTCCGAGTTATTCGGAAAGCGACGAGCTTCCTCCGCCTTCGCCAAGGCAACCAGGCGAGCAGCGTCCTCGGCAATGTGCTGCCGATTCTCGGGCGTATTGATGCGTTCGCGCTGGGGGCGCGTTGTCTTGGTCATGGTGTTTCCTGCTGCAGGTGCGCCCTCACGCGCTGTTGATCAGCGCGGTAGGCGGCGTATGATTGGGGGTAAAGGCCGCCCGTATTGCGCCGTCGGCCTTCAGGGAGGTCCGGATGCTGAGGGGGCGTTACGGGTACGGTTGGATGATCATTGCATGGCTGGCGATCGTGGTTCTGATCGCCGCCGGCATCTTGTTGGTAGGCCTTATGGCTACCCCTAGAGGCTAGCCAGGTTGCCGCCGGTGTGCGGACTCTGATAAGTGAAACTCAGGGAATGCCACCGCCCGTTTCTCATGCGCACGTTGCCCGCGTGCGGAGAAGAGCGGTTATGGCTTTCATCATCACCTACTCAATGTTGACCGGGACATGGCGACGTGAAGCAGCGACCCCAGAGGCGGCGGTAGTGCAGTATCACGAGCTGAAGAGCGCCGGGGCTGGGCGCGGATCATAATCCACGACACGTCTGGCCGCGCTTACACGCTGGATGAACTCACCGGTCCGTTGGGACCAGCAACGGGATCGCCGGCCGATAAATCGCGGTAGCTACAAGTTGCGCGTGGCTTTTGCGCGGCGCACGGCCCCAACTACTCGCGACGGAAATTCCGCATCGCGCTGCTTGATCATCGCCTCCAGGCGAGCCAATCCGGCCGCGTCAGCATTGGGCGCGTTGATTGTGGTGCGGGCGTCAACAGTCACTCCGCCCCCACCACGCACGGCCACCGCGCCGCTCGGCGGCCCCATCAGGCGGCCGGCCGCCATCGCCTCAAGGTTGCCCACGCCGATGCGGCGCGTGGCCTCCTGGTCGAAGACGTACTCGCCCTTATGGACGACGCCAGCGGGCTCGTGCTTGCCACCGGCGCCGGTGTAACCGCCGCTCGCAAAACCCAACAACTGCCCGACCAGGCCGAAACTGTCGCCCTTGCCGAACAGAGTATCCAGGCCGAGCCCGATTAGCCGGTTTCCGACATCAACCAGCGCGTTCGACAGCGCTTCTGCGGCGCTTTTCCCGTCCAACAAATCCTGGATGAAGGACGACGTCGCATCCTTGAGCGTGTCGCGCATGAACTGCGCGGACTCGCGGACCTTGTCCTGATTCTCGGCGAGCTTGGCGGCCTCGACGGTCGCCTGCGCGTAACCTGCCGCGAGTTGGTCGATCGCCGATCGCAACTTTGGTGTTGCGGCCGACATTTCTGCCGTCTTGATCAGCCCGGCTTCTTTGGCGGCGTTCAGCAGATCCTGTTCTGCGCGAGCTCGCTCGAGAGCGAAGCCGTAGTCATTGACCAGCGGGTTCAACTGCGCCTGCGCGGCAGTTTCGGCCTGCAAGTCAGCGGTGCGTTTCCGCATCGCTTCGAGCGCCTTCTCGTACTCGTTCGGCTTGCCGGTGTCGCCGCCACCACTCCCGGTGCCGCTCGGCCGATCACCCGTGCCTTCTGGCGTCAGGCGGATCGCGTCGATCTCTTTGAACTGGCGCAGCAGATCGGCGAACGCGGTTTCGGCCTGGGCCAGTCGGGTCTCGGAGTCGCCGACGATGGCGTCCCAGTACTCCTTCTGGTGCTGCGCGATCTTCTCATCGGACACGCCCATGAGGCGGTCGACTTTGTACACATAATCAGCCTGCGCCTGCGCCTTGACGCGGGCCGCTGCGGCCTGCGCGCGAGCTTCACCGAGGGCGACCGAAGCAGCTTTTAGCTGGACGGCAATCTGCTTCTGCAGAGCAGCGCGAAACTCGTCCGAGGAGTCTCGGGCAAGATCCAGTTTAGTCTGGTTCTCACCAATTGCCTTGGTGTGAGCATCGGCGGCACGAGCGGCATCACCCTCTGCGTATACCATCAGGGCGTAAGCGGCCGCTGCGGCGCCGGCGAGAATGGCGATAGGGCCGAGCGCTGCGCTGAAGCTAACCGCGGTGAGCGTGCCGCTTGCCATGGCGGCAAGGAAGCCGCCAAGCGCAACCGTGGCTTGCACGATCGGAACGATGATAAGGCGGCCGGCAAATGCGCCAGCCAGGATGGCCGCGAAGTTGGCAACTACCGGCGCCAACTCAGCGAAGTGCTCCGCTACATAGTTGAGGGCATCGATGAGGCCCTGGGTGGCGCCGGTCGCGACACCAGCGGTGCCGATGTAGGCGGTGAATTCGTTGTTGATGCGGGTGAACGCATCCTTGATGGTCGACTGGGTCGCGTTAAACGCGGCCTCGATGTCGGCGCCGCCCTTCAGGATCGCCTTGAAGACGCGGTCCGAGGTGATCTTCCCCTCTGCGCCGAGCTCCTTGAGCTCGCCGATGGTGACGCCAAATTCCTCGGCAATCGCCTTGGCGAGGAGGGGCGCGTTCTCGCGCAGCGAGCGCAGTTCGTCGCCCTGCAGGAAGCCTGAACCGATCGCCTGGCCAAGCTGGATCAGCGCTGCGGCCTGCTCCTGCGCCGAGGCGCCGCCAGCCTTCAGGGATTTGGCGACGATATCGGTGGCGCGAGCCACCTCGAGCTCGGTGGCGGCCACATTGGGTGACGCGCGCAGCAGGCGGGCGTACAGGTCGACGTAGTCGCCGAACTCCTGGCGTGCGCCATTGGCGCTGTTCTTGAGTTCATCGAGAGAGCGGGCCTGTTGCCCACTCACCTGCGCGGCGGCGGCGATCTTGTTGCCGGCCTCAGTCCAGGCGTCCGAGAAGCGGATAATTTCGCGGACGCCGAGGGTGCCGATGACGGGGCCGAGCAGCGACTGCAGACCGCCCAGCGACCCCTTCACCGACGAATTCAGACGCTCGAATGAAGCAGCGTTGCGAGCGTTCATCTGCACGAAGCGCCGCTCGGTCTGTGCGGCGAACCGGTCAATCTGGCGATTGAGCTGCACGAGGGAATTCTGGAGCTTTTTAGACTGGGCCTCGAGCACGATGATGAGCTTGGTCGAGTCATCCATTCGCAGCACGCTCCAGAGCGTCCGCAGCCTGGCGCAATAACAACGCGACTTGCGTGGGTGAGTAGCTGAGGAGCGCAAGGCGTGAGCCCTCCACCCAGAGCTGGATAGCAAGGTCGTCGGGATCGGCGCCCGTTGAGATAAGCGCACGACAATGGGTTGCGAGATCCGCAGCGATGCGGTCGGGATCGGGAGGCATAGCAATGTCCTGACGGGTTAACCGAGTGTGAACGCCAGTATTGCGGCGCTCGGTTTGACGTGCTTCATTAGCCCAAGGGATGGGGGTTCCAATGAAGTTGGCTGTTGTTGCGGCTGTCGCCGCGTCTCTTATTGTTGGCGGCTGCTCCTACGCAGCCAAGCCGATCGCTGTGGGCTCTTACAATGTGTACTCTTCGTACGACGGAAAGCTGCCCGGAAAATACCTATTGTACGTGGAGGCGGCACCACTCGACCGGCCAATAAAGCCTTCCGACTTCAACTGCTCTGCACATACTTTCCCGCTTCAGCTATCCAACTCTTTTGCGGAGTCCGTGCGTCAGACGCTTACAAACGTCGTGGCGGAAATTGAGGTAGTTCAAACGCCTGTCGACAGGGTAGAGCTGGGAAAGCGCGGCGCACGCGGAATGATCGTTGTGCGGGGCGAGTCTGTCGATGGCCGGTTGCGCGTCGTGCCTGGCTTCTGGACGGCAGGCATCGAAACAGACGTCGAGATCGTCGCATCGATCACTGTCGATGGCAAACAGGGCCGGCTGCTGGGGAGCACGGTATCTGGTTTGGGGCACTCTCAAGGTGACGCAGGCTTCGCCTGTGGCGGCGGCGGGGCCGCGTTGGCGGACGCGGCCGGCAAGTCGGTGGAGCAGACGCTAACTAGGCTCGGCGAGGCCTTGGTCAATTCCGAGCGGGTGCGCGGCACTTGATTGCTCTCGCTTCCCTCGCAGTAGCGCTGAGTTGGCAGGACCGACTAGCGCGCCAGACCCATCAATCTATGTTCCGACCGAAGTCTCTCAATCTTGGTCGTGCCAGCCGCGCAAAACCTGCGGCAAGATCGGCTCGTGCGAGGAGGCCGAGTACTACCTCTACAACTGCTCATGGGGCGGGAAGCTCGACGGCGACGGCGATGACGCCCCTTGTAAGGAACTATGCGGGAGCAACAATTGAGTTCAGCGCCGGTCGCCTTGGATGGAAACATCTGGACCCTAATTCAGTTCGGCGTGATCACGGGTCTAGCAACAGCGGTGTTCAATGCGCTCTTTGGACTCCTGAAAGAGTGGCTGGACCGAGGGCGGCTAGACGGGCGTGCGCGCCGGCAGAGTGCCCAATTGATCGTCGATACCCTTGAGCAATATGCCCAAGCATGCTCGCAGATGATCGCAATGAACGGTCACGAGCGGGACCAAGGCAGCGTGCCGAGCATGATCGTGCTTCCGACTCTCGGCTCCTACCCGTCGAATGACGATTGGAGGTCATTTCCGCCTCGCCTGACTCGCCGACTACACGATTTGCGAAGCGAGATAGACACTGCCAATTTGAAATCTCGGAACACCTTCGAAGTCACCCGAGATCCCGACGAGCAGGCTCAGGAAGCAGAAAAGTACGCAGCAATCACAGGCTGGGAGGGGGTGAGGATTTCGAGGGATATCCGGCGCCGGTTTTGCTTAGGCGGCAGACGTAAGCTCGTCGGAAGGGGCCCCGACCAGCACCTGCTTGAGAAAGCCAAGGCTGCGCGTGCTTATGTCAGAGAAGGCTAGCCACTCTGCAAGGAGAATTTGCCTGGACGCCGGCCGACTTGTGGCGAACGTACCGCGAACATTGAAGGCGTGGGCGCCTGCCTTATTTCGTTTGCAGCAGTAACCGAATCGAGCGCACAAAAGCGAAGCGCTCTCCGCATTGAGTTTTTTCTCAATGACGGAGTCTGTCGTGACCAAGCGCCGCGTGCCCAAAATCACAACGAAGCCACTGCTGCCGAAGTGGCTCGCCACAGCGTTGGCGTTCGCTGTGCCCAAGCTACTCGGCGGCATCCTGTACAAGGTCGGGATGTTGCTCGCCGCACTGATGGGGCTGGGCTAACAACCTTAAGGAGGGGGTGGGTGGAGAACGGCAAAAGATCAACAAAGGCCAGTCCTCTGAACCGACCGCTGTCCATTAGTTACTTTTTGTAACCTCAACATTTCAATCGCGGCGCTGCGCGTAGTGGGGGCGCGGCGGCCAGCGATCGGCGCGGTCGTAGAGATCAGACCCACCCCCTCCCATGCAGAGACACCCGTGCACGATACCATGCAGACAATGTCCCGGAAGGCGCTAGCTGAAGCCCTCACGCTCGCTGAGGAAACTCTGACCGATATAGAATTGACTCGAATTCCGCTGAGCGCGGTGATGCTAAAGGCATCGAGACTGGCACGCTTGCTTTCCGACGACGATTACCGACTGGCATTTGAATGCGAAGCCTCGGGTTACTCGACCGGAGCAAAGCTGTTGCCGCCCGATCGTTTCGAGGCTGCTCGATTGGCCGGACGTGTAGTTGTCGAGACAGAAGAAGGAAAGGAGGTCGAGAAGGCGTACACTGACGCAATTAGTACATTAGAAGAGCGAATAGTTACGTCTCGCCTTGCTATAGAAGCTGCCCGAGACCCCGACGTTGCAATCTCATCTTCAAATCCGAGCCAATACGTTTGGAGTCCAGCGGGGAACACCAAAGAACGGACAAGCCTAAGGAATGTGATCAGAACGGACAGTGCACTTGTTGCCAGAAGTCGCGGGTTTGTACACGGATACGTCAGCCGTAAGTATCAGGAGTTGCGATTCTCGGGAATTGCTGACGACATTTTCTCTCGTCTAAGAACATCGGTCGACGATGCTATCGGCGACGCGGTGCCGAAATCTGTCGAGAAATTTGCGTCGATCTACGAGAACCTCGCGTCCGACAATCCCGAGGATTGGGCAAACGCTGTCCATAGCTGCCGACGCATTCTTCAGGACCTAGCGGATGTGCTTTTTCCCCCTCAAGCTGACCGTGTTGTGGAAATTAACGGGAAGACAAAATCGATAAAGCTTGGCGTCGATAACTACATCAACCGCCTTGTGGCTTTCGTTGAAGACAATGCGGCATCTGAAAGATTCGAGGCCATCGTCGGGTCAAATCTCTCCTTTTTGGGAGACCGCCTGGACGCTGCTTTTGAGGCCGCTCAGAAGGGAAGCCATGCTCAAATAGCAACAAGGTCGGAGGCCGACAGATATGTCGTCTACACCTACATGTTGGTGGCTGACCTTCTATCCCTAGTTACCCACTGAACCAAAGCGGAGTACCATTTAGTGGCCAACGATGACAAACCCAAGGAACCACCCCCGCCTCCTCCGCCGCCGCCGGATCGGATGGAAGTGAAGAGCGGCGACCCGAGCAAAATCCAGAAGCGTTAGGCGCCGATCGCCAAGCCAGTACCGGCTCCGATTAGTGCGACAAGTGGTGTGGCCATGCCGAATATCTTGGCCACCCACAGTGCACGCGCGGTTCGCAGATTGAGGTCGCGGTTCGCGTCCTGCATGGGATTGAGTTGGTCTAGATACGCGACGGCAGCCGTCTGCAAGCTGACCCCATCGTTCTTGATTGCCCACAACCAAAAGTCTGGAGCCTTGCCAGGTGCGTTCACGCGCGTCATCTTCATGGCAACAAAGCAAAGGGCAGCGCCTATCAGCAATGACATGGTTGCGCTGGCGAGGGCACAACCGGCTATAGTTGGAATAGGACTAGCCGGGGCGAAGGCAGCGGCCAGTCCCGTTGCTGTCGCCGTAGCCAAGGTCAGATAGAAGCCTAAGAGGGTCATCGCCTGCTGATCCGTTATCAGGATCAGGTTCAGAATTGCCTCGTGTCGTGTCCTCGCATCTTCAATTGCCGCGACTATACCGCCCTCAGAATTCAATGGTTCCTCTCCCGTTGCTAGGCGCCTCAAACTGACGTCGGTTATCCAGCCACATGTCGGGCTTGTTCCCAAGCCCCACGGTCGTCGAATGTGCGCTGCGGTCGCAAAGCCACACCTCCAGCAATCGAGCTTGGCGCACGATCCGCAGAGGCCGGGCCATCTCGACGCCACTCCTCTGCTGATGCGCAGCCACCTACCAGAGCGCCGAGTGCGCCAGCGCCCATTCCTGCAGCGAGGCTGTAACTTCAGTCTGATGCCTGTTGGAAGCGGCTAGAGACCACTCGCCCATTGTGTCTGCGTCGCCCTCGATCTCCCGCTCGAGGCGCCGGACTCTGGCCGAGAGTCGTTCGAGCCTGGCGGAACTGGCAGCCAGGCGATCAAAGCGGAAGCCGGGGCTATCCAGTGTATCCCTTAGCTCGGCCATTTCGTTATCTAGATCGACCACGGAGGCGAAGGCTGCAGCGCATGCACCGGACTTCACCAAGCTGATCTCGGTGAGCTTCGCTTTTGTAATCACGAAAATGTCGCCGTCTTCGTCCTGGTCGGTGAAGCCGTAGATGTCATCAAGGCCGACTGACACGGCATCCCGGCCTCCGCTCGCCACTAGTGCGCTCAATACCAAGCCATTGTCGGGGGTGAGGGGAAAACGGAACGCCACGCCGTAGGACGATGATGCCAACGTGAGCCCGCTGCCGGTCGAGCCGTGCAAATTCTGGTCGTCATGGTCCACCAGGAGACGCACCGCGGCAATATCCAGGGCGCCAGCCTGCAGTCTAAAGCGAAGCCCAGAGGCCCCTTTAACCGTTGGGACGAACGGCACCCCATAGAGAGCGGCAAGACCCTGCAGTGCCGGCCGGGCAATCTCGCTCCCGTCCTGCGCCACAAGCGCGTTAACAAGGCGACCTTGGGGGCGCCCGCCAAACCCGCCGCCCATGCGCGCATAAGCGGTGTGGCTGGCGCCATAAGGGCGCTCAACGTGGATGGGTAAGTTACGCATACTGCAGTTCCAGGGGGATTTCGGAATTCTTGATTACGCCGGCGGCCGCGAACTCGCGCAGCGTATAGGCCAGGCTCGAGTGCGGATCCTTGTGGCCGCCGAGGATGGACGGAAAAAGCTGGTTCCAATTGCCGGAGCTAAAACCAGCGTCCTCGAAGAGTTCGACAAACTGGCGTAGCGCAAAGTTAGCGCTGTGAGCCTGAATCAGGGCATGCGCGACCGCGGCCGCTCGCTTCTGGTACTCGCTCGCCATCGCCTCTTGGGCGGCAACTGAGGCCTTGCGATAAGCGGCATGTATGTCATTGCCAAGCAAGGCGATAGCCGCATCCAGGTCGGCAAGCTCCCGGTTGACGTCTCGTAACCTGTCCTTCGTAGGAACCAGGGAGGGCGGTGCGTCCTGCCCTAGCAAGTGCGCAACTCGCGTTCGCGCCGCCTGCTCGGGTGGGGTATCGAGCGAGACGACGGGGGCGTCACGCAGTTCTTCGATCAGCCGTTGCCGCTGTTCGTGAAGAGGGGTCGATCTCTCGGAAAGGGCTGCTTCTTTCGCGCGCAGGGAGACCAGTTCAGGGGCGAGTTGGGTGGGATCTGGGAATCTCAATTGATTGTTCCGGTGGTTGTGCAGTCGGCGCGGCGAATTAGCTCGCGCAAAACGGCTGCGGGGATTTCGCAATGCCGGCGTACGGCGGTCGCGCTGGGTTGGCGGCCGAACACTTCTTCCGAGCCGTCGGCGCGGCGGACGGTCGCGAAGGCGCCGCCGAGGTCGACCGTGGCAGTCACATGCCGACGGTGCTCGAAGGCATGCGCCAAGGCGCTACCGAAGGTGCGGTCGGCGTTGCGTAGGTGAAGCACGACCGCTGTTGCTTCGGCCAATGATCGCAGCGGAGCGTCGAGCACCGCGGCGATTGTGAGTGCCGCAAACTGATTTGGTCGCAATCGACGCTTCGATGCGCCGACCGCAGTCGGCAGTACCCCAGCCTGCTGCAGCTGCCTGGCCGCATGTGTAACGCGACCCACGCGAACGCCGGTCGCCATTGAAATGGCCAGTATCGACGCGTGCAGGGTTGGTCGCATGGGGTGACTCCTCGAATGGGTCGCGGCGGAGCGCACGGCGGCGCCACCACTATGGCCGTGCGCTACACGCCGCACCGCCTTCCGGCGGTTTGCGAAAATCGCGAACTAAGGGATGAGAAAAGCCGCACCCAGCGCACGAGCAGGCGCCAAGGTGCGGCTCTAGCGCTCGCCTTTGCCAAACGAGCGCGAGAAGGTGCCGCTGCGGAGCACCCTCAACCTATAATGGGCGGCAACATCGTGTTTCCGGGCTATGCAGCCAAAAATTCTTGCAAGGCTTCGGCGGCCGCGACCCACTTCCGCTTGCCCGACTTGTGGTCATTGCTGCCGACCAAGTCGCCCATGCTGCAGGCGGTCATGGCCGACTCCAGAACCGCATAGTGCGCAGGATAACGAATTCGAAACTGCTCGAGTGCCAGGCGGTCCACTAGCGCGGCATCGCCAACATAACTCTCGGGGTCTGGCCGGCGAGTGTGTGTCCGGTTGCGCGCGCCGTCTCGGCGAGAACCGCGCCCCGCAACCATGCCGACGAAGAGATTCTCCGGGTCTGGCTCCCACGGCAAACCTGCCAGCGGGCAACGATCAATCGGAGGCAGTCCGCACGCGGCGCGAGCCTCATCGAGAGGAACGTTGCCGCGGACATGGGAGAACTGCCCCCAGTCGATTGGATCGGCCGGTTTCCGACGTGACATCACCCTTTTCGGTCGAGCCGGCGGCACCGCGCGAAGCTTGACGCAGAACCAATCGAGCCGGGCCCTGTCCGCCGTTACCGCCGACTTTGCCTCGGACTTCCGCACGCGGCCCGCGTCTTGGGTAACGCGATCACCCCAAACGTGGGTTATCGCCCCGGCCGGGATGACGTAGGAACGCGGTTCAAGTTCGCCGTCGTCTCCCCGTACGAACTGAAGGGCGCGCCGGGATGTAGCCGCAAACCGTATGGCTCCCGCATCGAACGCGCCCAGTAGATCCTCGGCCCTCATGGGGGCGGGGTTGACGTCGACCACTGACGCGTGCCGGCAGTTGTCGTTTGCCGCGGATCCTCGAGGCAGTTCGTCTGTCTCCATGGCCGCTAGAAACGAGGCGATGGTTTTCAGGTAAGGCTCGAGGTCAGCGTGTCTACGCGTCGTGGCAAAGTTGGCGGTCATGGTGATTTCCCAGGCGGAGTGCAGCTTAAGGAAAGCGAACCGCGATACACCTACATGCGGCAAGTCAGCGTCGCCGATCGGTTGTCGCTATTTTGTTCATATCTCTATCTCTGTGGAGAACGAACAAGGAACACGACAGAGGCGCCAAGATGCGCTAGAGTACGAATCGTTCGGTCGGAGGCGCGGGTATTTGCGCTCATCCAGGGAGGGCCGGGCACGCAACGTGCCTTCATGCTGTCCCGTGTCCAGAAAGGACCACCCGAATGAAAACCCTAATGTTCAGACTTACAGGTCACAACCTGCCGTCCTACCCCGATCGCTGGGCCGGCCTTACGTCGACGCTTTCCCACATCACATCGTCGATCTGGGATGAGCCGACCAGTGGGGCCGTGTTCATCGCACCCGGCGACGCCAGGTCGAACCATGACCAGCTCCGCATAGGTGCGGGGCTGCTCGACGATGATCTGTTAGTGGTAATCGACCACGCCGCGAAGACGTACTGCGGATCCGGCGGCGAGCAGCGAGCTATGTTGCAGTTCCTCGCGAAGAGCCAAGGCTATCATGAGCTCGGCAGCCAAGCCGCGATTATCCGGGCTTTGATGGCAAGGCCGGCTGCGCCGCAGGGCAACACTCTGATGGATCTCGGCCGGCGATACGGCCTAGGCAACACACTCACGCTGGGCCAGTAAACCTAGCGAGTTAGGCAGAGGCGGCTGTTGCCGCCTCGCCGTCGTTGTCGTTGGCCGGCGCTGGCAGATACCACCGGCCAGCAACCAGCACCTCGCGCCCTTCGAGCTTGTCGCTGTCGTCGCCTGCCTTCAAGCCCGTGGCCGACAACAGCGCGTCGACCTCTGCCGCTTCCCATGTCTGGTGTCGCATATACCGAACTATCGGTGCTCCGCCGGTTACCGGTTGCAGGGTGAGGCTCAGCACGCTTCCTTCATCGCCGTCGCTCACCGTCGCTGATACAATGCGGCAGTGCTGGGGAGCAGCCTCGGCCTCGGGTGAAGGGGTAGGCTCCGGCCGCGCGGGTTTCGCGGATGCGGGTACTTGCCAAGACGGCGGGTCCTCCAGATAGCATTCCCGCTTCAACCACGTATGCAACTGCTTTCGGTACCTGGCGGGCGTTCCCTGCGCTTCGTAGTGCTCGTGCCAGCGGGTCGCTGCAGCGACGATCTCGTCAAGGATCTTAGTTACGTCACTCAGGCCGGCGAAGGTGGCTTTGGCCTGCGCCCTCTTTGTTCGAACGCCGTAGGCTTCCCAAACCCTTTCAAACCCCACGGCATCCACCTCCGCCCCGCCAGGGGCGCGGGGTGGTGCAGACGTGGGGGACTCCAAAGGAGACTCACTCAACGTCTGCGCACCCGTAGGTGCGAGACGTAAGTGAGGGGGGGTGACATAGGAGTCACCCCTTTTGGCTGAATCGGTGCCTTCTATGTCAGGGAAAGTGACGGATGGCGTGACCGCGATGTCACCCATATTCTGGGTCGTTTCCGTGACACCAATGTCACCTAAAACTAGGTGGAAAGAGGGGAGGTACACGCTACCGCGGCCGCGAACACCCTTGCTGAGAACTTGGACGTAACCGAGCTCTGCGAGGCGCTGCAGCGACCGAATGACCTGCCGACCACTGAGATGCGCTTGCTCGGCGAGCAGTTCGTGCGTCGCCCAGGCATTTCCCTTCGACTTCTTGAAACGCTTGATGAGGCGACCGAGGATTCCTAA
Organism: Devosia sp. A16; assembly: GCF_001402915.1. GTDB lineage: Bacteria > Pseudomonadota > Alphaproteobacteria > Rhizobiales > Devosiaceae > Devosia_A. The sequence goes on from NZ_CP012945.1 coordinate 4,376,522, forward strand.
GTCGCCTCGGCTAAGCCGATGGTCGACTGTCGCCATAACCAACAAGTTCAGCTGCGGTACCGGATCGCCAGGTGCTGACTTAGGCTGCTTCTCAGTCGTGGTCGACGCCATGGGCAAATCGCCCTCCGGTAAGAGCTCGCACCGCGGCGTCAGTGATCTGCGCCGCAAGTCCTTTGTCGATGTCTGCAACGCACAGACCCCGCATCTTGGGCGGGTATATTCGGTACTCGCCGGCCATATTGCGCTTGAGGATCATGCGTTTCAGCCGGACTCCGCCGATTTGAGCGTCGACGTGCGCGACAACGCCGCCGGCGGTCGACGGATCGACCACCGGATCAATTCTTACGATCCGCATCGCGGACTCCTTGTGGGATGGTGGGGTAGGGGGGGCTAGGCGGCCTTCGGCCTTGCCTTGATACGGGCCTGTAGCCAAGCGTCGAACTCGTCGCGGACGAAGGCTATACGTCGCTCGCCGAGCTCTACCGGCTGCGGGAAGTCTCCAGCCGCACGCAGGATGTTTACCGCGGTGCGACTGACAGTCAGGGTGGCGCAAATCTCGTTGAGGGAGATCAGCGCAGGGCGGAAGTTATCGTTCGATGCATTCACGGTTTCTGCCTCCAAAATCAGTGAAGGCAACAAGCGAACCGCGATACACCTACATGCGTAAATATGCGTTCAGTGGGTTATGAATAAAAAACTCGCTACTCCGGGGAGCAGAAGGCCGCCCAGTCATTCATGAGCGATCGTCTCTTTGCGAGGGCGTCTTTTCTCCTGTAGGCAGCCTCAACACCCTGCACAACATGAGCCAAGGCTTGCTCGGCAACCTCTCTCGGATGCTGTGTTTCGTCGCCGGCCCAATCTCGAAACGAACTTCGCAACCCGTGCAGCGTAGCGGACTTGTCCGGCGATGCCCGACGTAAGGCCTTGACCATGGCTGTGTCGGATACGGGTCGCCCATCCCTTTCACCACTGAAGACATACGAACCCATGGAGCGTTCTTTCATCGCTCGGACGATGTCGACCGCTCGTCGTGAGAGAGGAACCCGGTGCTCACGCTGCATTTTCATCCGTTCCGGGGGCACGGTCCAGATGGCCTTCTCAAGATCAAACTCGGACCAGGTAGCGCAGCCGGCCTCTCCACTGCGTGCCGCAGTCAGAACAAGAAACTCCACCGCCCTGGCCGAGACGCCGGTCGACGCTCTGAGGCCGGTGCATATGGCTGGAACGTGGTGGTAGTCGGCGGCGTGGTGGTGCCCGCGCTGCAGATCCTTGCGTGCTGGAAGCAACTTGTCGAGCAGCCCCCGCCACTGAGCCGGGTTACCCGCCGAGCGCAGCCCTCGAGCGCGTGCATAGTCGATGACCGCAGCGATTCTTGCGCGCAGTCGATCCGCCGTTTCCTGGCGTTCGGTCCAGTGCGGGGTAAGGCAAGACACGACATCGTCGACAGACACATCCGCGACAGGCATTCCATGAAGCGGCTTGGCGTAGTCTCGCAGCGTCATTTCCCATTGATGTAAATGCTTGGCGTTGCGCAGTTGGGACGCCTTCAAGAGCAACAAGTCCTCTACGCATTCCCCGAACGTTTTTGGCATTGCGGAGGGCGCTTTAGTCGCCCGTGGGTCCTCGCCACGCGCCAGTTGCTGGCGGATCGCTTCGGCTTTCTCTCTGGCCAAGGCGAGCGAGACCGGGGCCGTGCCGCGGCCGTAGCCGCCCAAGCCGAGCTCTACCCTCGCGCTGCCACGACGATAGATGAAAATCCAGTTCTTGGACCCGCTGCGCTGGACACGCAGCCACAAGCCGTCGCCGTCGCCATAAACGCCAGCCTCGGCGAGGGACTTGCAGCGCGCTTCAGTGAGTTTGTTCCTGGCCATTTCGCGCTAACGGCTATCATAACCGTCACAACGACTATAGTGATTTCTGATGTCACCGCAGGCATTTGAGCGATCAGAAGACGCAGAAAACGGCGGATCGGCGGGCTCCCTACCCGCCACCCTGCGCCCTGTGGGCTTCGGGTGGCAGGCCACCCGGAGACCACAGGGCGCAGGGTGATCTCCCGAAGCTGCGCAGCAGCGCAGGGAGACATGGTCTTCCGGAGCTGAACCGCGGCAGACGGAGGCAGTGTTCGATGTGGTACGTCTACTTCCTTCAACTGAGGAATGGCGATATCTACGTCGGCTCAACCAACGACCTGAGGCGGCGCTTCGCCTCGCATCAGGCCGGTCAGGTCGATTCAACACTCGCTCACATCCCTGCCGTGCTGAAATCCTACGTCGCGGTGGAGACCGAGGAGCATGCGCGCGAGCTTGAGCGCTATTTCAAGTCGGGCTCTGGCAAAGCGATAGCCCTCCGGCGATTAGTCAAAAGGGACGTTGTACAGGTTGACGCTCGCGCTGAAGGCGCTGGCTGACAGGCCACGTTCGGCGCGCGCCGTCCGGGTTGCCGCCACGGGCGTTGCTCTCAGGCCGGACGATTGTCGCGATGCGACTGCGGGGGGCGTCAGTTCGCTGGCCCGCGCTGGCGCTGCGCGACCAATACACCGGCGACGATCAACACGATGCCACCAAGCGCCGTCAGCGACACCGGTTTGCCGGTCAGCACCCAATCGAGCGCCACGCCGCCCAGCACCTGGCCGGCGATGATCAGCATGGTGGAGCGAGTGGCGCCGATCTGGCCGATGATCCAGCTGCTCAGCGCCACGAACACCACGCCGACCGGCCCGCCGAAATAGATGTACCAAGGGCCCGAGAAGGCGCCGTCACGCAGGAGGCCGCCGATCACCAGGCCGATCGCCGTCAGCAGCACGAAGCCGACCAGGTGGTTGCAGAACGAAGCGAACAGCGCCGAAGTCGAGACCGCGAGCCGGCCGTTCAACTGGCGGCTGACCCCGACCAGTCCGCCGGCGACGAAGGCAAGCACCACCGCTTCGATCATAGGCTCCCCCAGATCACGAGTGCGCTGCCGGCGACGATCAGGGCGAGCGCCACGGCGTCGCCCAGTCGCAAGCGTCGCCTGGCAATGCCGAACAGCCCCCAGCGATCCGCGGCGAGGCTGAAGACGATCTGGCCCGCGAGGCCGAGCGCCAGCGTGCCGGAAAGCGCCAACGACGAGTTCACCGCCGTCGAGGTCATGATCACCGTCACCGCCCCGGCAAAGCCGCCGAGATAAGCCCATAGCGGAATGGCCGCACGCGGCGCGCCGCTGCGCTGGATCGCCTTCCACCACAGCGGAATCACCAGCAGAGCCGCGACTGTCCCGGTGCCGTGCGCCATCCACGACGAGAACAGCGCGCCGCCCTGTCGGGCCAGTTCGCCATTGAGGTGGACCATGAGCGAGAGCAGCGCCCCCGCTGCGAGCGCAGCGAGGTTGGCGGCGAGATCAATACGGCGAGCTGGCATCTGCGACTACGTTGGGAGGTGGGCCGGAGCAAGTGAGGGAGGGCGGGCCACATCGTCAAGATGCTCGTGCCGATGAGGCCTATGCGTCTTCGGCAGGGGCGACTCGCTCGAGGAAGCGGCGAACGATGTCGACGACCTCGTCGAGATGGGTTTCGAGCAGCCAGTGGCCGCCATCCAGCAGGTGCAGTTCGGCATCGGGGAGGTCGCGCAGATAGGCGCGCGCCGAAATCTCAGGCATGTACTCGTCGTGCGGTCCCCAAACGATCAGCGTAGGAGGACGATGTGTCTTGAGATAGTGCCGATGCTGCGGAAACCAGGCGCGGTTCTGCTTAAGGCCGGCGAGGAGGTTCGTCGCGATCTGCTTGCGCTGTGGCGTCATCAGCGTCCAGTGCAGCTCCCAGAGGTCTGGAGGCAGGCGATCGATGATGCCTGCCGGCGTTCCGTTCTCGAACTCCTGCCTGAAGGTGGCCTTGTTGATGGCCTTGGCCAACGCCTCGCGCATCTCTTCCGGTGGCAGGTCCCACGTCCGTTCGATCTCGGCGTATTTCGGGCCCAGCGCGTCTTCATAAGGCACGTCGGCATTCTGCAGGATCATCGCGAGGATCCGCTCGGGCGCCTTGATCGCCAGGCGGGCGCCGATCGGCGAGCCGAAGTCATGCAGGTAGAGCACGAACCGGCGGAGACCCAGTGTTTCGACGAACCGGTCGAGGAACTCGGCATAGCCGTCGAAACTGTAGTCGAAATCGACAGGATCGCTGCTGTAGCCCGCACCGGGGAAATCCGGTGCGATCAGCCGCCACCGGTCGGCCAGCCGGGTCATCAGGTTGCGGAACTCATAAGACGAGCAGGGATACCCGTGAGGCAGCAGGATGACCGGCGCGTCGGGCGGTCCGGCTTCGCGAAAGAACGTGTCGATCGGGCCGACAGCTACTCTTCGGTGTCTCACCTGACCGTGCATCGGAGCCTCCTTTCGAGAGGATACTCCGGGCTGAACGCCTCGAGCGGCTCAATGTTTCACAGAAGGGCTAGGGCCGGACCCATTGCGTCTGCAGTACGCCGCGATCGATCAGTTCCATGTCGCGCGCTTCGAGGCCCGCGCCGGGCAGCACGAGCCTCGGGTGGCCCTTGCTGAAGCAGGCAATGCCATCGGGCAGTTCCAGCTCGCGCACCTCCGAGAGCACAAAGCGATCGTACAGCGGCAGGAACAGGTCGAACGTGCCGGTGCCGCCGGTGACAGCGACGGTGCCTTGCTCGATGCCGAGCCGGGCGAGAACGTCCGCGATGCCGATCCCGGCAGGATTCCACAACTGTGTGAGGGAATCGCCGGGATCGCGCTCGAACGCCTGCACGGAACGGGTCAGCACTAGGCGCCTGCGGCCAGGATTGGGATGACGCTCATGACCAAGCCGGCCAAGCACCACCAGCACCGCCGCATCGAGCGCTGCCTGGAAAATGCGCCAATCGGCCTCGTTGCGCAGCGCTGGCGGCATGCTGCCGTCAGCCGCGGCAATCATGCCGTCCACCGAAACGATGGCGTGACCTTCGATGCTGACGTTGGAGCCGGGGATGGACATCGTCCGGCTCTAGCGCGAGCCGGTGGGCGCGGCAACCCGAGATTGGGGCTTTCCGTGAAGCGCCGGCATGCTAGGTCAGGGCATGCCCGATCCACACCCCACACCGCTGATCCTGCCGCTCGGCGACCGCGGTCTGCTGGTGCGGTTCGGCGACAGCCTCTCCGATACGGCCAATCGAGCGGCCATCGCCCTCGCCGGGCGCGTCGAGGCAGCCGCGCTGCCGGGGGTGGCGGAGGTGGTGCCGAACCTCATTTCGGTACTGCTCCGCTATGACCCGGCAACGCTGACATTCGATCGCCTGGCCGGCGAAATCAGGCTGCTGGTCTCGGGGCTTGAGGATGCGCCTGCGGCCGGCACGCGCCACGTCGTGCAGGTCAGCTTCGATGGCGAGGACCTCGAGGAGGTTGCGGGCCTGCTGCATGTGTCGGTGATGGAGTTCCTGGCGATGCACAATGCTGCCGCGCTGCGCGTGCTGGCGACCGGCTTCGCGCCTGGCTTCGTCTATTGCGGCATGCATCCCGAAACCTTGGTCGTGCCGCGCCGAAGCGTGGTGCGCCGGCAGGTGGCGGCGGGCACGGTGCTGTTCGCCGCGGGACAGACGGCGATCACGTCGACTCCGATCCCCACCGGCTGGCATGTGATCGGCCATACCGACTTCCGCAATTTCGACCCGGCCGCGGAGCCGCCGACAGCGGTGCGGGCCGGCGACATCCTGCAGTTCGCGGCGCCATGACCGGCATCCGCATTACCCGCGCCGGGCCTTTGGTGACGCTGCAGGACGCCGGTCGGCCCGGGTTGCTGCGGCACGGTATCAGTGCGTCCGGCCCGATGGATCGTACGGCCTTCGAGCGGGCGGGCGGCTGGCTCGGCGCCGCCGGGACGACCGGCATCGAGTTCACCACGGCGGGCCTCGGCTTGGTCGCCGAGGGCTCGGTTGCGATCGCGCTCGATGGCGGCGCCTTCGAGCTGAGCATCGATGGCGAAGCAAAGCCATGGCCGGCACGGGCGCTCCTGCAGCCCGGCGCGGTGGTTGAGATTCGACCGGGCAGCGCCGGCAACTACGGCTATCTGCGCTTCGATCGCGAAGTCGACATCGCCCCGGTGATGGGCAGCCGGGCGACCAGCTGCATTGCCGGCATCGGCGGCTTCGGCGGGCGGGCGCTGCAGGTCGGCGACGTCGTGCCGCTCGGCGCAACGCTGCCGCGCGGACGCGGCCAGCACCCAACCCCGGCGGCGGAGCGGGATGGCCCGATCAGGGTGGTCTGGGGCATTCATGCCGACCGCTTCGACGATGTCATCCGTCAGCGTTTCGTTACCGATGGGTTCGTCGTGTCGCCGCAGCTCGACCGCATGGGGGTGCGGCTTGCCGATCCGCATCGCGTGTTTGCCGCGGCCAGGATCCTGTCGCTGGTGTCGGATGCCGTGGTGCCAGGCGATATCCAGATCCTCGGCGATGGTACGCCGATCGTGCTGATGCGCGATCACCAGCCGACCGGTGGCTATCCACGGATCGCCACGGTGGTCTCGGTCGACCTCGATCGGTTCGCCCAGTTGCGGCCCGGAGCGCCTGTGCGGTTCGAGCCGGTTACAGTGGCGCATGCGGAGGGGCTGAAGCCGTGAACGAACTCGACCTCAATGCCGACCTTGGCGAAGGCATGCCCAGCGACGCAGCCCTGTTCGACATCGTCTCGTCGGCGTCGATCGCCTGCGGCGGCCATGCCGGCGACGAAACGACGATGCGGTTGGCGCTGCGGGCGGCCAGGGCCCGAGGCGTAGCTGTCGGGGCGCATCCTGGTTTTGCCGATCGCGAACATTTCGGCCGCCGCCGGCTGCTGCTGCCGCCCGAGGAACTGGACGAGCAGGTGCGCGCCCAGGTGCGCACCCTGGTCGAGTACGCCGAGGAAGAGGAAGTGCCGGTGCGCTACCTCAAGCTGCATGGGGCGCTCGCCAACATGGCGGCGGAGGAGCCGGCCGTTGCGGCGCTGTGCTTTGCTTCGGTAACCGGGCTGGTGCCGGGCCTGGCGGTGCTGGCCATCGACGACAGCGCGCAGGTCGAGGTGGCCGAGGCGCTGGGCTATCCCGTGGTGCGCGAGGCTTACGCCGACCGGGCCTATCAGCCGAACGGACTGCTGGTGCCGCGGTCCGAGCCCGGCGCGGTGCTGCACGACGCCACGGCCATTGCCGAGCGTGCGGTGCGGCTGGCGCGGGCAGGGGAGCTCGTCGCGATCGACGGCTCGGTGATCCGCTCCCGGGCCTCCTCGCTCTGCATCCATGGCGATACCGAGGAGGCGGTGGCGATCGCGCGGGCGGTGCGGCTCGCGCTCGAGGCCGAGGGGATCACCATCCGCGCTCCCTACTGAGGTTGCACGGGAAGGCGAGTTGCTCCATATCGGGCGCTCCAGCCCGAGGAGTTCCCATGACCGCCAAGATCATCGACGGAAAGACCTATGCCGAGGGCCTGCGGGGCCGGATCGCCGGCCATGTCGAGCGCCTGAAGCGCGACCACGGCATCACGCCCGGCCTGGCGGTGGTGATCGTCGGACACGATCCGGGCAGCCAGATCTATGTGAGCCAGAAGGCCAAGCAGACCGTCGAGGTCGGCATGCACTCGGAGAAATACGAGTTGCCCGAAGACGCCTCCGAGGCCGAAGTGCTGGCCCTGGTGCAGAACCTCAATGCCGACCCGGCCATTCATGGCATCCTGGTGCAACTGCCGGTGCCCAAGCAGATCGATCCCAACAAGATCATCGCGACGATCTCGCCCGACAAGGATGTCGACTGCTTCACCCCGGCCAGCGTCGGCAAGCTGCAGATCGGTCTGCCGGGACCGGTGAGCTGCACGCCGCTCGGCTGCCTGATGCTGCTGCGCGATACGCTCGGCTCGCTCGATGGGCTCAATGCGGTGATCGTCGGCCGCTCGAACCTGGTCGGCAAGCCGATGGCGCAGCTGTTGCTGCGCGAGAATTGCACGGTGACCGTGGCGCATTCGAAGACCAGGAACCTGGCCGATGTGGTCCGGCAGGCCGATATCGTGGTCGCCGCGGTCGGCCGCCCGCAGATGATCAAGGGCGACTGGATCAAGCCGGGCGCGACGGTGATCGATGTCGGCATCAACCGCATTCCGGCGCCGGAGCGGGGGGAAGGCAGGACGCGACTGCTTGGGGACGTTGACTATGCCGCGGCGGCCGAAGTTGCCGGCGCCATCACGCCGGTTCCGGGCGGGGTAGGGCCGATGACCATCGTCTGCCTGCTTGCCAACACCGTGACCACTGCCTCGCTGATCAACGGCATCGAACCGCCGAAGGACTTGACGCCGTAAGCTCTGAAGCAGGCGCGGGAGGGACCGGCGCGCCTGCCACCTCTCACCAGTCTCGCGCTTCGCGCGATCCACCCTCTCCCCGACGGGGAGAGGAACAGAGGTGATCGCCGCGCTCTCCGGATTCTTCTCCCCGTCGGGGAGAAGGTGGCGCGTAGCGCCGGATGAGGGGAAAGCCACAATCGAAGGCAGAACGGCAGTTACCGCTTCGCCGCCGCATACGCCTCGGCCAGCCGCTTCGGCGCCCGGAACCTCCAGGCATCCTCCAGCCGCAGCGACAACTCCTCGTCGCCGATCACGTCGAGCCGGACCAGGAGCCCCGGCCAGCCCTTGAAGTGGTCGGTCTGCCAGTAGATCTCGGGCGCCATCTCCATCAGCAGTTCCTTCTGCTCGAGCGGGCAATGCAGCACCATCTCCTGCGGCCCACGCACCGAGGCGAAGTTCTTGCCCCTGACCTTGAGCGACGGCGCGCCGTAGCTGGTGGACTCGCTGACTTCGGGCAGCTGCAACGCCGCGCAGATACGCAACATCCGGTCCATCTCGTGGCCCATCGCCATCTCCTTCTCGGCGAAGCAAAAAACAGCATGCGACTGGGTAGCAAGTCTGGCGCATCTCAAACCGATTGGCTACACAACGGTTTGAACCCGAAGCGCCAGCCTCCCGGGGTCTCCATGACCAATGAATCCGACATCGCGGAAATCGGGGAAGCCCGGCCCGATCCGAACGCGCTTCGCGGTCCGGACGATCACCTGAATCAGCAGTGGATCGAGCGGCTGCGCGCCCACCTGCTGGCGGGCGAAGAGCACGACGTCGCCGAGATGATGGAGCCGCTGCACGCCGCCGATGCTGGTGACGTGCTGGAGGCGCTCGAGCAGGACGAGCGCGTCGCGCTGGTCCAGATGCTCGGCGACAAGTTCGACTACCTGGCCCTGACCGAGGTCGACGATAACGTTCGTACCGACCTGATCGAGGGACTGCCGGCCGAGGACGTGGCGCGCGGCGTTGCGAGTCTCGACAACGACGACGCCGTCTACATCCTCGAGGACATGGATGCCGGGGACCGGGAGGAGATCCTTGCGCAGCTGCCGGCTTTCGAGCGGCTGAGCCTCAAGCGCAGCCTGGACTTTCCCGAGGACTCCGCCGGCCGGCGGATGCAGACCGATTTCATCGCCATCCCGCCGTTCTGGACCGTCGGCCAGACCATCGACTACCTGCGGGTGGAGAAGGATCTCCCCGACGAGTTCTTTCAGCTCTACGTCGTCGATCCCGGCTATCGGGTGCTGGGCACCATTCCGCTCGACAAGTTCCTGCGCTCCAGGCGCCAGGTCCGGATCGAGAACCTGATGAACCACGACGTCCTCACGGTGGAAGCCACCGAGGACCAGGAAGAGGCAGCGCGCGACTTCGAGCGTTACGACCTCGTCGAGATCGGCGTCGTGGATGAGAACAAGCGGCTGGTCGGCGTGCTGACCGTCGACGACATCGTCGACGTGATCCACGAGGAGGCGACCGAGGACATCAAGCTGCTCGGTGGTGTGGCCGGCGACGAAGAGCTGTCGGACAATGTGCTCTCGACCGTGCGCAGCCGCGCCCCCTGGCTGGTGGTCAACCTCATCACCGCCATGCTTGCTTCCTTCGTCATCAGCCTGTTCAACGCCACCATCGAGCAGATGGTGGCGTTGGCCGCGTTGATGCCGATCGTCGCCTCGATGGGCGGCAACGCCGGCACCCAGACCATGACCGTCACGGTGCGCGCCCTCGCCACCCGCGACCTCGATCGGGGCAGGGTGCGCCGCCTGATCCTGCGCGAGGTCACCGGCGGCTTCCTCAACGGGTGCATCTTCGCCGTGCTGATCGGCGCCGTCACCTGGCTGCGCTACGCCAGCCCGAGTCTGGGGATCGTCATCGGCCTCGCCATGATCATCAACATGATCGCCGCCGGCAGCGCTGGAATTTTGATCCCGCTGACGCTCAACAGACTGAAGGTCGACCCGGCGATCGCCTCCTCGGTGTTCGTCACCACCGTCACCGATGTGATTGGATTCTTCGCGTTTTTGGGCCTGGCCGGGCTCTGGTTCGGCCTCTTCTAGGCCGCTGTCCACAGCAATACTCGACCTATCCACTGTGGCTTTCCCGCCACTTCCCAACCACGCCCCTGCCGAGTTAACGAATCATTACTGTCGCAATTCCGTCACCATGTGTGGTTGCGGCAGCCCGAGAACGGCAAGAAGGAGCTTTGATGCGAGGCCAATCAAAGACCGAATGGTGGCGATCCGCCTTACCGACAGTGTCCTGGACACTCGTCTGTCTGGTGGCCATGTCACTGGTGTTCACTATCGTTGCCGGCGCTTAGGACGGAGCGCAACTGGACCTGAAGGTCCTTCGATAGTACAGAATTTTGGAAGGGCGCCGGGCCATTCGGCGCCCTTCCGCTTTTGAGGCTCGCATGAAGCTCATCTTTGCCAACCGCAACTACTCGAGCTGGTCGCTTCGCGCCTGGCTGGTGCTGCGCCATTTCAACATTCCGTTCGACGAAGAGCTGGTGTTGCTCAACGGCGAAGGCTGGCAGCAGAACCTGCGCAAGAAATCGCCGAGCGGCAAAGTGCCGGTGCTGGTCGACGGTGACGTGGTGTTGCCCGAAACCACAGCGATCATCGAATATCTGCACGACAAATACCCCGCCAAGGGCATCTGGCCATCCAATCGGGTCGAACGGGCTTATGCCCGGTCGGCGGCCGCCGAGATGCATGGCGGCTTCCTGGCCCTGCGCGACGCCGCGCCGATGAACCTGCGCGCTTCGCATCCCGGCAAGGTCGACATCGATATGGTGGCCGACGACCTGAAGCGCATCGAGCGCATCTGGGGCGACCTGCTGTCGAAGTCCGGCGGGCCCTATCTGTTCGGTTCGTTCAACGCAGCCGACGCGATGTACGCGCCGGTGGCGACCCGTATCCGTACTTATGAGCTGCCGGTGAGCGATCTGGCGCAGGAATATGTCGAGGCGATCTACGCCTTGCCGACGTTTCAGGAATGGCTGGCCGAGGCCCTGAAGGAGCCCTGGGTGGTCGATCAGGACGAGATCGACATCATCAACGCCAAGCGGGACGCGGCCGGCAACGCATGATGCATATGATCAAGCTCTGCGTCGGCGTAGCGACGCTGGAGGAGCTCGAGTCCTATCGCAGCGAGCGTGCTCATTGGTGGGGCGCCGACTATGGCGAGGACGTGCACGTCCATCGCACCCGTACCATGCCCAAGCGCAAGGGCGAGATGGAAGGGCAGGGCTCGATCTACTGGGTGATCTCCGGGGTGATCCGTTGCCGCCAGCCGATCCTGAGGCTGGCCGAGGCCGTCGACGAGCAGGGGCTGAAGTGTTGCGACATCATCATGGCGCCGGACATGGTGCGCACCATTCCGCGCCCCAAATCGCCGTTCCAGGGCTGGCGCTACCTTGACCCCAAGGATGCCCCCGCCGATATCGGCAAGGGCGGTTTCGAGGAGGAGGGCTCGCTCGAACTCGCCGAGGAACTGGCGAAACTGGGACTGATCTGATGCAGCAAAGCGAGATCAAGGGCGTCACCGTCGGCTTCTACGACGGGCCGGTGATCGCCGCCGAGGCGGACGTCAACGACGTCATCGGCGCGACCTACGGGCTCGGTATCGACCTCATTGCCATCCCGGCGGAGCGACTGGTGGACGATTTTTTCTGGCTCAGTAGCCGGCTCGCGGGCGCGGTGCTGCAGAAGTTCCAGCAATATGGCTTCCGTGTCGCCGTTCTCGGCGACATTTCGCGCTTCACCGCCGAGAGCCCGTCGCTGCGCGACTTCATCTACGAGAGCAACCAGCGCGGGCAGGTGATGTTTCTCGCCGATCGCGCGGCGCTCGAAGCGCGGCTTTAGGGTGACGTTGCGCGCCTGTCATCGGCGGGTGTTCAAACTCCCCCTTGAACGGGGTGGGGGTCTCATCAATAGTTCGCCCGGGCGAACATATACCGAATCCCGAAAATGCGTCGCTTCGGGGCACTGGAGCGGCAGGGGAGTTTGATGGGCAGGACAGGGACGCATGTCATTGTCGTCGGCAATGAGAAGGGCGGCTCCGGCAAGTCGACCACCGCGTTTCATCTCGCCGTTTTCCTGATGTACCAAGGGTTTCGCGTCGCCTCGATCGACGTCGACAGCCGTCAGCAGACCCTCACCCAATACGTGCGCAACCGCCGCAACTGGGCCCAAGCGCACGACCTGAAGCTGCCGCACGCCACCCATTTCCACCTGCCGCTGTCCAAATCGGACTCGGTCAAGGAGAACCAGCGCGTCGAGTTCGACCTGTTCCGGCAGGCCATCATCGAGGTCGAAGGCGACGCCGATTTCCTGATCGTCGATACGCCCGGCTTCGACACCCATCTGACCCGGCTGGCGCATTCGCTGGCCGATACCCTGGTCACCCCACTCAACGATTCGATCATCGATCTCGACGTGATGGCGCATGTGGACCCGGTGACGGGCGACCCCAGGGAAATGAGCCACTATGCCCGTCTGGTGCAGCGGGCCCGCACCGAACGGCTGTCGATCGATGGCCGCACCATCGACTGGGTGATCGTGCGCAACCGCATCTCGATGCTGCCGTCGCGCTCGACCAAGATCGTCCAGGGCGCCATCGAGAAGATTGCCGTGCGGCTCGGCTGCCGAGTGGCCGACGGCATCGCCGAGCGGGTGATCTTTCGCTCGCTGTTCCCGACCGGCATGACGGTCTTCGATCCCTTGGACGCCGAGATGCTCGGGGGACTCCCCTCGATGTCGCACCTCAGCGCCCGGCAGGAATATCGCGCGCTGGTAGAGGCGTTGAAGCTGCCGGTAAGCGAGCAGGCCAAGGCCCGCATCGAGGGCGAGAAGGCGCTGGCCGCCAGCGCCGTCGAGCCGGCCAGATTCGAGCATATGGCCGGTGAGTGAGAGGCCGAAGACTGGGTCTGTCCCAGCGAGAGTGCATTTGCCTTGGCTATGAACATGCCCACCTACCGGCTGTCATCCCTGCGAAAGCAGGGACCCAACTATCAGCTGGCGCGGTCGGCGAGATGGGTCCCAGCTTTCGCTGGGATGACACCGAGCGTGGGGCGCTGTCGTAGGTTGTGCGCACCGACGCTGTTGGAACTTGCTAACCCCGCCGGGGCAGGGTGACGGTCACTGCGCGGCCGCCTGCTGGCGCGAAGACGTCGAGTTCGATCTCGACATGCGGCATCAGCATGCGGCGGGTGCGGGCGCTGAGTGCCATCACCACGCCGAGCAGGTCGCCGACGCCGCGGCGCTTCAGGCCGGGATTGAACCGCGTCACCATGGCATTGACCGCCTGCCTGCGGACAACGGCATCTTCGGACGCGAGGGCCGACTGCCCCACAAAGCGGGCGAGTTCGGTGAGGCTAGACGTATCGCTCATTTGGGCTACTCCAACACAGGCCACAAATTCGCTTCCCTGAGGCGGCTGCTTTTCGCGACCGGGGCGCTTTCGGCTGAAAGCGACACCGGTCAGTCCATCAGGACTGCATGGCGAGGCAGCTCATCTTGGCTTTCTTCAACTGGTTGCAGACACCGGCCGCATCTTCGCGGTCGCCGAAACCTCCGAACCGGGCGCGGAAGAACACTTGGCCGTTCTTCTCGAACCGTTCGACATAGGCGCGTGCCGTACCAAGGTTCCCGACCTTGGACGAGGCATCGCTGATCAGCGAGTTGGCGCCGCCCTCGGTCGGCGCGGCGCCGATCTGGACGATCCAGCCGCCGCTGACATCCTGCGGCACTTCGGCGACGGCGAGCGCGGCCGGCGGCGCCTGGTTCTCGACCACCTGCGGCGCGGCATCGCCGATGCCACCCGAGGTCATCAGGTCGATCGGCTGGCCTTCTTCGCCGATGCCGACCGGTGGCAGCAGCGGCGCCGACGGCGCGGTCTGGCCGAGCGGGGCAGGGGCCGCGCCGAGCGAGAAGGTGTCGCTGAGCCAGGCGCCGATCACATCGAGGGGGCGCTCCTGCTGCGGAGCGATGCTGGCGATGGTCGGGCGCGAGGCGAGCTTGTTGGCGGCCTGCACGGCTTCATCGAAGCCCAGATCGGCCGGGCGGGCCTCCGGCAGCGGGGCGGCATCGTCGATCGAGGCCACCACGATGTCGTCCGGCTGCTGCGCGGCTTCGGTCGGCTCCAGCTTGGCGGTGACGCTGACAGTGGTGCCGTCGATGCGGAACGACGGGTAGGGAGCCGGCATAACCGGCGCCGGATCGGCGGAGGCCACCATGACGGTGGCGCCCTTGCGGCCCGGCTGCGGGATCATCGCGACGTCGAGATAGCCCCCGGTGCGGCTCTTGGGCAGGTAGGTCTTGACCAGTTCGCGCACTTTGGCGTCGCGCGCACCGCTGGAGTCGAAGCCGAAGCCGGCGACGACGATGTGGTGCCCGTCGGCCCGCGCCGCGGTCAGCAGGTTGAAGCCCGAGGCGTTGGTGTAGCCGGTCTTGATGCCATCCACGCCATTGTTGCCCAGGAGGCGGTTGTGATTGCCGTAGGTGCGCTTGCCGTAAGAGAAGCTGCGGGTCTGGAAGTACTCGTAGTAGTTCGGGAAGTGCTGGTAGACGGCGATGCCGAGGATCGCCTGATCGGCGACGGTGGTGACCTGACCGCTGTCGGGCAGGCCCGAGGCATTGCGATAGGTGGTGTTCGACATGCCCAGTGCCTTGGCGGTCGAGGTCATGCGCTTGGCGAACGCGCTCTCGGAGCCGGAGATGTTCTCGGCGATCACCCGGGCGATGTCGTTGGCCGAAATGGTGACGATCGCCTTGATGGCGTTCTCGACGGTGATGGTCGAGCCGGCTTTCAGGCCGAGCTTGGTGGGGACCGCCTGGGCGGCGTATTTCGACACCGTGAATTTGGTCTTCAAGGTAATGTTACCGGCCTCCAGTTCCTGGAACAGGATGTAGAGGGTCATCACCTTGGTCACCGACGCCGGGTAGCGAGCGGCATTGGCGGAGCTTTCGTAGAGGATTTTGCCGGACTTGGCGTCGACGACAATGCCCGCGAACTTGCGCGGCACACTGGCAGCCTCGACGGCCACGACCATTGGCACGAGCAGTGCGAGGGCCAGCATGAGGGCGGCCACCAGGCGCGAGAAAACCGCGCGGCTTTGGGAAAAATGCTTCTGCGAAAGCACCCGGTACTCCAACTACTATCGGGCGCAAACGCCGCCCGTACTCAACGCCTCGAGAAGCGGTGTCCGGTCCTCCCCAAAATGAGACCAGTCACGTTCCCTGTTACCGTGCACCTTAGGCAGGCGGTCTTACCATTCCGTAAAATGCGATGGATTTCGGGCACTTGGTTAAACGCTTGTGAGCAGGGCCACCTGCTCCAAAGTTTAGGTAGTTCGCCACTTAACAGGCAGCGAGTTTTGCCTACATAATGGCCTCACCATGCTGCTTCGAACCGATCTCCCCCAGACCCGAGCCATGCGTGCAGCCATCGAACTGACGCTCCCGACCATTGGTGCATCCATGATGCCGCCACGGGGTGCCGATGATGACCGCAAGGGCAACGGCGATGGGGGAAGCAAGAACGATACGGCGACCATCACGAAGCCGAAAACCAGGAGCAAGCGGCCCAGCCTTTATCGGGTGCTGCTGCTCAACGATGACTACACTCCGATGGAGTTCGTCGTCCTGGTACTGCAGGATGTGTTCAACAAGACCCGCGAAGAGGCCATGCGCATCATGCTTCACGTCCACAATCAGGGCGTCGGCGAATGTGGCGTGTACCCCTTCGAGGTGGCCGAGACCAAGGTCACCAGGGTGATGGACGCGGCCCGCAAGAACCAGCACCCACTGCAGTGCGTGATGGAAAAGCAATAGGAACCGACATATGCCCTCTTTTTCCCGCGGACTTGAGAAGGCCCTCCATCAGGCGATGAACCTGGCGCGAGAGCGGGCGCATGAGTTCGCAACGCTCGAGCACCTGCTGCTGGCGCTGACCGACGATCGCGACACCATCGCGGTGCTGACCGGCTGCGACGTCGACATCGAAGCGCTGAAATCCGACCTCGAAGACTTCATTAACGAGGAACTCGACAGCCTCGTCGTGCCCAACGGGCAGGATGCGCGGCCGACCGCCGCATTCCAGCGCGTCATCCAGCGCGCCGTCATCCACGTGCAATCGTCCGGTAAGGAAGAGGTTACGGGCGCCAACGTGCTGGTCGCCATCTTCGCCGAACGCGAGAGCCATGCGGCGTACTTCCTCGAGCAGCAGGACATGACGCGGCTCGACGCGGTCAATTTCATCTCGCACGGCATCACCAAGTCGGGGCCAAGCGAAGAGCGCCGCGTGCGCGGCGCCGAAACCCCGGCCGGCAATGGCCAGGGCGAAGAAGGCGAGCGTTCAGGCAATGGCCAGAGCTCGGCCCTTGCCGACTTCTGCGTCAACCTCAACGAGAAGGCGCGCGCCGGCAAGATCGACCCGCTGATCGGTCGCGACAGCGAGCTGCGCCGGACCATCCAGATCCTGTGCCGGCGCTCCAAGAACAACCCGCTCTATGTCGGTGACGCCGGCGTGGGCAAGACCGCCATTGCCGAAGGGCTGGCGCGCAAGATCATCGAAGGCGATGTGCCCGAAGTGCTGCGCGAGGCGGTGATCTATGCGCTCGACATGGGCTCGCTCCTCGCCGGTACGCGCTATCGCGGCGATTTCGAAGAGCGGCTGAAGGCCGTCATGAAGGAGCTCGAGAAGCACCCCGACGCCATTCTGTTCATCGACGAAATCCACACCGTGATCGGCGCCGGCGCCACCTCGGGCGGCGCCCTCGATGCCTCGAACCTGCTGAAGCCGGCTCTGGCCTCGGGCAATATCCGCTGCATTGGCTCGACCACCTACAAGGAGTACCGGCAGTTCTTCGAGAAGGATCGGGCGCTGGTCCGTCGTTTCCAGAAGATCGACGTCGCCGAGCCGACCATTCCCGATGCGATCGAGATCGTGAAGGGACTGCGGCCGTATTTCGAGGACTACCACAAGCTCAAGTACACCGACGACGCGCTGAAGGCCGCCGTCGAGCTGAGCGCGCGCTATATCAATGACCGGAAGCTCCCGGACAAGGCGATCGATGTGATCGACGAGACCGGCGCCAGCCAGATGCTGCTGACCCCCGAGAACCGCAAGCAGACCATCGACGTGGTCGATATCGAGCAGACCATCGCCACGATGGCCCGCATCCCGCCCAAGTCGGTGTCGAAGTCGGACTCCGAGCTGCTCGCCAATCTCGAGAGCAATCTCAAGACCGTGGTGTTCGGCCAGGATCAGGCAATTACCGCACTGTCGTCGGCGATCAAGCTGGCTCGTGCCGGCCTGCGCGAACCGGAAAAGCCGATCGGCTCGTACCTGTTCACGGGCCCGACCGGCGTCGGCAAGACCGAAGTGGCCAAGCAGTTGGCCGATACGCTGGGTGTGGAACTGCTGCGCTTCGACATGTCCGAGTACATGGAGCGGCATACCGTGTCGCGGCTGATCGGCGCCCCTCCGGGCTATGTCGGCTTCGATCAGGGCGGTTTGCTCACCGATGGCGTGGACCAGCATCCGCACTGCGTGGTGTTGCTCGACGAGATAGAAAAGGCCCACCCCGACCTGTTCAACATCTTGTTGCAGGTCATGGACCACGGCAAACTCACCGATCACAACGGCAAGTCGGTCGACTTCCGTAACGTGATCCTGATCATGACTTCCAATGTAGGCGCCATGGAGCTGCAGAAGTCGCCGATCGGCTTCGGTCGCAAGCGCGAACAGGGTGACGACGAGGAAGCGGTGAACCGGATGTTCACGCCGGAGTTCCGCAACCGTCTCGACGCCATCATCTCGTTCGGTCCGTTGCCGCCGCAGGTGGTGCGCCGGGTGGTGGAGAAGTTCGTGCTGCAGCTCGAAGGCCAGCTGGCCGAGCGTGGCGTGACCATCGAGCTCACCCCGGAGGCTGCCGAGTGGCTGGCGGTCCGCGGCTACGACGAGAAGATGGGAGCGCGTCCGCTCGGTCGCGTGATCCAGGAGCACGTCAAGAAGCCGCTGGCCGATCAGGTGCTGTTCGGCGAACTGCAGAACGGCGGCTCGGTCACCGTGGCGGTGGTTGGCGTCGGCACCGAGGCCAAGCTCGAGCTGATCGCGGTTCCGCCGCGGCCGGCCCGTCCCAAAGCCATCGCTGCGCCCAAGCCCAAGAAGACCAGGGCCCCCGCCGCCGACAAGCCGGCGGAAGAGAAAAGCTGAGATCCCATGCAGGGACCTATCGAAGGCCGGGAGCGATCCCGGCCTTTTTTCTTGGCGGGACCATAGGGAGGAATGAATGGGACTTGCGGGCAAGACCATTGCGATCACCGGCGCGGCGCGCGGCCTCGGGGCAGCCCTCGCCATCGTCGCGGCCGATCGCGGCATGATCCCGCTGCTGCTGGGCCGCAACGCCGCGGGTATCGGTGCAGTCGCCGATGCCATCGAGCAGCGGACCGGCAGCCGGCCGGATGCCTTCGTCTGCGACCTTGCCGACCCGCTATCGCTGACCGCGGCGGCAGGCAGGATCGCCACCGTGCACCCTGAGCTCGATATTCTCGTCAATTCGGGCTCGCAATGGGTGGGCGGCGCCTACCAGGCGATGACCGACGCGCAAATCGCTGCGGTGGTTGACTCGACGGTGACCGGCACCATGGCGCTGACGCGCCGCCTGCTGCCGCTGCTGCTGAAACGGCCCGAGGCTGACATCCACACGGTGGTTTCGATGAGCGGGCTACCCTATGCGCCGATGCGCGGCTCATCAGTGCCGTTCGTCGCCGCCAAACACGCCCAG